>MHBL01000168.1 GCA_001803235.1 Lentisphaerae bacterium RIFOXYA12_64_32
GACCACTTTAGACGCCAGCCCCGGTCAACCTTCGACCCTATCTCCACCCGCCACTGACGCATTACGCAGTCACAACACCGTAACCTACCATTCGCGGGCGGACGGGTTATGTTGTAGGAGAACCGTATATCGCGGTTTCACTCCATGATGGACGGTGGAGGCAGGACTGATGTTGTGCCCGAAATGCGGGAAAGAGATGGGCCCGGAGTCGCAGGTGTGCAGCGCCTGCAACGCGCCGCTGCCCGCGCCTGTCCACCCATCCCCGCCTCGCCCGGGTCCGCTCGACCTGACGGAAGCCCTGAATCAGGTCGGCACGCCCGGCCAGACACGCCGCGTCGACATCCACAGCGTCGAAACCGCACTTGAGGTCTTGCTCTCCGACGGATCCGGCTCCGGAGAGACCGCGCCGGGCGTACCGATCCCCATCCAGTCCCTGCACGAAGTCCCGCTCACGGACCGATATGACGTGCTCGACGCGATCGGGCGCGGCGCCTCCGCCGTGGTATACAGAGCGCACGATCGAAAGCTCGGCCGTAACGTTGCGGTGAAACGGCTTCTCCCGGACCTGCAGAGCACGCCTGAGTTCGCCCGCATGCTCGACCTGTTTGCGCGCGAATCCCGCACCATCGCCGCACTCAACCACCGCAACATCGCCCAGATCTATGACCTGGACCGGGACCACGAAGGCCCCTACATCGTCATGGAATATGTCGACGGCGGTTCGCTGGCCCAGTTCCTGGCCACCCAGGGAAAAATGCCGGCCCCGGACGCGGTGCGTCTCATCCGTGACGTGGCCCGTGGCTTGGCCTACGCACACCGCCTGGGCCTGGTGCACCGCGACGTCAAGCCGGGGAACATCCTGCTGGCCACGGACGAGACGGGGCAACCATCGCCGAAACTCGTCGACTTCGGGCTGGCGCGCCTCCCGGATGTGACGGATGAGGCCGAGCGTGGCCGGGCTGTCGGAACGCCGCTGTACATGGCACCCGAACAATACCGCGACGCCGCCGGGGTCGACGGCCGTGCCGACATCTACTCGCTCGGGAAGGTCCTGTACCACTTGGTGACCGGCGACGTTCCCAACGTCTTCAGCCCCGAGAAGGTGCCACCGCCTGCCGCCCTGGCGGAAATCATCGTGAAGTGCACCGCCCACGGCCCGGACGACCGATACCCGGATGCCAACGAACTGGCCCGTGCCCTGGACGCCCTCAGCCAGACCGAAGAGCCCGCCGCGATCAAAGAAGGCCCCCACGGTGGCAAACGCTGCTCCGGATGCGGGACAGAAAACGACTCGGAAGCCCGCTATTGCGCCGGGTGCGGACAGGGCTTCTTCTTCGGTTGCCCGGAGTGCGGCAGAGACACCCCAACCGGCGCGGAGTTCTGCCCCAACTGCGGCACGGAAGTGAACGGGTTCCTGCTGATGCAGTGCGCCTGGCAGAGAATGCAGCTCCTGGCGGTCAACAGAAGATGGGCGGAAGTCGTCGCCGAAGGAGCACGCGTCCCCCCCAACCTGCGACTTCCCGGCGCGATTGCGGGGCACATCCTGCAGGACCTCCGCGCCATACAGGACGAAGCGTCTCGGTTCTCCGCCAAGGAGGAACACCTGCGTCAGGAAGTCCAGCGTGCCGTCGCTGCGGACCGCGCCGAGGAAGCGCTGCGGCTTCTGGCCCAGTACCAGACCGTGAATCCGAACAACACCACCCTCAACGCACTGCAACCGCAGTTGCGGCAACGGGTGGATGATGTCGACTTCCATGCCGCCGAACAGGAAGCCGCCGGTTTTGTGGCGCAGGAAGCGTATGGCGATGCCATCGCGGCGTTCCAGGAGTACTTGACCAAGCACCCCCGGGGACAGTATGTCGAGTTCGCCGGCAAAGCGGTACAGGAAGAACTGGCCGAAGCGCAACGGATGCACGACATCCTCCAGACCCACGCGTACTTCAAGGACTTGGTCAAACGCCAGGAGGCCGAGGAGGCGCGCAAGTATGGGCAGGAACTCGTCCGGCAAGTCCGGGCGATGAAGAAGCCGGCCCAGATCACGAAACTGCCTCGGTTCAAGAACGCGCCCATCCCCACCCTTTCTGCCGAGGATGTCCGCGCCGACGTGCAGATGAAACTCCAGGCCTTGGCGGCCCGGGCCCGGACCCGCTTCCTGCTCTACGGGACCGCCGCAATACTCCTCGTTCTCGGCTTGGGCCTGACTCTGGTCTGCGTTTCACGCGCCAGCCAGGCTACGCGCCAGGGCGAAACCCCGATGCTGGTTGCTCGCAAGGCCGCGGTCGACGCCGGGGCACAGAAGGATGCCACCGCTCTCTGGACCGCCGCGGAAAACGTCGAGGCGGAAGCCCGAGCCGATTTCCGGCGTGGACGTTTTACCGCCGCGGCCAGCCGCTGGCAGGCGGCAACCACCGCCTACAACGACGCCCGGCAACTCGCCGAAGGTGTCGGCCAGGCTCGGAAGACCCAGACGTCCTACGACGAACTCCTCTCGTCCGTGAATATCGAAGCGTTGCGGGAACTCGCCGACATCCACCTGTCCACCGCACAGTCCCTGGCCGCCGAAGCAACCGCAGACCTGGCGGACGGAAAATGGCAGGACGCAGAGAGGAAATGGTTGGACGCCAGCCGTTCCCTCGACGCGGCGCGGGACGCGACGGCGAAGAAACAGGAGGAGGAAAGTTTCAGAGCCGCGGTCCAGGCCGGCAACCTTGAACAGGCGCTGCAAATCGCCCCGCGCTGCCGGGAACGCTACGCACCGGCCGCCACCTTTCTCGCCACTCATCAACGTGCCCAGCAGAGCCGTACCACCGCCGCGGAGAAACAGCGCCACGGTGTCCTCACAGGAGCGGACAAAGGCGCCGGGGAACTCTGGGCGAGGGGCTGCCGCCTCTCGGAGACGGCCGAAAAGGAGTTCTGGGCCTGCCGTGTCGACAAGGCGGAGGCGCTTTGGAACGAAGCCGCGGCTCTCTTTTCCGAAGCCCAGGGCGTAGCCAGTTCAGCCGTTGCCGGGCGCGGAGCCAAGGCCGACTACGAAGCCGCGGTCGCCAGGGCCAAACCGGAACTCCTAACGCAACACGCCGCGACTGAATGGGAGGACGCACGGCGGGCCGCCGACGAAGGTCAGCGCCTGGAAGACCAACAGGACTGGATTGGGTTTGAGAAGAAGTGGAAGCAAGCCTCCAAGTCCCTCGGCGAAGCAACCCGCAAGACCTACGAAGCGCTCATGGCACGGGCCAACGAGCAGCTTCTGGCCCGGGGCTGGGCGGCGGCTGCGACCGCATTCCGCGAAGCCAAGAGCCTGCCCGGCTACGAAGACGACCGCCCCGCGCAACTCGGCCTGGTCCAGGCCAGCCTTGAAGAACTCCTCGTTCAGGGCGAAGACGCCTTGACGAGGCAGGACTGGAAGAAGGCCGTCGATGCGAGCGAGAAGGCTCTTGAACTCGACCCGACTTCGGAGCGTGCCAAACGCCTGCAAGAGCAGGCGGGCCAGTCCGGTAAACCGCGCCTGCGTATCGTGGCGATGGCCGATGGGCGCGAAGTCACGGGTGCCACGGTTCTGCTCGATGACCGGACCATGCCCCAGACCACTCCGGCGGTCATCGACCTGGTTGAGGGCAAGACCTATAGCATCCGTGTCACCATGCCGTTGTTCCACGGCGCGTTCGAAACCACGTACAAGGCCGTGCCCGGTACTCAAGTCATCCAGGCAACGCTCTCCGCGCTACCCCCTGACCTGCTCGCAGTCTCCAGTGCGAGCTACCCGCCTGTCGAAGCCCTCGCACCCGGCAGCCGTGAAGCGCAAGAACGACAACGTAAGGAAGTTGAAAAGGCAAAACTGCCACTTGAAGTGCGGACCGCAAAGTCCGGCATCGTCCTGCGACTCGTCCCTGCCGGCACCTTCCAGATGGGGAGCCCGGCCACGGAGAAGGACCGCGACGCCGGCGACGGCACACCTGAACGCGCCACTGTGCCGCGGACCATCTATGTCGGAAAGCTCGAAGTGACCATTGCCCAGTGGGAGACCGTAACTGGGCAGCGGCTGGCACCCCCTGCCGGCGGCAACCGCGATTGCCCCGCGGTCATGGTCAGTTGGGAGGAGTGCCAGGCGTTTTGCGGAAATCTCTGCAAACTGGAAGGCGTGCCACCACACACCTACCGACTCCTGCTCGAAACCGAGTGGGAGTACGCCTGCCGCGCCGGCACCCAGGCGGCAAGGTACTGGGGCGACGGGACCGATGAAGCCACAACCAAGTCCTACTGCTGGTATGCCAAGAACGCATGTTCGCGCTTCTGGACTTCTCCCCACGCGCCGAACGAAGGCCCTCAGACCGACCCCAGACGCCCCAACGCGTTCGGCCTGCACAACATGCTCGGCAACGTCTGGGAATGGTGCCAGGACAGGACGTCCGCCACCGGGGCCGGCAAGATGCAGCCCTTCCGGGGCGGCAGTTGGACCGACGACCTCAACGAGTGCCGCTCGGCACGACGTCAATCCAACAGCCGGACCTGCACCTGGGACCGACTCGGATTCCGCATCGTTCGGGTCATGAGGTAGTTCGGGGCCGCGAACAACGCCAGCTAACCCGATTCACCCGTGGCACAAGGCCACGGAGGCTCACGCATGGGCCAGCACGCCGTCGTTCCTCCCGCCACGGACGTATTGTTCACCGCGGTCGGTGCATCTTGACAAACCACGCAATCCCGTATATTTTCTTGTTAGTTTGTTTAGTTACCAAACTAACATGGAAATAGACTTCTGGGTGTGTGGCTGGAGATCTTCGCCGCGACACGGCACGGGCTCAGGCAGCTCATGCACAAGGATACCACGCGATGAACAAGCACCGAGTCTATTGGGGCGAGACGCACGACAACACGTACCAGTTCTCGGACGCTCCGGTCTCGATCGAGGAGAGTCTGGCGCGAGCCGCATCGCACCTGGACTTCTATGCCGCCGCGTACTACACCGCCTGTTCCGAGGCATTCCGACCGGGGGGCCACCTGGCCGAGAGCGATGCCTCGCACCAGTTGCCGGTCGAGGGGTGGAAGCCCGCGGCGCGACTTGAGCAGGAATGGCGGGAGGTGCGAGACGTGTGCCGGGCCGCGAATACGCCGGGCCGGTTCGTGACCTTTCCGGGTTACGAGTGGCAAGGGAACGGTTCGTCCGGCGACCACAACGTTTTCTCGCGCCGTGAGGACCTGGCGATTCACCGTGTTGACACTGTGTCGGAACTGTACCGGCTACTGCGCGGCACAGACGCGTTGGCCATACCGCACCACACGGCGTATAGGCCTGGCGTGCGGGGCCGAAACTGGGACGTGTACGACGAGGCAATGACGCCATTCACCGAGATCTTTTCGATTCACGGGTGTTCCGAAACTGACGAGGAATGGCTCGGGCTCCGGAGCAACTCGCACATGGGGCCAGGCACTGGCGCGGGCACCTGGCAGGCGGCGCTTGACCGGGGCCACCACGTGGGTGCTGTCTGCTCCACGGACAACTGGGGCGACATGCCCGGCCACTACGGTCGCGGCCGGATGGCCTGCCTGGCAGCGACACTCGATCGCGACAGTCTCTGGGAGGCTTTCAAGGCGCGTCGAGTGTACGGAGTAACCGGCGACCGGATCGCGCTGGACTTCACGGTGAACGAGGCCGACATGGGCAGTATCATCATGGCTTCCGATTCGCGCCGAATCCGGGTGCGCGTGGTGGGAAGCGATGCGTTGGATCGCATCGAGATCCTGCGCAACGGTCAGGTGCTGGCAACGCACTGTCACCAGGGAACCTGGCAGGTTCCGCGTGGCGCGCAACGCTCACGGTTCAAGCTTCGTCTCGAGGCCGGCTGGGGGCCTCGCCCGAACGAGTTGCCGGCGCAGACGCGACAGTGGGAAGCCCGCCTGACGGTTCCGGGAGGGCGGATTGAAGGGGTCGAGAAATGCTGGGTCTCGCCGGGCCACGGCGAACCGCGCATCGCGGGCGAAATCGTGGATTTCGGCTTCACGACGTCGAACAGCACAGTGACAAACCGCTGGCAGAACGCGAACGTGGTCGAGTTTGAAGCCCCCGCGGCAGCGGCGCTGCTGGTCCAGGTGAATGGGTTGGTCGAGCAGGGCACGGTTGCGGAGTTCGCCGCCGGGAGTCGGGAACTGTGGTTTCGCGACGAGTGTGTGCGCATGCTCGAGGAGCTCAAAGGCATTGCCCCTCTGTCTCCGGAGCGGATGGACATCTACCACCACCTCGCCTACAAAGCGAAAATCCACCGCGCCATCCCCGAGACAGGCTACACCGCTGAATTCACGGTCGAGGACGACGAACCGTTCAGGAATGAGTTGAACTACCGTGTCCGCGTCGAGCAGCGCAACGGGCAGCGCGCCTGGTCGAGCCCCGTCTGGGTGACACCGGAAGGCCGGGGTTGAGTCGGACTGGGCACATGAAAGTAACGAGTGACATGAGCAGCAGCGGCAGGAGAGTCATTGGGGTTGGGATCATCGGTGCTGGCGCGAGGGGCGTCAATTGCATTGGCCGGCAGATCGCGGAACCGTTCGACGACACCGGCCTGCGAGTGGCGGCGCTTTGCGACCGCAACCGGGAACGCGTGGACGCCGCGGCTCGTTTACTGCACAACCTCGTTCCCAACCGTGGCGCCACCCCGCCACCCAAGACCTATCTCGACGCGTCCCAACTGATCGCCGCCCCGGAGGTCGATCTGGTGGTCATCACGACCCCGAGCTACCTGCATCGAGAAGGCGTCACTCCCGCCCTCCGCGGCGGGGAGACGGTTCAGATGCGGGACATCCCGGGGCATGCGCTGTAGAGACGGAGTCCGGCAAGGAGAGATCTGCCATGAACGACAGAGGATTCGCTTCGGATGCGCGCTTGAGCCGTCAGGTCAACTTGGGGCGGGCTCTCGCCCTGATCCGGACCCGACCATTCATCTCGCAGACAGAGATGGCCCAGGAACTGGGCCTCAGCAAGGCCACGGTCACCGACATTGTCGGGGCTTTGAAGCGGGACGGACTGCTGGAGTCTGTCGGGCGAGGCGAGGCGTCGCCCGCGGGCGGCAGGCGACCACGATTGCTCCGGTTCAATCCCGGCGCCGCCGCCATCATTGGCGTCGAACTGGACATGTCCGGGACCAAGCTGGCGCTGCTGGATCTGGGGCTGAATGTCCTGCAGCGGCAGAGTATACCGGCTCCCCCAAAACGCGATGCCGATGCGGTTCTGGCCCGGCTGATCTCCGGCATCCGCAATTGCATCGACGCGCACCCCCCGAAAGCACCGCCCATCCTGGGTGTCGGCATCGGGATCCCCGGCGCTGTTGATCCGGAGTCCGGCGTGTGCCTGTTCGCGGCCAAACTCGGGTGGCGCGGCGTCCCGGTGGCGGAGATCGTCAGCCGGCGTTGCGGACTCCGCACCGTTGTCGACTCGGAGGTCCGCAACCGGGCCATGGCCGAGTGCAGCCGCGGCGTGGCTAAGGGGGTGCGAAACATGGCCTACCTCCAGGTCGCCGGCGGCTTGGGCTGCGCGCTGATGGTCGACGGTCGTATGTACCGCGGCGCGACGAACCGCGCCGGCGAAGTGGGGCACAACCCCGTGGTTGAAGGCGGGCCGGTGTGTGCCTGCGGGCTCAAGGGTTGCCTGCAGATGCTGACTTCCGAGCAGGGCGTTCTGCCGCTTCTGAAGGCGCGCGTCGAGGCGTCCAAAGACACCCAATTGAACCCGAAAAAACTTACTCTGCAAGGACTGTTCGACGCCGCAACCGTCGGCGATCCCGTGGCCTTGGGCATGGTCAACGACATCGCCCGGCATCTGGGCGCCGGAGTGGCCAGGCTGATCAACACCATTGACCCGGAAATGGTCGTGCTCGGCGGACGCGTGTTCGAGGCCGGTCACGGGCTGTTGCTCGACAACGTCCGCGACGCAGCGCAACCACTCATTTTCGACCGCGCGTCGCGTTCCGTCAGAATCGAAGCCTCGACTCTGGGCGCGGATTCCGGTGTCATGGGCGCCGCCGCCGGCGTGTACCAGCGGCTGTTCGAAGTGCCACCGGCGTTCTTGTGAGGATGCGTTCCGGCCCCCGGCAACGCACGGACTCTCGCACATCGGCAGAGCGGCACTCGGCAGTCAGGGCTTCGCGCCACGGCGCAAAGAATGGCGCCGCTGCCGTCAAGAGACCTGGCGAGGGAGTGTCGTCACGTCCGCCACGGCGGCCTACCCCGGCCATCTGCTGAATCCCGTGCCTGGCGCAGGAACGCCCTAGGGCTCAGCCCGGCCTGACGCTTGAAGAAACGCGAGAACGCGAAAATGTCGGCAAACCCGAGCCGGTTTCCCACGTCGGAAATGCTCAGGTCGGCGTACCGCAGCATGTCGCGCGCGCGCGCCAGGCGTTCGGTGTCAATAAACGACTTGAGCGTGCGCCCGGTCGCGGCATGGAACTGCGTCGACAGGTGAACCGCCGAACAGCCCAGGTCGGTGGCCAGCTCCTTGATCGTGACCCGACCACCGCCACGGGTGCGGACCAACCGCAACGCTTCGCGCACCAGTCGCGGGTGTTTGTCGGTGTCGCACGGTGATGACAGGAAACAGGCGGCAACCAAGCCAGCCAGGATCCCCTCGATCATCCGTACCTGCCGTTGCGGGATCGGGGCCGGTCCCGAACAGAGCTCGGCCAGTACCGACCCGACCCGCAGCAACACGGACTCCTCAGTCCGCACGATGTGGCGGGGGGCGTCCGCCAGGCCGGTGATGTCGAACTTCAGGGTGACGAAGCTGCCGCCGGTCGCGTCATAGATGAAGGCATGAGCCACGCCCGACGGAATGATCACCATCCGCCCCGCCCCAAGAACACAGTGCCCGGTGTCGGTGCTCAACCCCAGCCGTCCCTCCGTCGCCAGTTCCAATTGCCAGAACTCGTGCACGTGCGGACGCCGGCGCTCCGGCGCGGACCAATGGTGACGCTCCCCGAACAAAAGTCGAGCGACGCATCCAAGCCCCTCTCCTGATGGTATAGAAAATGCCAAGTTCTGCTGTCGATTTGCCATGGCTGTCCGCCCTGGAATGGTGTACCGTTTAATTAGGGTTAAATCGACAGTACCGCTGGCTTTGTGAAATGGCAAATTGGTGAATTGGGTTGGATGGCGTGGCTGGCCGCGAACAAAGGCGAGGAGGGGACCCTGTATCGGCAGTGGCATAATTCCGCGTGGCGCTGGGGGCGCCATCGCACCGGATTCACCCTGATCGAGCTGCTGGTCGTGCTGTCGCTCCCCGCCACGGCAGGAGAACCGGACGTGAAGACGATCTTCGAGGCGCATGGTTTTGTCGCGGGGCCGAACGGCGTAGCTGCGGGCTGGATTGCGGAGTCTGCGCACGACGGCGTGCGGCCGCAGTCTGGGGTTGACGTCGGCGCCGGTCGGTCCGGCGGCGGTGCGCTCAAGATGGAAGCCCATGGAAATCCAGCGACCTTGGGCAACTACCGTTGCACCGTGCCCGGAATCGTCGCCGGCAACTGGTACCGGCTGACCGCGCACTACCGGGTGCGCGACGTGCCGTGCGAACGGCGCAGCGTCTTTGCGCGCCTGGCCTGGGGCGAGGCGGACGGCAAACGCCAGCATTACCGCGACCTGCTGTGGCGCACCGAACCGGCGGGCGACTGGACGCAACTCTCCGGCACCTTCCAGGCGCCGGAAAAAACGACCGCCGTCGACATCGAGCTATACTTCGCCTGGGCCAAGGACGGTGTCGTCTGGTGGGACGATGTCGCGCTGACCGAGGTGCCGAAACCGCCGGAACGTCGTGTGCGCATCGCCACCATTTTCCATCGTCCGGAGAAGACCGCCGGGGCGACGGAGAGCGTGGCGTCGTTCTGCAAGCTGGTGGACACTGCGGCAGCCCAGCGCCCGGACATCGTCTGCCTGCCGGAGGGCATTACGGTCGTCGGCACCGGCAAGAGCTACTGCGACGTGGCCGAGCCCATCCCCGGCCCGACCACCGCGGTCCTCGGCGAAGCGGCGCGCCGGCACCACTGCTACCTGGTAGCGTGCCTCAACGAACGCGTCGGCACCGTTGTCTACAACACCAGCGTCTTGATCGACCGTCAAGGCGAAATCGTCGGCACCTACCGCAAGACGCACCTGCCCAACGAAGAGTTCACCCACGGCGTCACACCCGGCGACACCTATCCGGTCTTCAAGACCGATTTCGGAACGGTCGGCATGATGATCTGCTGGGACGTGCAGTTCCCCGAACCGGCGCGCGCACT
This sequence comes from Lentisphaerae bacterium RIFOXYA12_64_32, assembly GCA_001803235.1. Lineage (GTDB taxonomy): Bacteria > Verrucomicrobiota > Lentisphaeria > Oligosphaerales > YB12-FULL-65-16 > YB12-FULL-65-16. The sequence continues at coordinate 10,257 of MHBL01000168.1, forward strand.
GGCCGCCAAGGGCGCGGAGCTGATCCTGCTGCCCATCTGGGGCGGCAACGAAGTCCTTGCCCGCGCCCGCGCCATTGAGAACTGCATCTACCTGGTCGTCTCGTCCTACGACATGAAGACCATGGTCATCAACCCGCGCGGCGACGTCCTCTGCACCGCGACCAAGGAGCAGCCGATCGCGTTCTGCGAGGTGAACCTGGATGAGAAACTCCTCCAGAACTGGATCGGTGACATGAAAGGCCGCACGCTGCGCGAACGCCGCACCGAACTGCGCGTCCCGGAACTGGAGCGCTGACCACGGGCTCCCGGCGAGGAGAGGCTGCAGAGGGTTAGGCTGAAGGCTGCTAGGTCGGAAACGGAAAGCGGAAGAGGCCGCACGTGGCCAGATTCCAGTCCAGGGCCAGCGCGGGGCAAGCGCGGAGCGCGATACCGAAGCTCTCGACGACCTCGATGGGGTCGATGATCTCGACGAGTCAGCCCAAACATCCGGCAACCGGTCAAGAAGGAGGTACGTCATGGTCCGTTCGTTCGCTCTGGCCGGTGGGGTGTTGATCCTGGCGTCCGCCGCGCTTGCCGCCGAGTTCGAGGCGCCGCCGGCGCCGTTCCAGACCGTGCCGCGCCCGGCGGACGGCGAGATTCTCACCGCCAACCCGCCGTGTTTCGTGTATCCGGCGAAGAACGTCGCACCCGCCTATGTCGTCGAGTACAGCCGCAACGCGCAGTTCCCACCGGCGGCGACGGTCCGCGTCGCCAGTCCGTACATGCTCGCGGTGCCGCCACAGGCGCTGACTTCCGGCGAATACCACTGGCGCTGGCGGCCCGGCACGCCCGACGATGGCGCGACGGAGTGGTCGACCACGCGCCGCTTTGTGGTCCCCGCCGACGCGCCGGTCGTGCCTTTCCCTGACATCCCCGCCCTCGCCCAGCGCCTCAACGGCGTGCACCCGCGAATCATGGTCCCGCCCGGTGGGCTGGAAGAACTGCGGCGACAGGCCCTGGCCAAGTTCGGCAGCGATTGGTCCGATGCCGTGCGGAAGAATGCCGAAGCCATGTCCGCCAAGCCGCTCCTTCCTGAACCCGAATTCCTGCCCGACACCAAGGATCCGACCCGGACCGAGAAGTACCAGAAGACCTTCCAGACCACGCGCCCCTTCTTCCGCGACATGGCGAACCTGGCGCAGGACTACCTGCTGTCCGGCAACGAACTCGCAGGACAGGAAGCCAAGCGCCGGTTCCTGCACATCATGGCCTGGGACCCCAAGGGCAGTACCCGGCTGAACCACAACGACGAAGTCGGCACGGAAGTCATCCGCTTCGGCCCGACTGTCCTGGATCGCATCCGCCCGCTGCTCTCGGATGACGAAATGCGACGCGCCGTCGATTGCCTCCTCATCCGCATGCAGGAGATGCGGGAGCGCTGGCGACAACGGCCGTTCGAGAAACACCCCTACGAAAGCCACAACATGATGTACTACCTGCCCGACCTGTTCGAGGCCAGCCTGGCCCTGGTCGGCGACGCGGCCGTCGAGGAAATGGTCACCTACACCATGCTCCAGCTCTGGTCGCCGTACTATCCCCCGTGTGGTGGCGCAGACGGCGGCTGGTACGAGGGTCCAGCGTACTGGACGTGGGCAGTCCGTGACTTCTGCCGCGTCTACCGCCTCGCCGAGCTCATGACGGGCCTGCCCGCGCACCGGCGCTCGAACCTGGCCAAGGCTGCGGCGTACAAACTCTACGACAACCCGCCCTACTTCCGCATGTCGCCGTTCGGGGACGGCCAGGAGGGCGCGGCGATCGGCGGCGAAACCATGGCCTGCCTCGCAGCGCTGTACGCCGACCCGTACGCCAAGTGGTACGCGGAGTTCCAGAAAGTTCGACTGTCGGGCGTCGAGGCGCTGTTCTACGACGCGGATTCAGTCGCAGCCCGATCGCCTGCGGACCTGCCGCAGGGCCATGCGTTCCGCGATGTCGGTCTGGCCGCCATGCACACGGCGCTGCCCAACCGAAGTGACAACGTCACTCTCCTGCTCAGGAGTTGCCCGTTCGGGTCCATCAGCCATTCGTACGCGGACCAGAACGCCATCGCGTTCTTCGCCTACGGCGAGCCGCTGATCATCGCCTCGGGCTACTATCAGTTGTACGGCTGCCCGCACCACGCGCAGTGGACCTGGCAGACGAAGGCATCGAGTTCCGTACTCGTAAACGGCGAAGGCCAGGCGATCCGGAACTGGGACGCCAGGGGACGTCTGACGGCGTTCTACACCACCGTCGCCGGCGACTACGCCGTCGGCGATGCGCACGAGGCGTACCCCGGACGACTCAGCCGCTTCAGCCGCCGCATCGTCTTTCTCCGGCCGATCCACACCGGCGGCGCGCCGATCGTCGTGATCCGCGACGAACTCGCGGCCGTCCAGCCCGCCACGTACCAGTTCCTGTTCCACGCCCTCCGGCGCATGGACGTGGATACCGCGCAGCAGCGGGTTACCATCGCCAACGGCACAGCGCGGTGCCGGATCGACTTCCTCGCACCCCAGGTACTCACGTTCAACCAGACCGACGTCTTCACGCCGCCGCCGCTCCGTGAAGCGCCGAACCAGTGGCACCTCACCGCTGGCACCACCACACCCGCCGCGACAGCCGAGTCGCTGATCGTCATCCAACCGTACCGTGACGGCGAGGCGGGCACACTGCTCACGCCAAAGCTCGAGACCGGCGACGGCGCCGTCGGCGTCGTCCTCAGCGACGCGGGAAGGACAATCGCAGTCGCGTTCCGCACCGACCCGGCGGCGGCGCGCGTGCGGCTCGGCGAGATCGTCACCGACGGCCAGGCCGCGAGTCTCAGCACGGTCAACAACGCGCCACGCGCCGCGGTCCTGTTCGGGGGGACCACTCTGTGCCGCGCCGAGACGACCTTGATCCAGAGCAGCCTACCCACAGCGGCGTGCGGTGCGACCTGGGGCCGGGACCGGCGTCTTGTCGACTCGGACGGCGCTACGGGCAGTGCTCTGACCGTCGCGCTGGGCGCTCAGGAAACCTGGACACAGACGCCAGGCACGGACACTCTGCGAGTGCTGGGAGCGGCTGTGGACTTTGCGCCGCCGCCACTGGCTGTTGTCGGCCAACCGCCGATCCCGTTCACCGTCACCACCTGTGCGCGGCTCCAGCAACGCGTCGCCCAAGCGGCGGTGCCCGGGCTCGGTGGTCACTGCGAACTGCGCTTCACGCTCGCCAACGCGGGCAGCACACCCCTGCCGGTGACCGTGAACTGCGGCAGCACACCCATTCTGTGCGCGGTCGTCCCGCCCGGACAGGAACAGGTGCTGACCGCTCCCGCCGTCGACTTCTCAGCGGCGCGCGTTCTGGCCGTGGCCGCCAACGAAGCAACGGGCGGGCAACTGTCCAAACTCGATGCTTCGGCCAAGCGCGTGTTCGGCGTGAACCTGATCCCGGACCCGAGTTTCGACAGCGCCGTCGACGGCATGCCGCCCCGGTGGCAAGCTACATCCATCACGCAGAATGCGCGCTGCACGCTGGCGGTGGTGCCTGGCGGCCGCAACGGCGGCCAGTGCCTCAAGGTGACCTGCACCGACGCGACCGGCGGCACGTTCGGCGGCATTCTGGCTTGGCCCGGCATTGCGCCAACCAAGGTCGACCGCAAGTTCCGCATGGGCTGCTGGGTCCGCACCGATGCCGATTCCGTGGCCGGCCTGCAGGTCACCCGCGCCAACTGGCAGTGGTGGAGAGATACCGAGCGCCTGCGCGACAAGGCGGAGTGGACCGAAACGGCGCTCGAATTCATCCTCCCCGCCGACACAGACATCACCCACGTCCGCATCCACATGCAGACCTCGCGGACGGATGCCGAGCTCTTCGCGGACGACACCAGCCTCGTCGAATTGCCCCTGGCGCCGGCACCCCCGCCGTAGCCCGACAGGCCCATTGTTTACGAAATGCTAAGTTTCTTCAATGATTTGCCATGGCCGCCTCATGCCTTCCAAAGTATAATCATATATCGGGTAAATGACTTCTCCGGCTCTGATCATGTGAAATGGCAAGTCTAGTCCCAACCAGAAGCGCGGAGCACACGATGCGCCAGGAATCGCCCCCCGCCACGTTCCGATCGGACTCACGCCGCGGGCCGTTCCCCCGGGCCGAACACCTCGACACGCCCAAGGCAACGTGCACGGGTTTCACCCTGGTCGAGCCCGTCGACAGGCGAAGGGCTCATTCGTTCACACTCATTGAGCTCCTGGTCGTCATTGCCATCATCGCCATTCTCGCCAGCCTGCTGCTGCCCGCCCTGGCGCAAGCCAAGGAGAAGAGCAAGCAGATCGGGTGCGCCTCAAACGTCAAGCAACTCGGGGTCGGCATCGCCCTGTACGCGGACGAGTCGGAGGACTGGCTGCCGATCAGTTGCCAGGCCGGCGGCGGCGACTACCGGAACTGGCGCCTGGAAGTCTCCCGCTACGTAGGTGTCGCAGCCACGTCGACCGGCGACAACAACCTGGGGCTTGGCGTGTTCCGCTGCCCGGCCTGGACCGACAAGCCCGGGTACGCCACATCCTGCAGTGGCGGTTACGGCTGGAACGCCGGCTTCTCGCAACCGCACTTCGGCTATCGCGATGACGACAACTGGGGACGGACCCGCGTGCGACTCCGCAAGGTCACCATCCCGGTCGACTCGATCGTCACGGGTGACGCCACCGACTGGTACGGCACCGCCAGCGGCACGTGGGACTACGGCTACATCTACCACCCGAGCTGCACCTGGGGCGGCGGCATCTTCCCCTACCTGCCGGTAGGCCGGCGGCACGGACCGGGCGTGAACATGCTCTGGGCCGACATGCACGTCGCCTGGAAGAGCCAGGCCGAACTGATGTCCGGCAAAGGCACCGACACCGACTACTACTACCGCGCCGTGCGGTAGGAGGGCGGCGGCGGCAGGTTTCAGGTGTCAGGTTTCGGGTTTCAGGGGGCCAGCCTGTCGGTAGTCGAGTAGGCCTGATCAGCCCGATCCGTCCGATCGGTCGGATCCGTCTGAACTTCCGTGATACACGTCGCCGACACCCGACACCCGACACCCGAACCTCGGGCGAGGGATGAGGGATGAAAGCTGAGGGAAAGCCAGCCCCCCCTGACACCTGACACCTGACACCTGACACCTGACACCTGACACCTGACACCTCGCCCTCGCCCGAACCGACGCACACAAGGAGGCTCCGATGCACGTCACACGCCGTCGCCTGACCGTCTGGATGCTGGGGTTGCTGGTTGTGCTGGGGTTGTGGCAGGCCGAGGCGCAGCCGGCGGCGCCGACGGCAGCCGCGGGCAACCTCCTCGCGAATCCGGGGTTCGAGGCACAGGGCGACGAGTGGAAGGTCTGGGGGACCTGGGACGCCATGACGGAGGCCGAGCGTGCATCGGTCCTGACGTTCGACGCCGGCGCGGCGCACAGCGGTGCGCATTCCGCCAAGATCACCGATTCATGGGCAGACCATGGCCCGTACGTGGTGCAGTTCGTGCCGCTCGACGCGAGGCGAGTCTACCGACTCACGGTTTGGGCGCGCGCCGAGTACCCCACAACCGCCACCATCGGCCTGCAGTACCACCGCGACGAGGCGTACCTGAGCGCACTCAGCCGCACCATTCGTGTCGGAGATGCATGGAAGCAATACACGCTCGTGGCGACCGGGTTTCCCGCGGCGACGAACCGTGCCTCCGTCATGCTTTCCCCGACCGCCGGCGATGCGAGCACGACAACCGAGGTGTGGTTCGACGATGCGTGCCTGACCGAGGAGAAGGACGAGACGGCTCTGAAGGCGGACATGGAGGCGTGCTGCACGCCCGTTGACTTGAGCGCCACGGCGAACATGGGGTTCAGGGATGAAACGGCGGAGGACAAGACCGGCGGCTGGTTCGACCAGGGCGGCAACGACCTGCGCGAGTTCCCGACCGGCCGTCAGTCCTTCCTCAGTGTTCCCTTCGCCATCACGGATCCGGCCCGGAACAGCGGCAAGTCCTGCATCGTGCTGCAAGGCGAGGCGCGCCCGTACTTCCCCGCCGAGGTGGCCGTGCCCGTGGGCGCGACCGCCGCGAGCCTGTACTTCCTGCACGCCGCCGCCTGGGGCAATCACGGCGACCTCGCGGCAACCTACGTCGTCGAGTACGAGGACGCGCAGACGGTCGAGATCCCCGTGCGCCCGGGCAAGGAAGTGGCGGACTGGTGGCGTCCGTCCGCGAGCCTGGAGAACGCGCGCATCGCCTGGCGCGGCAGGAATGCGGAGTGCGACGATGTGGGCGTGTACCTGTTCGCCTGGAACAACCCGAGTCCGGAGAAGTCGATCCGGCGCATCGTGCTTCGTTCGGCCGGCAAGGCGCCGGTGTTCGCGTGCCTCGGGCTCACGCGCTCGTCCAAGCCGAGCGCCGCCACCGCGCGGCCGTCGGTCGAGGAACAGGACACAAGCAGTTGGTTCCCCTACGCCATGCCGTGGAAAACGTTCCCGGTCGACGTCAGCTTCCTGCTCGACGCACCCGCCGGCAAGCACGGGTTCGTGACCGTGAAGGACGACGGGCACTTCTACTTCGAGGACGGCACACGCGCCCGGTTCTGGGGCACGAACATCCACTCCGCCGACGCGCTGTTCCCGACCAGGGAGCAGGCCGAGCAGGTCGCCGCGAGCCTGGCGCGGGCCGGCGTGAACATCGTGCGCACGCACCTGCTCGAGAACCCGAGCCCCCACGGCCTGATCGACAGCAGTCAGCCGGATTCGCAGCACCTGGCCGCGGAGCAACTCGACAAGTTCGACTACTTCGTGGCCAAGCTCAAGGAGCGCGGCATCTACATCCTGCCCGACGTCATGCCCATGTGCTCGCGCCAGTTCAAGGAGGGCGACGCGCTGCCCGAGTATGCGGATGCCAGCGCGAAGAAGAGCCATGGCGCGAAGGGGCTCGGCACGTTCAACGCGCGCCTCATCGAGCTCGGTAAGAAGTACGCGCAGGACTTCCTGATGCACCGCAATCCCTACACCGGGCTGCGCTACCTCGAGGAACCGGCCATCGCCATGGTGCAGCTCACCAACGAGGACAGCATCTTCCTCTGGTTCGGCTGGGGCGACATGCCGCGGCTGAACACCTACATGACCGAGTTCACCGGGCTGTGGAACCAGTACCTGGTGGCGAAGTACGCGACCCGCGACGCCCTGGCCAAGGCGTGGACGAACCACGCCGGCGAGTGCGCGCTCCAGCCCGACGAGGCGCCCGAAAGCGGCACGGTAAAACTGCCGCCGCTGAACTACTTCAGGTCGCGCGACGGCCGGCCCTACACTGGCAAGGACAGCCCGGCGCGCGTGAACGAAGGACTCCTGTTCCTGAACCAGGTCGCGGCTGATCACTACCGCGCCATGATCCAGTACCTGCGCGAGCTCGGGCTGAAGGTGCCCGTGACCGGGTCGAACATCGCCTGCAACCTCGCCAGCCTGCAGGCGGACGCGGCGACCGACTACATCGACCACCACGTCTACTGGCAGCACGTGGGCTACGGCGGCAACTGCAGTTACGGCCGGCAGATCACGCTGGTCAACACGCCGCTGCTGCGTCACGACCCGGCCGAAACCGCCGGGTTCGCCAACAGCTTCAGTATCGGCAAGGTCCGCGGCAAACCGCTGATCATCACGGAGTGGGCAACCATGTGGCCGAGCGAATTCCGCAGCGCCGACATGCTCACGACCGCCGCCTACGCCTGCCTGCAGGACTGGGACATGCTCCTGTACTACTGCTACATGGGCGGCTGGGGCTACACCTGGAACGACGCGGACTCGAAGCTCAAGGACATGATCCCGCAGCCGACCGTCGCGTTTGCGGACCCCGCATCGGTCGGGCTGTTCCCCGCCACCGCGCTGATCTTCCACCGGCGCGACGTCAAAGCCGCCGAACGGCTCGTCGAGGTCGGCTACTCCGCGGTCGACGGTTTCTACGGCCAGAGCCAGTACCTCGACGCCAAGAGTCCCCTGCACTTCCTGCCGTACATCTCGCGCGTCCGGCAGCACTTCTTCGCCACCGATTACGATCCGCCCAAGGACGGCGTGGACGTGGTCGTCGCTTCGGGCAACTCCAGTTCCGGCAACTACGCTGCCGCACCGCGCGCCATCCTGTTCGCGGACAACCCGGCGCAGGACATGTACGATCACGCGCTGGGCAAGGCCGCGCTCTGGCAGAGCCTCTACCCCGACGTGCGCGTGAGGGAGCAGGTGGCGGACACTCGGGTCACGTTCAAGGGCTGGCCGTGGACCACCGACCGCCGCGCGCGCGGCAGCTTTGAGCTCTTTGAAACCGCAAACCTGCCGCCAGGCGCGCAGGCGATCGGTCCCGACAGCACCCGTGCGCTCTGTCTCGGGTTCCGCAACGACCGGCACGTGGTCATGCCGTCGCTCGCGTCACTGCGCAGCACCTACCCGGACCTGTTCGCGCGCCTGTACACGCAGGCAGCGACGGCGTGGGGCGTGCTGCCGGACGGGCGCGGCTATCGCGAAGACAACACCATCGTCAGCGACACCGGTGAACTCGTGCGCGACCACGGCCGCGGCCTGTTCCGAATCGACACGCCGCGAACCCAGGGCGCGGCCGGGTTCCTCGCGTCTGTTCCGGCGATCAAACTCAGCGACCTGACGCTGGTCAGCCGGACCGACTACGCGACCGTGACCCTGTCCGCGCTGGACGACAAGCCGCTGCGCGAGTCGGCGCGGCTCCTGCTCTCCACGGTCGCGCGCGCCCAGAACACGGGACAGAAGTTCCGGCAGTACCTGACGCTCGATGAGCGGCTCGAGTCGAGCGGCCACGGCTGCGTGCTGGTCGAGCGCGGCACGGCGCCGGTGATCGTGCAACCGGTCGAACTGGACGTCACGTTCCGCACGCAGTTGACCGGCAAGACGCCCGTCGTGTACGCCGTCGACGTGCAGGGCAACCGCGCCAAGCAGATCGCGGCCACCTTCGCCGACGGCAAGGTCTCCTTCAAGACCGGCAAGGACGCCGCCACCATCTACTACCAGATTACCTTCGAGTAAAGTTGTGTCGACAGTAGTGCGGCGGTGGCGCGGGACCTCCGGGACCGCAGTAAGGTGCTCGGGTCCGTCCCGGCCCGAGGCCCTTGGCCGGGGCCCGGCCAGAACTTCCCACTCCAATCGCGCCGTACGGCTCACAGCAGGTACATGTTCTCGGCCTCGCGCAGAAGGTCGTCCCGAAACTTCGGGTGCGCGATGCTGATGATGTCCAGTGCCCGGTCCTTGGTGGACTTTCCCTTGAGGTTGATGACCCCGTGTTCCGTAACCAGATAATGAGTGTCCATGCGCGGAGTGGTCACCACCGTGCCTTCGGCAAAGCGCGGGACCACGCGCGAGATGCGGCCGTCCTTGGCGGAGGAGTAGAACGCCAGGAACGATTTGCCGCCGGGAGCGTTGAACGCACCCCGCACAAAGTCGAGCTGCCCACCGGTGCCGCTGTACTGAGATCCGGCAAGGTATTCGGCGTTGCATTGTCCCAACAGGTCCACTTCGAGGATCGAGTTGATCGAGATCATGCGCTCGTTCTGCGCGATCACCGCCGGATCGTTGATGTGCGAGACCGGGTAGCTCTCGATGCTGGGATTGTCGTTCATGAACTCGTAGATGTGGCGGGTCCCCAACGCGATCGTGAACACCGTCTTCCGCGGGTGGAGCGTCTTCCGCTTGCCGGTGGCGACCCCTTTCTCGATGAGATCAATCATGCCCGGCCCGAGCACCTCCGTATGGATGCCCAAGTCCTTGTGGCCGGCCAGGTACTGGGCGACAGCGTTGGGGATGCCACCGTAGCCCAACTGGATCGTCGCTCCGTCCGGTACCATCTCGGCTATGCGTCCACCGATCAGCGCGTCCTCCGGCTTCGTTTTCGGCGGCACCGACTCCAGAAGCGGAACGTGGTTCTCGACCACGGCATCCACTTCGGAGATGTGCAGAAGCGCATCACCGAACACCCGGGGCATGTTCTCGTTGACCTCGACGATGAGCCGACCCGCCACCCGTGCGGCCGTCGACGTGAAGTCGTTGGCCGTGCCGAAACTGAAGTAGCCGGCGTTGTCCATGGGCGAGACGGTCGTCACCGCCACGTCGACCGTCATGAACTCCCGGCACAAGCGCGGGATCTGGTGGAAGTAGTTGGGAACAAAGTAGTGCAGGCCTGCCCGTACCATGTTCCGATCCGAGCCACTGACGAACCAGGAGTAGGGTTGGATGCAGTCGGACAAGTCGGCGGAGAGCACGGTCTTGGCCGCGTGGCTCATGGGCAGCAGGGAGTAGACCTTAAGGTCCTTCAGCGTTCCCGCCCTGGCCCGGTCCGCAATGGCCCCCAGCAGGGCAGGCGGCTCGGCAGCCGCCAGGCCGTGGACAATCGTGGCGCCGTCCCTGATTCGCCGCACGGCCTTCTCGGCCGTGGCCAGCTTCCGCCGGTAGGCTGCGTCGTGGGTTCCCATGGCGACATCTCCTGTGACTCCTGGATCTGGTGCGCTGTCCCGACCCCAACGGTGCCCGCTCCCTCCCAGTCAACGTCTCAGACGGAGCTTCGTGCCCCAACGTCCGCTCTGGCCGCAGCCGCTGACGACAGATTTCCCTATCCGGGGAACACCGGAGAAGATAGTCCGGACGGGTGCAAGCGCAAGGGACGGGGGGATTGCGTGCCTTCCCGCCGGGTTAGGGCCGGCAACGGAAGGAGGCTGGGTGGGCGCTTGCTGGCGGATGGCAAGGTCGTACCAGGGCTGTTTCAAGATTCGTGACTGTCGCGTGCGGTGAGTACCCCCGGCGTGTCCCCACTTGGTGCGCGCGGAGGCGTGGCCTTCCGAGACGCGGCGCCAGATCTTGAAACAGCCCAGAGGTCGTACCGTTGCCGGTGGCGGAGGCATGGAGCGGAGGGTATCGTAGGCGCGGAAACGCGCGAGACGCATCGTGCCATTGGCACTGGCCTGGTGGGCTTACTCGACCGGCCTTCACCTGCAGACCGAACACCTGCAGCCGTCCGAAACGATCAGCGAAGGAGAACGGACAACCATGCCCCGACCCAACATCGTTTTCATCATGGCCGACGACATGGGTTACGGCGACTTTGGCCGGTTCAACAACGGCCTGACCGAATCGCCGGCCCTGGACCAGCTCAGCACCGACGGCCTGTGCCTGACGCAGCATTACTCCGCCTCGTGCGTCTGCACGCCGGCCCGGGCCAGCCTCCTGACCGGGCGCTACCCGCACCGCACCGGCGCCATCGAAATGCGCTCGACGCGCGGCCTGGACCGGCTCGCGTTACGCGAAGTGACCGTCGCCGATGCGTTCAAACGCGGCGGCTACACGACCGGGCTGGTCGGCAAGTGGCACACGGGCGTGTACGGCGCCGAGTACCATCCGAACCGGCGCGGGTTCGACGAGTTCATCGGGTTCCGCGGCGGCGGCATGAACTACTACGACTGGCTCATCGAACGCAACGGCCAGTACCAGCGCCCGACCGGACAGTACCTGACCGACCTGCTTACTGACGAGGCGGTCGAGTTCCTGCGCCGACACCGCCAGGCCCCGTTCTTCCTTTCCGTCCACTACAACGCGCCGCACACCCCGCTCGAAGCGCCCGACGCGGACATCGCCAGATTCATCGACCCTGCCAGGTTCACACGTGGGGTCAGCATGGTCTACGCCATGATCCGGTGCATGGACCGCGGCCTGGCGCGGATCCGCGCGGAACTGCTCCGCCTCGGCCTGGCCGAGAACACGCTCCTGCTATTCACCAGCGACAACGGCCCGGCCATGTACGGTGCGGGCGACGATTGCATGGCGCGGTTCAACTGCAATTTCGCCGGCGGCAAGGGCAGCGTCTACGAGGGCGGCATCCGCGTGCCCATGCTCCTGCACTGGCCAGCCGCCGGGATGACCGGCGGCCGCACAGTTGCGGAGTTCGCACACTTCACCGACTGGTTGCCGACGCTCTGCGCCGCCGCACAGGTTGCGCCGCCAGCCAACGTCCGGCTCGACGGTCAAAACCTGCTCCCGGTTCTAAGGGATGGCAAGAGCCAGGAGAACCCGCGCCGGTTCTGGCAGTGGAACCGCTACTCGCCCGTCGGCGACTGCAACGCTGCCATGCGCGACGGCGACTGGAAACTGGTCCGGCCCATCATCGCGAAAGCCATGTGGACCGCGCCCGAAGAAATGGCCCTGGACCGCGACTGGGAAATGCACCCCGAGCACTTCGTCGATATCCTGCGCACACCCGAGCCGCCGCGCCAGCTCCCGCCGGCACCGCCCCCGGAACTCTACAACATCGCCGCCGACCCAGAGGAGAAGAACAACCTCGCCCCAGCGCACCCCGACCGCGTCCACCGCATGCTGCAGAACCTGGAAACCTGGTTCGAGGACGTCGAGGCCGACCGCCGCAGCGCACCCCGAACGGCCTGAAGCCAGTGGCCCGGCCAGTTCCCTGGCCGGCGTTTCACGTTCCTCATCCCTCCCGCGACTGGGCCGTCCGGCCCGCCGCGCGTCTGCGAAACGCGGACGGGGTCAGGCCGGCGAGGCGATGGAAGGTCAGCGAGAAGTAATTGCTGTCGCGGAAGCCGCAGGACGCGGCGACATCGTGCACCGGGGTGTCGGTCTCGCGGAGCAGGTCGCAGGCGTGGCCGATCCGGACGCGGGTCAGGTACTGCACCGGGGTGAGGCCAGTCGCGGCCTTGAAGTGCCGCAGCAGTGACCGCACCGACAGACACGCGATCTCGGCCAGCGCTTCCAGACGCACGTCCGCCGCATAGTCGGTGTCGAGCAACGCCACGGCTTTGGCCAGGTTCGTTCTGCCGGACTGTGTCTTCCGTCGCGGCGCGGCGACCGCGAACCGGCAGACCGTGACCAGAAGGTTGAGCAGCAGCGCGCCGAGAACCAGCGCGGAGCCCTCGTCCGCCTGGCGGGCTTCCTGCTCCATGGCCTCGAGCAGGCGCAGGCACGCCTGCAGTTCCGCTTCCGCCAAGGGCCGCAATGGGCGTGACGCCGATGGAGCGTGCGGAGTCCGCGGCGTGTCGCCGGTGAACAGCAGTCGGTACCCGCGCAGCTTCCGCAACTCGTCCCGGTGCCGGCGCATGAACGTGTCGTGAATCAGGACGTTGACGACCTGGACCCCGCGCGTCTTCGCATACGCGTGCGTCTGGCGGCCGCAGAGCAGGAAGTAGTCGCCGCGCGCCAGGTCATGGGTTCGCCCCGCCAACCAGTGCCCGCCGGTCCCGCCGAGCACAAACACCAACTCGGCAAACTCATGGCCGTGCACGCACGTCCCGAACGTCGTGGTGCGCTGCACGGTCACGGGCACGCCGGGGCGGCGGAAGATCAAGTCGCTACGGTAGAACTCCTGTGGCGCGATTGTCGAGCTGGTTGTGTTCATGATTGGCGCTTTTCTCCAGTCAACTGGCCAGATCCTTAAGGAATGCCAGCGCAACGGGTAGTACTATATGCCTGAAGTCGCGAATCGACTGCTATCGGCCGCAATCGACCGCGGTCGACTGCTATCGGACGACCAAGGACGGGCCGGAGAAAGCCCGGACACCCGACACTCGCCCCGTGAATTCTGGCGTCACAAACAAAGGGACACGCAATGAAAACCGATCTGGAGATCTTCCTGGACTGCATGGAATACCGCCATTCGGAGCGGCGCCCCAATCATGAACTGGGCGCTTGGGGTCAGACGGTGGAGCGTTGGCAGACCGAAACGCCGGATGCCGTGAAGGGCTTTACCTGGGACTGGTTCGTCGCCGAACCCGGCCTGAACCTGGACCGGCGCGAGTACATCCCCGTGGACTTCGGATTCATGCCAGGCTTCCCGCACCAAGTCCTGGAAGACACGCCGGAGTGCGAGGTCTTCCGGGACGGCAAAGGTATCGTGCACAAGGCGCTCAAGGCGGGCACGGTCCGGGGCACACGCATGTGCATGGACCAGTACCTGCGTTTTCCCGTGGAGAAGCCGGAAGACTTCGCGGATGTGCGCCGGCGCCTGGTAGCGGCCATTCCGCAACGCTATCCGCCCGCCATCGATGCCGGCCTGCCGCGCTGGCGGACACGCGATTTCCCACTCGTGCTCGGACGGAACTGCGCCGCCAACGGGTTCTACTGGCGCGCCCGCGAGTTCATGGGCACCGAGAACCTCTCGCTCGCCTGGTACGACTACCCCGATCTGATGCACGAAATGATGGAGTTCTTCGCCGACTTCATCATCGAGACCTGCCGGCCCGTGCTCGAGAAGACGCACGTCGAGTACTTCTGCCTCAACGAGGACATGGCGATGAAGGGCGGGTCGTTGCTCGGGCCGCACACGTTCCGGGAGTTCATCTTCCCGCACCTGAAGCGGTTGATCGCGTTCCTGAAGGGGCACGGTGTCCGATACGTGGCCGTCGACAGCGACGGCGACCCACGGCCGCTCATCCCGCTGCTCATGGAGGCCGGCGTGGACATTCTCTGGCCCATCGAGCGCGCCTCCGACATCAGCCCGCAGGAACTGCGCAAGAGCTTTGGCCGCTCGCTGCGGCTCTGGGGCGGCGTGGACAAGCGGATCCTGTCGCGGGGGCGCGATGCGATCAAAACACACCTGCGCGAATTCATCCCGCTGATCGAAGAGGGCGGGTTCATTCCCACCGTCGACCACACCGTCCCGCCCGATGTCTCGTGGGACAACTTCCGCTGCTACATGGACCTGAAGCAGGCGCTCCTGAACGGCGACTTTGCCAAGCTGAACTGACATGAAACTGAAGGGGCCCGGAGCCCGCGAGGACGCGGTACTACAAGCCTCGTTGCGCTGTTGGCCAGGTTCGTAGTACCGCCTTCAGGCGGTCTTGGTGCATCATCGCCAGTTTCACTCCGAGATGACCGGGCGGTCTGCCGCCCGGGGGGGCGCTGACGCATCACCTCGGCGCGTGCGGGAGGGTTGGCCCAACCGCCGCGGCATGCTATGTTTGCTGCAGAGAATCGCGGCCGTTGTTCCATCGTCCGTCAACACCCTATTCACACGAATGCCACGGCTGCGGGCTCATCAACAGAGGGCTATCGACATGCCCGCAAACCAACCTCAGGTGGACTCAGGGATCTGCGCTGCCACGCCTGCCACTCGCCCGCCGGAGCGCCGTCGCAGTGTGTTCACCCTCATCGAGCTTCTGGTGGTGATCGCCATCATCGGCATTCTCGCGTCTCTGTTGCTGCCGGCGCTCCAGAAGGCCAAGGACAAGGCAGCGCAGATCGTGTGCTTGGGGAACCTGAAACAGCTCACCATCGGGTGCCAGCTTTACGTGGGCGACACCGAGGGTTGGTACCCGGCCATCTACACGTATATGCCGTTGGGCAGTACCTCTGCCACCGCCGACTCGCTCTGGTGGTGGTATGACCATATCACGCCGTATGTGGGCAACGCCGAAGTCTTTGTCTGCCCGATCAAGATCCCGGCCAGTCCTGCTTTCGCCTACACCTACATGCGCCCGCCCGAATTGCCCAACCCGTTCTACGGTTCGTATGCCTGCCCCTCAGTGAACAGCGACATCAACGGCCTCAGCGTCTATCCATACGGGGTCTACTACATCCCGCTGGCTCACACCCGCTACTATCCCCAGCCGGACACCACTATCTGGCTCACGGACGGCAAAGGCGCCGAACTGCGGATGACGACGACGTGGGCCGAGATGTTCGCCGGTGTATCCGCCTGGGGAGTGGCGCGGCGGCACATGAATGGCGCTTCCTACGCCTACGGTGACGGGCATTGCACGTACGAGTTCAACCCGCCGGCAGGGCACTGGACCAGCAAGCCGAACGACTAGAGCCCCCAGGGTCGCTTGACCCTGGGCTGGACCATGCGCGTCGCCGTTGGCGACCGGAGAAGCGCCCTGATGCCGCTTGGACGGACGAGTGGCAGGGGCATCTCTGGCGGACGGCGCACTATTGTGCCCTGACGCCGACAAGGTGCGGTGAACACCGAGTGCCAAGTCGGCCGACTGCGGTCACTGTTTCACCAGCCCCAGAGACGAGCGACCGACTTGAATACTGAACACTGAAACCCGTGGATTCCTGCATCGCCACTGGAATCTGACGCAACCGGACGAGGTCCACCGTGCCCCCGAACATCATCCTCATCACGACCGACCAGCAGCGATACGACGCGCTTGGGGTCAACGGCAATGCCATGATCCGCACCCCGGCCATGGATGCGCTGGCGCGGGACGGCGTGAACTTCTCGCACGCGTGTGTCCAAAACACGGTCTGCGTGCCCAGCCGTGCCTGTATCCAGACCGGCCGCTACCCGCACCAGCACGGAGTCACATACATGGAGACGGTGGTAGACGACACGCCGGGACTGCCGCCGTGGGAACTGACGTTCATGGAGCACTTGCAGAAGCACGGGTACTGCACCGGCGCGGTCGGCAAGATCCACATGTACCCGGAAAAAGGCTTCGACTATCACAACCTAACGGGCGGCAAGGGCGTGCGTTGGAAACAGGCGTTCGGCTCGCCGCTTGGCCCGGCCCCGCTCGGGCCGAACTACGCCGCCTGGCTCGAGGCGAAACGCCCCGGCGGCTACGAACTGATCTACTCCGCGCGGCGCGACCAGGACGCCTATCGCAAGATCGGCCTGTTCGACAACCCGCTGAACCGCGACGAGTACGTCGAGCACTGGACCGCGCAGCAGGCGGATGCGTTCATCACGCGCTCGGCACAGGGCGAACAGCCGTTCTTCCTCTGGTACGGCTTCTGTGGTCCGCACGATCCATGGGACCCGCCCGAGCCCTACCGCAGCCTCTACAATCCCGCCGACGTCCCCCTGCCCTGCGACATCCCCGGCGCCCCGTCCTGGCGCGACCGCTGGCAGGACGAGTCGCTCGTGCGCCGCACCATCGCCTACTACTGGGGCATGATCACCTGCATTGACGACTACGTCGCCCAGACCGTCGCGTTGCTGAAGGCGCGCGGGCTGTACGACAACACGCTCATCATCCTCACCAGTGACCACGGCGAGTTCCTGTGCGAACGCGCCCGCACCGGCAAGTGCCTCTTCTACGAGCCGATTCTCCGGGTCCCGCTGATCCTCAAGCCGCCCACCGGCCAGGGCAATGCAGGCCGGGTCGATGCCGCCCTAGCCGAGGTGTTCGGCATTGCGCCGACCGTCCTCGACTACGCAGGCGTGCCGATCCCCGACACCATGGCGGCAACGTCACTGCGGCCGCGTGTCGACGGCTCCAATACCACCGCGCCGAGCGCGGTCTTCGCCGAGTACGTCTCGAATGACCGGAAGCAGCGCGGCAAGTGCGTGCGCACCCCGACCCACAAGTACATCGTCTGGAGCCCGGGACACCGCGACGAGTTGTACGACCTGCATGCCGATCCGCTGGAGTCCCGGAACCTGAGCGCCGACCCCGCCTGTGTCGCCGTCAAGGCCGAACTGACTGGGTACCTCGTGGACTGGCTCGCCAGCACCGAGTGGCGGCACGGTTGAGGCCGAAACACCACAACGGGCGACAGGGGCAGGTAGCGTCAACTTCGGCATGAGAGCAGAATGACGGGCGGGTAATCGCTGTCGCAATCGTCGTCGCAATCGATCCTCGCTCCCGTTTTCGCCGCGTTCCAGGTCATCGAGAAACGATTGCGACGACGATCGCGACAAGCGATTGCTTAAGGAGCCCACTCCGTGAGAACCCCAACCCACCCGGACGGCACAATCCTGCTGTTCGCGCCCCACCCCGACGACGAGACGCTGGGCTGCGGTGGCTATCTGGCGAAACGGCTCGACGAAGGGCGCACGGTCTTTGTCGTCGTCCTCACGATGGGCGAGAAGCTCTTCTCCAAAGTCCTGAACATCTTCGAACACCCTTCCCCCGGCGAAGTATGCGCCATACGCAGAGACGAAACCATCCGGGCCACGGGGATCCTTGGGCTCGCGAAGGAAAACATTATCTTCCTTGACTACGAAGACGGGAGCCTTGCTGACCAGGTGGACACGGTCGTCGAGAGGATCGTCCCCATCCTTCAGGAGAAGAACCCCGTCGAAGTCCTCTGCACCAGTGAACACGAGGGGCACTCCGACCACAGGGCGGCCTGCCAGATCGTCCGGCGCGCCTGTGAGCGGGTCGGGACCGGAATCCTGTTCCGGAACTACATCACGTCACTGAGAGCCGGGCTGTCGCCCGAGAACCTGCCGGGGACGGTGGAGGTTGTGGACATTCGCAAGTACCTGCCACTCAAGCGACAGGCGCTCGCGCAATTCCGGGCACACCTCGACATCCTGTCGCCCCGGCAGCCCCAACCCATCGCCACAAACTTCGACAACTACCTTGACCCCGAAGAACGGTTTCTGGTCACCAGAGACTACGCTTTTCCCGCGACTGGCGCTCGGGAAAAGTGGCGCGGTGCGCCGCGGGTGTAGTGACGCCGTGACTCGGTGACTCACGTCTCATGCCCCTCGACTCCTGAAACCTGAAACCCGAAACCTGACACCCATTACGACAAACATGTTGGTCGAAGCGTAGCGCCTAAGGGCGCTAGTGTGTCGCCGACTTCCGCAAGGCAGCGGCCCTCGCCGCGGCCAGGATCGGGACGTATATTCCCGCCTGTGGCGTGTGTTGCGGTGGTGGGCGACCGCAATGCTGCTAAGGTTCTCGGTGCTGTCACCATGTGGAGTGCGGTGGCAAGTCCGCCACCGGCGGCGCGACACCGCTTTGGCTGAGGCGCATTGCCCGCACGACGTACTGCAGCCAAAGCGGCGTCGCCGTCCCGCCCGCCGGGCGGGGCTCTGCCGCCGCACTCCACAGGCCGCTGCCGGTGGCCACGGTCCCCCGCGGCGCCAACGAGTCGACCGGCACGTACCGGATCTTGTGGCCTGTCGTGTTCGAGTACGAGCCACAGTACGATTGCGAGGACGACGGGAGGAGAATTCGCCATGGCGGACTCGCCGCAACGCGGAAACTGGAGGCGGATCATGACCGGCTCGCTTTCCATTCTCATGACGTTCATGTCCGGCCTGCCTGCCGCTACGGCGGCGCCTTGCACGCTGTACAAGGCGCAGGACATCGCCAACGCGAAAGAGAACATCCGGCGCTACGCCTGGGCAAAAGCCATTCTCAAGAGTTGGGAGAACTCGGCACAGTTCGCGCTGAAACAGAACCGTGCGTTCTTCGACAACATGGTTTCGGAACTGACGAACTGGACGGAGTACGGGCAGAACTGTCCGGCCTGTGTCGGCAAAAAGTCCGCCATGGGTGAGTGCTTTATCTACAACTGGAACGTCACGGACCCGGACAAGGTGACCTGCAAGTACTGCGGCACCGTGTACCCGAACGCGGCGTACCCCGAGACCGGCGCCGTGGTCTGCCCGAAGATGGGCCAGACATTCACGTACTATCAGAACGACGAGGAGCGCGCGCACCCCGGTGAGAACCCGTCGAAGTACGCCTACCGCTGGGCGTCGTGGCCGGTGCACACAAGCTTCACCGGCGTGATCCGCTCGAAGAAGTCGCACTGGTGCGCCGAGCGGATCCTGCCGCTGGCCAAGCTCTATGCGCTGACCGGCGACGTCAAGTACGCCGAGCGCTGTGTGTGGATCCTGGACCGATTCGCGCACTGTTACCCGAACTGGCTATACCACTCCTACAACGGCACGGTGGCCGACTGCCCGCCGGCGGAAGCGGCGGCAAACATGGGCCAGCACGGCGGCGGCGGCAAGTTCCCCAAGGACGTCATCATCGACCCGTTCGAGCGGCACCAGAAGGCTGACCACGCGACCCTGTGCAACGGCTTCTGGGGCGCGGGCCGGTTCGACTGCAGCGGTTGCGATCCGTACCTACTGCACATGACGGTGGCGTACGACCTGGTCCGCGAGGCAACCTACCCCGATGGACGACGCGTCCTCGATGCCGAGTCGGAAAAGCGCATCGTCAACGACTTGCTGCTCGCCGGTTGCACCGACACGGAGAACTGGAAGGACATCAACAACAAGTGCGGCCCGAGCCGCGCGGTCAGTGCGGCGTGCGGCATTCTGTTCGAACGGCCGCAGAGCGTGCGGCGCGCCCTGGAAGGCTTCGAGAAACTGCTCGAGGACTGCTTCCACTTCGACGGGTTCTGCAAGGAGTCGCCGTCCTACTCCGACATGCATTTGGGGCTGATGCAGAACATCCCCGAGATCCTGCGCGGCTACTCCGACCCGGCGGGATACCAACCGCCCGACGGCAAGGTATTCCGGGACCTCAACCCGTTCGAGTCCGTAGTCCGGTACCGCCTGGCGCTGGAGAGCATGGCCCGCATGGTAGCGCCGGACCGGACCTACCCGGTCATCGGCGACACGCACGCGGGCGGCAGGATACATGCCTCGTACGCCGAGATTCTCACCGATCGGTACAGCCCGTCGTACGCGGGACTGCTGGAGACGGCACAAGGCGCGCCGCTCGCCGAGAAGGGTGGGGAGTACGCACTCTGGTACCGGAACCCGAACCTGCGCGCCGAGCCCGGGACCAAGCTGCCGCTGCGCACCGAGTGGTTCCCCGGCTGGCACGTGAGTGTGATGCGCAACGGCGCGCCGCACGGGGACACGGCCCTCTATCTGAACGCCTACGAGTACCACGGCCACCGGCACATGGACACGCTCGGCCTGATCTACTGCGCGTTCGGCAAAGAACTCGCGTCCGACCGCGGCTATATCTGGGACGACGTTACGAGGCAGAACTGGACCACCAGCACGCTCGCCCACAACCTCGTCACGGTGGACGGCGTGAACCAGAATACGAAGCCGCGCGGGTCGGTTCTGCAGTTCTTCGGCGCCACGCCCGGGGTAGAGGTGACCCAGGCCCGGGCGAATGCCTACACGCAGTGCGACCTGTACCGCCGCACCTGTGTGCTGGTGCGGTTGCCGGACGGCGGCTCGTACGCGGTGGACGTCTTCGAAGTGAACGGCGGCAAACGCCACCAGTACGGGTTCCAGTGCAACGGGAATCTGGTCACCGTGACCGGCCCGGCACCGCAGCCAGTCGCCGACCAGATCAAGTGGCTCACCAACCTGCGCGCCAGCCAGCCGACCGAGCCCGTCACGGCGACGTGGCACCTGGACAACCTGAAGATGGACCTGACTGTCCTCAGCCCGATCCACCGGTTGCTGGTCGCCGACGCACCCGGCTGGCGCAGCGAGAAAGGCACGGAACTGAACGCCCCGCCTATCCAGCAAGTCTTCGCCGAGCGCACGTTCGACGCTGCGGGCGGCGAGAAACTGCACAGCGACTACGTCGCCGTCATGGTACCGTACAAGGACGCGTCCCCCGTGCGTACGACACGGTTGCTCGCGGCGGACGGTGCAACAGGCGGATGGGGCGTGGCGGTCGAACTGACGGATCGGACCGACTATGTCCTGATGGCGCCGGATGCCGCCCAGAGACAGTTCGGCCCGGTGACGCTGGCCGGCCGGTTCGGTTTCGTCTCCGTGGCCACTGACGGGAAAGTCCTGCAGGCGTACCTGCTCGCCGGGACGCAGTTGCGATTCGGGGACACATCGATCTCGCTCGCCGCGGCGACGACCACGCTCAAGGTGGCCGGCATCGAAGGCCGCACGTTCAGACTGGCCGAACCGCTGCCCGCGAACACCGCCCTGCCGGGCACATACGTCCTGGCCGCCGACACCGGCTGGGAGATCGAGTCGGCAGATGCCCAGTCGATCACCGTGCGCGACTACCCGGTCGTCCCCTGCGAGCAACTGACGTTGCTGCACGCGGCCTACGTGGATCGGGAAAGCGGGACAGAGACCTGGCCTGACAGCCATCGATGACCCGTGCCCGGCGCGCCGCCGGCATGCCCCTTTCCGATCAGTGCAATGCCCGACCCCACCGGCCTTGCGGCGGCGGGGCCGCCAAGCCGGCCTCATTGCTCAGGTCGATCCTTTCCGGAACTGGCGCACGGCCGCCAATGGCGAGGCCCCGGTGAGACGCCGGAACGCGGCCGAGAATGCCGAGACATGCTGGAACCCCAACCTGGCACTGACCTCCTTCACCGGCAAGCGCGAATTGGCGATCAGCTCCATTGCCAGCGCCAGGCGGCGCCGACTGCGGTAGGTGTTGGGACTCATGCCGTACTCGTCATGGAACAGACTGCGGATGTGGTCTGAGGTATAACCGCATTTCCGGCTCAACTGCGACAGGGTCTCGGAGAAGCGCACGTCCTGGTCAATCAGTGTCTTCAGGCGAGCCGCGGGGGTATCATGGAGGGTGTCCGCCTGGCTGTCGGCCAGGTGCCGAAAGATGTTCATCACTCCCGCCTCCGCCCGGAACCGGTTCTGCCAGGTCGGCGTCTGCAACGCCGCCTGGATGCGCTCGAATTCGATCTGCCAGCCGGGAACGCGCTCGGGCGGGATCGGGGTGAACAACGGAAGCTGGATCGGCCCCGGGCTGTCGACGATCTCCACGAAACCGCGCCGGCTGCTGAGCCGGAATCGAATCTCGTCCAGCACGATGATCCACCCCTCGCGGTCCGGGCCGTACTCCCCGTCCCGCGGTTGCCCGTCTACCGTAAGAATGAACATGGGCGGCGGCGACGTCAACTCGCGACCGCAGGTTCGCCAGTACTTCATTCCCGAGATGACAAACAGGATGGCGTTGAAGGGATAGCGCCCCGTGAACCGCTCCGGGCTGCGATGCAGGCTGATGCTGCGGATGGCAAAGTGAATCATGGACACCACCGACAGGCGTGTTTGTCCGCGTATTTCTCTGAACCGAATAACTGATACCGGAAGATAGACACAGTTCCGCTCTTGTCAAGGCAATCCATCCGTTGGATAGTATATCGTAAGCGCATAACATTCCCCCAGGAAACCTGATCAGTGTGCGGCGGCGCGCAGAGAGCGCCGCAAGAGGTGAAACATGAGCGATCTCGATGCCCTTCTGTCCCGACTCGACTTGGACCGACCCGAACTGGCCGCGGTGCGGCGGGCGGTGGAGAAGCGCAACAACGACGGCGCCCTTGAGCACCTCGTGCGCCATTTCCGACAACGACAAACGCCGGCGTACCTCTTTGACGAGACGGCGTTCGCGGACTTCCTCGATCCGGAGGTGGTCGCCGAAGCCGACCGCGTCTGCGAGCATCGCATCTACGGCTACGACCTTGGTCCGGACCTCGACTGGGCCCGCAACGCCAACGAGGCGGAAGCGAACGATATCGAGTGGATGTGCTCGCTCTGGCGCCAGAATTTCTGGCACAGCCTGGCCCGCGCCTACCGGATGACCGGCAACGAAAAGTACGCCCTTGAATTCGCCGCCCAACTCAAGGGCTTTCTGGCCCGCTGGCCAGCCGAGAAGTACCGGGACGAGGAGACCATGGCCACCGCATGGCCGGTGAAGTCCCCGTGGCGCCCGATCGATACGGCAATCCGCACCTACACGGTCTGGCTGCCGTTGCTCTACTACTTCCGTGCGTCGCCATCGCTGGACCGGGAAGTGTGGGTCGCCTACCTCAATGGTCTTCACGACCACGCCGAGTTCCTTTGCCGCCACTACACCGACCATCGGGTCTGCCCCAATTGGGCGGCCATGGAATCCTCGGCCCTCTTCCAGTTGGGCGTCATGCTGCCCGAGTTCCGGAACGCGCACGAGTGGCTGGACCTGGGATATCGGCGCGTGGTCCACGAAGTGCGATACCAGTTCGACAATGACGGGGTCCACTTGGAGCGCACGCCGGTCTATCACCTGGTCGCCATCAACGCGTTCCTCCAGGCGTATCGGGTGGCAGTGGCCAACGGCCTGCCCGTGCCGCCGTACATGCGCCCGACACTGGAGCGCGGCGCGGAGTTCCTGATGCACCTGGTCAAGCCTGACCTGTCTTTGCCCATGGTCGGCGACGCGGACCGAAACTCACTCGTCGCCCGCAAGGCCGACACCTCGCTCTACGAGGGCATGAACCTGACACTGGACCCGCGCGACACGAACGAACTGCGCGCGTTCTTCCGCACCATGGCGGAGCTCACGAACCGGGCGGACTTCCGCCACCTGGCTTCCGGCCGCAACGAAGGCACGGCGCCGCGCGCGAAGCACGCCGCCCTGCGCGACTCCGGCTTCTACGTGTTCCGAACCGGCTGGGCGCCAGGCGACTCGTACTTCATTGTCACCGGCACGCACGTCGGGCGGGGCGTATCGTGGTGTCACTCGGACGCAGACGCCGGACACTTTGAAATCAACGTTGGCGGAACAGACGTCCTGATCGACTCTGGGCGCTATCTCTACGGGTCGGTCCGCAACCCGTGGCTCGAATATCATAGGTACTTCAAGTCGACGCGTGCCCACAACACGGTCGAGGTCGACGGCGAGTCCATGGGCAAGACCACAGGGAAAGGATTCATGACCACGCAGAACGTCCGGGCACTGCGCCCGTTCTGTCACGACGTCCGGACCACCGACGGGGTGGACATCGTCGATATCTCGCACAACGGCTATGCCTGCCTGCCCAACCCGGTCTTTCATCGGCGCCGGGTCATGTGGTTCAAGCCTGGCATCTGGATCGTCGACGACCTGCTCACCGGCACGGGCGCGCACCGCTTCGACCTGCATTTCCACTTCGCGCCAGGTGAACTGACCGATGAGGCCGGCGACGTGCACGCCAGAGTGTTCCGCGCCCAGCGCGTCGCCGTGCGACTGCAACCGCTCCTCCTGAACGGGCTGTCCAGTGGCGTCGCCGCGGGACAGGAGTCGCCGATCCAGGGCTGGGTGAGCTACGGCTACGGCGAGAAAGTCCCCGCCCCGGTGGTGACCTACACACAGCACGGCGCGGCGCCCGTGCGCTTTCTCACCGCCCTGACGGTGGACGGCAGTGGGTCCGTGGCGCTGTCGGGGCCCGCGAGTCCCAGCGAGGTCAGCCTCACGGTCAAGACTACAGGCAGAACGAGGGATCTCCGTCTGGCCCTCGATAATTGGACCATCGACGGTGGCCCGGAGCACCTGTCAAGCCGCCGCACCGACTGAACCGACGCCACAACCCGAACACGCCCGCCCGGTCGCAATGCTGCAGACCGGCGGGCAAAGCAGAGGATGAACCGACCATGGCAGACCTGCGCGTAGAGAAGCTCGGCATGATCAATCCTTTTGTCATCGCCGCCAGCCCGGCTACCCACGGCGTGAACGCGATCCTGAAGAGCGCCAGCGCCAGGCCCGGTGCGGTCGCCATGCGCAATTTCCGGCATCCCCGCGGCGGCGGCAGCCTGCTGCTGCCGTCGGCCAAGGATGCGGCAGCGGGCAAGCCCGCGGCGCAGACGCATGCGCCTGGCGGACGCCTGCCTGGCGATTGGTTCAGTTCGCTCGACGAGTACGAGGCCGGGATCGCCCAGGCGCGCGCCCGGATGCCCGCCGAGGTGAAACTCTGGGTGTCACTGGGTGCGTTTTGGGAGACCGTCCAGTTCCCGGATTGGGAAAAAGACTGGACCGACCAGGCGCGCGTGGCGGAACGTGCCGGAGCGGATGCCGTGGAACTGCACTTCAACACGCCAGGCATTGCCTGGGCCAGAAATCGGATGTTCAATCTGCCCGGGTGGATCACCGCGGCGACGCGACTCGTCAAGGCCGCCGTTCGCCTGCCGGTCATGGTGAAACTGCCCGTCGAGGCCGTGGACCCGCTGCAGGTGATGGAAGCCGCGGTGCACGCGGGCGCCGATGCCATCGGTCCCACGGCCCGGTGGTGTGCCTTGCACATCGACCTGGACTTGAAACCTGGCGCCACCTTCATGGGCGGCTACAGCGGCACACAGGTGCTGCCCATCATCTGTCAAACCATTGCCCATGCGCGCCTGAGCGGCATCCAGACCCCCATGTTTGCGGGCGGCGGCGTCTATTCCTGGCAGGACGCCGCCAAGTTGCTCATGGCCGGCAGCGAGTGTCTGCAGCTCGGCTCGATCGCCTGTTCCCTCGGCCCGCGGGCGGTGCGCCGCACCATCGAAGGCCTGAACCGGTGGATGGACGAAACCGGCCACTCGGATATGAACTCGCTGTGCGGCAAGGCACTCGAGTCGCTGCGCGACCCGGCCAAAATCGCCGAGAAGAACGAATGCCATGAACGGCTCGCCGCGGCCCGACGCCAGGCGCAGCCCGATATGGCAAAGTGTACCGCCTGCGGCAAGTGCGCCGACGTGTGCTGGTTCGACGCACTTTCCGTTCAGGACCGCAAACCCGTCAAGACCGAAACGTGCATCGGCTGCGGTTATTGCTTCGATGTTTGCCCCACCGGGGCGCTTTCAGTCCCCGGTGGAGGTAGCTTACCGGTCGTGGGTCGTGGCACCAAGGAGTGACCTGTGCGGGTGAATCCACAGAGGGAAGAACCGGTGTTGTGTGCGCCGGGATACACCCGTTCGCGGTTGTCCGCAGCGGCGGGCCGTGGCGCGGGACCTCCGGGACCGCAGTAGGGTGCGTCGGTTCGTCCCGAACCGAGACCCTCGGCCGGGGACCGGCCGGCGCACCCTGCTTCGGCGCGGGACGCGCCGAGCCACCGCGCCGTACTTCCGCGAGACTGGACTTGCCCGCACAGATCACCAAGGAGGCAGTCACATGAGACTCGACGAATCCACATGGCCCGAGGTCAAAGCGCGGCTCGAAACGGGCGCCAACCTGAAGGCCGTACTCATTCTCGGCTCGACCGAACAACACGGCCACCACCTGCCGCTGGGCACCGACACGATGATCGGCATGGAGGCGTGGGACCGCGTGGAGAAGGTGCGTGACGACGTGCTCCTCCTGCCCCCCATCGCGCTCGGCTGCTCCGAAGTCTGGCGCTCCTATCCCGGGACTCTCTGCCTGCGACCGTCAACCTTGATCGCTCTGGTTCAGGACGTTGCCTCGTCTCTGGAACGGCACGGCATCGGCATTCTCATTCTCCAGGCTGCACATGGCGGCAATAGTGTGGTGGCGCACTCGGCCGCCAAGGAGTATGCCATGGGCGGCGGACAGACCCGGATCTTCGTCCTTGACCCGCACGTGGGCGTGCCATCGGGCATCTGCGAGGGCCGGCGTATGGGACACGCCTGCGAAGTCGAGACCAGCATGGGTCTGGTGGCCTTTCCGGCACTGGTCAAGATGGACTTGGCCCGTGCGGGCGTTGTTGGCGCCTGGACGTCGCCGCGCGACATGACCACCGACGAGTACCGTACGAATGCCCTTGGCGTCAACGGCGAACCCCAACACGCCAGTGTCCAGAAAGGCGAGGCCATCTTGCGGGAAATGTGCCGCTGGCGCTGCGAATGGCTGGATACAATCCAGTCGCAGACTGCCGTCTAGTGCTCGTCCGCCACAAGTTCCCCCGCAATTCTGGACTATGGACAATGGACCATGGTCCATGCTCCAGCGCCTCACGTTG
>MHBL01000169.1 GCA_001803235.1 Lentisphaerae bacterium RIFOXYA12_64_32
CCAGTTTCAGCTTGGTATGACCGGGCGGGCCGGCGCCCGGGGGGGGCTGACGCATTACGGGGTTGACATTCGTCGCCGGGGCGGATAAGATACCCTTGAAGACACACGTGTGCATGGAGTGGTGACGATGGCTTCGCGAAATGGCATCCCCGCGCCGCAGCATCGCGTGACGATCCGCGACATTGCCCAGGCGCTGAACATCTCACACTCGACCGTGTCGCGGGTTCTGAGCGGCTGGCAGGGCGGGTCGATCTCGGACGCGACGCGGCAGCGGGTGGTGGAGTGGAGTCGCCGGCTGGGGTACACCCCGAACAGTTCGGCACGGGCACTGGTGACCGGGAAGACGGGGAATATCGCCCTGTTCACGCCGTCGCTGGAGGAACGCACGGGGCCGCATTTTGCCCGCATGCTGGATGCGGTCGAACGCCGGAGCGCGGTCTTGGGTTACCGGTTGCTGGTCTGCGGTCAGATCGAGGCGTTGCGGGGCAGCGGGTTGGCCGACGGGCTGATCGTGTTGGGTGCCCCGGATCTCGTCGACGGCGCAGCGTTGTCTCCGGCCTTGCACAAGGTTCACGTCTGCCATTTGTCCACGCCGCCGGATCATCTGCGTAACATCATCTGTTGGAGTGACTTCGATGGAACGCGCCAGGGGACGGAGTTCCTCATTGCCATGGGGCATCGCCACATTCTCGGGGTGTGGGGCAACATTGCTCCTCCGCCCAGTCCGCGCGGCGCGAAGGTCGAGGGCCATCGCGCTGCCATGGCCGCGCACGGGCTGGTGGCGCGGGAGCGATTTGGGGCGCCATCGTCGGACCAGGTGCGGGCGGGGTACCTGCTGATGGCGCAGTGTCTGCGCGAGGCCCCGGAGGTCACGGCTGTGGTGGCGCGCAACGACTACCTGGCGGTCGGGTGCCTGCAGGCGGTGTCAGAGGCGGGCCTGAAGGTGCCCGGCGACGTGTCGATCCTCGGGTACAACGACACCATCCTGGCGCAGTATGCAGCGCCGCCGCTCAGTTCAGTGCGCACTCCCATCGCCGCCGCCGGTGAGCTGGCCGTCGAGTTGCTGCACGCGCGACTTCAGGACGGTGCGGTGGACATTCCGGGTCGGGTTCTCGGCACCGAGGTGACGGACCGCGGTTCGTGCGCCCCGCCACGGCCCGGGCCGCGGGGCAAAGCGACGCGCGGGCGCCGCGGCTGAGACGGGTACTTGACCCGGATCGGTCACCGGCGCGACGTGTACCGCCAGTAGGGTGAAGTGGTGAGGCGCGGGGCTCACCTCGAGTTTCCGGTTCATCCCGCCGCGGCACCCGCATCCTGCAGGATGAGCAGTCCGGCTCGGGGGCGGACTTTGGCGATGCGCACCGTGACACGGTCGCCGAGCCTGGTCTTGGCCAGGGTGCTGAATTGGCCGCGGACGCAGGTCTCGTCCAGTTCCACGGCCGGGTGTCGGCCGACACCTTTGACAACGGTGGCCGGGTACGTCCGGTCCTCGGGCTGCCGGCTCAGGTACTCGAGCAGCCAGTAGCGGGTTGCCTCGCGCTCCAGGTTCTTGTTCTCCGTCGCTTTACTGTCCGACTTGCTCAGGACCTCGAGCAGTTCCGTGAGGTTGTAGGGGAGGGGTTCACCGGCCAGGTGTGCGGCGAGCTGCCGCTGGATGACGAGGTCGGCGTAGCGGCGCAGGGGTGAACTGACCTGCGTGTAGAGGTCCAGGCCGAGGCCGGCGTGCGGTTCGGGGTGGGTCGAGAGGCGCGTACGCTGGATTTTGGACAGTTCACGGTCGAACGCCGCCGGGTCATAGGGCTCGACCGGTTTGACCGTGTCGCGCGGCGGGGCCTGGACGCGGTAGATCACCGGCACATCGTGGCGGAGTGCGTACTCCGCACTGAGGCGGTTGGCCAGGATCATCAGTTCGCCGACCAACAGCCGGCTGGGCGTGGCGGCGTCGACGTTCTTCACCTGGATTTCCTTGCCGTGCAGGCGGACCTTGATCTCCGGACGGTTCAGGCGGAAGGCGCCACGGGCCTCGCGCTCGCACCGCAACCGGTCCGTGATGGCCAGCAATGTCCGTAGTGCACTGCTCAGCGGGTGCTCGGACTCCGGGCGCAGTGCCGCGTCGGTCGCCTCGTAGGTGAGCCGGTGCACGATGCGGACTTGGGCGCGGCCGAACGTCCAGTCGAGCAGCTCGCCCTGCGGGCTGAACCGGACACGGAAGCTCAAGGCGGGCCGGTCCTCGTTGCGATTGAGGCTGGCCAAGTCGCAGCCGAATCGTTCCGGGAACATGGTCACGGTTGCCGTGGGCAGGTAAAGCGTGAGGGACCGCTCCGAGGCGGCTGCATCGGCCGGGTCCCCCTTGTGCACGAAGGCGGCAGGGTCGGCAATATGGATGCCGACAATGACGTTGCCGTCCTCCGTTGTGACCGTGATGGCGTCGTCGACCTCCCGCGTGTCGGCGTCGTCGATGCTGAATGATTCCAGGCGAGAGCAGTCCAGGCGGCCGGGATCGGGTCGGTACGGGGCCAGGCTGGCGACATGCGTCTCGACGGCCTTGCTGAACCCGGGGAAGATGCCGTGCAGGAGCATGAACTGGTCGGCGTCGGGTGGGAGGCGGCCGGCACGGCGCAACAGGTCGAACCCGGCTTCGCGGAGGTGCTCCGGCCCGGCGGTGTCCTTGAGGATCCGAACCGCGTCGTTTTGGTGTCCCTGGGTGATGAACGCGGCCATCTGCGCCACGAACTCCTCGAGTTCGGGCGGTACGGGGACGATCTCGTCGGCCGTCTTCTGCAGGTCTAGGAGCCAGGCCAGGGCGCGTTCGCGCAGGGCCGTCTTCTCCGCCTCGCGCTGTTGCTGCAACCGGTATTGCTCCATCTCGTCCGGCGTGCGGGGCGCGAACGACAGGATGCCGGTGCGGCGGAAGTGCGCCGGGTCGGTCAGCAGCGCGATCACCGCCGCCGCCTGCTCTGCCGCGCCGGCGGCGCCGAAGTACTCCGTTGCGATGTCTTCCAGCGACGGGTCGTGGCGGTCCTCGCCCATGCTGGACCAGAGCAGTTCGGTGTCGATGCCCTTGGCGGCTTCGCGAATGCGCGTGTCGAATTCGCGCAGGGTCGAAGCCACAGCGCCGGCGTGCAGGCTGCCGAGTATCCCGATGATCTGCTTCGGGCCAGCCGGGAGGAGTCGGCCAGTGGCGTCCTCGACCTGCGTCTGATTGCGCTGCTGGCGATGGACGAACCCGACCAAAACCTCGTCACCGGAAATGAAACTGATGAATTTCTTATCAACATCCATAGTGTGTCTCTGGTGCGGAGGAGGTAACTTACCGCGGCAAGTGCCGGGGCGATACACGGCGGGTGCGAATCAGGGCGCGGGACGAGGGGCGGGTGTCGGGTGTCGGGTGTCGGGTGTCGAGGGACGAGGGACAATGCGGCAGAGCGTGGCCATGGTCAGCGGCCTGTGGAGTGCGGCGGCAGAGGGCGATTGAGCGTCCGGCGCCGCCGCTTCGGCTGAGGCGCATTGCCCGGGCGACGCGCTCCAGCCAAAGCGGTGTCGCAGCCGCCGGCAGCGGCCTTGCCACCGCACTCTATATCGCGACGTCGCCGAGGAACTCAGCCGCATTGATTGTTCCCCCCCCCGACACTCGACACCCGTCCCCCGACACGTTCCCCGGCTGAGGCCGTTACGGAAGGCGAAGATGAACATTTCAATCCGGGCCGCGACTATGGCGGACTACGAGGTGATCTGCCAGCTTCACGAGCAGGTGGATCGGCATCATGTCGAACTGCTGCCGGACGTGTTCCAGGAGTTCCGCGGACCGGTGCGCTCGCGGGAGGCCATTGCGGCCTACGTCGAGGGCGAGAACGCGGACTGCCTGGTCGCCGACAGCGATGCCGGCGTGGTCGGCCTGGTGACGATCAAGGCGGCGCCGTCGCCGAATTACCCGATGTTCCGGTCCCGCACCTTTGCCCTCATCGAGAACCTGGCGGTGCATGAAGCGTGGCGTGGCCAGGGGATCGGGTCGACCCTGATGCACGCTGCCAAGGGTTGGGCGCAGGCGCGAGGCTTGGGCACGATCCAGCTTGCCGTCTGGGCTGCGAACTCCGCAGCCATCCGGTTCTACCGCAAGCACGGGTTTGATCCGATCCTGATCCGAATGGAGGCGGACGGCTGAAGGGCTGCGTGAGCCCCGAAATGTCCGTTTTTCCGATGATCCCGATGATCTCGAGGCATTTGCCCCCCCGGTCGCGGGCACTTTTCGGAAGGTGAGGTCGAACGATGTGCGGTGATGAGATGACAGACCTGGCACGGGTTCAGGCGTGGTTTGAATCGGGCGAACTGGTGCAACCGCGCGCTGAGGCCCTGAATTTCGTCGACCTGGTGCGGGCAATCGGCCGGCTTTGCGGTGCCGCCGAACTGGCGTCCGGACCGGGGGAACTCAGCCCCGCCACGGCGGCGCGAATGGGCAGCTTTATCGGCATTGCCCCACAGCCCTGCAAGCTCTACATCGAGCCCTGCGCCGGGTGTCACGTCGAGTATCTTGGCGTGCACGGCGGATTGCGCCCGGCCGAAATGACCGTGCCGTTGGTGCTGGTGTGAGGGGACAGATTTCGGGTGTTCGGTGTCCTGGGAAGTCCCCCCCCCGACGCCCGTTGCGCGTGCTCACCGCACGTTGACCAGGGCGGCGCAGGCGGCGCCGAGGAGGATTCCGAGCTTCTGGCGCCGGGTCAGGTGTTCGCGCCAGGCGTAGACGGCCAGCAAGGCGGTGAGGATGACGCCCGCGGCGGCTTTCAGCGGCAGGAACACGATGGCCGGCAGTACGGTGAAGGCCATGATGAATGCCCACAGTCCGACGACGCAGGCCAGTCCCATGATGACGCCGAGCCTCACTTCTCCACCGCGGAACCGTGGTTTCGGTATTCGGACGACCGCCGGCGCGAGCAGCAGTCCGCCGGCGGCCAGGCAGTAGGTCAGATAGCTGAACAGGATCTCCGCATGTGCCGCGCCGGCGGCGGCGGCGGGGTATGCCAGATCGCTGACGATCTTCATCAGGATCACTCCCAGTCCACTGCAGACGGTGGCCACGGCGACCAGTATGGTCCAGCGCGTCCGGTTCCCTTCGATATGCGACTTCGGGTCGCCGAACAGAACGACGCACGGGATCATGAGAACGAGGCCGACGATCTGGTACATGCCGGGCTTCTCGCCCCAGAAGCAGATGGCGACGAGCAGCGGGATGACCACCGACAGGTTCACGCAGGTCCAGCCGATGGCCAGTCCGCCCTGGTGCATGGCCATGAAGAAGGTGCGGACCGACACCAGCATGAGGAACGCGCCCGTCAGTCCCAGGGGGATTGTTGGCCCTTGGGCGACGAGACCGCCATGCGCCAGGGCGAATGCCGCGGCCAGGCTGGCGCCTGCCGCGTACATGATCAACTGAACGGCGACGGTGTCGTAGTTGCGGTTGGCCGCGACCTTGTAGCAGACGCTGAACGCGGCGCCGACCAGGATGTGGATGATGGCGTAGATCATCAAGCAGGGCTCGGGGCGCGCACGAAGACGAGGTGTGGCACGGTGCGGCCCTCCGCTTCCCACAGCAGTTCGAAGTCGGTCTTGATGTCGCGGATATCATCGCATGCTGCGGGGGCGGGGCAGAAGAGCGGCAGGTCGGCAACGATGCGCCGGATGTCGTCGAGGTACGGCAGGTGGTCCGTGGCCAGGTGCAGAATGCCGTCAGGTTCCAGGATCCGCGCCAATCGTGTCAGGAAGTCCGTGGTCACGAAGCGGTTGTGGCGGTGCCTGGCTTTGGGCCATGGATCGGGGCACAGCAGATGAACGCGTCGTACAGACGCGTCCGGGATTTGGTAGCCGGCCAGTTCCAGGTTGCTGGCGCGGAGCAGTTCGAGATTGCGGAGTCCGCGTCGATCGGCCTTGACCGCGACCTTGCGCAGGCGTCCCAGCATGATGTCGCTGCCGAGGATCAGTCGATCGGGATGTCGGTCTGCCAGGGCCAGAGTGAACCGGCCCTTGCCGCAACCCATGTCCAGTTCGATGGGGCAGGTCGGTCGGCCGAACCTGGGGTCGATGACCTGGTACGTACCGGTCAGTGTGTGGAGTCGGTCCGAAATGTTCTGCGTAGGCATAGGCGGAGGTCAGGCGGCGGCGGGCCTGTGGCTGTTGTTCTGTCGCTTGCGCTCAGGGTGTGTCGGGCGGTGTCGCCGGGCGGTTGGGTGCCGGTGGCAGGCCGGGGGATTCCGGGATATCAGGCAGCACGGCTTCCGGCGCCATGAGCCGGACGAGCCAGCGCGTGATGGTGCCGAAGTACTGGGCGGCATCCGGGCCGCACCAGGACATCAGGCCGGTTTCGTAGGGCAGAGACCCGTCAGGTGCAACCGCGCGGTAATAGATGTCCGGCGAGACATAACCGCGGTAGTCGGAGGAGAACGAGCAGAACCACAGCGACAGGTCTTTGCTGGTGAATGAGTCCTTCCACGTCTTACCCAGTTCAGAACTCGGCTCGACGGGTAGGCCGATCAGCACCGTGTCTCCGATGCGAACGGCCTGGATCCATCCGGTGCTGTCCACTCCCAGCAGGGGCAGCAGCAGAGGGGAGAAACGCCAACCGAGCCGGAACCGGATCTGGTACGGCGGCAGTGGCACTCGGGTTCCCAAGTAGGAAATGGGTGCCAAGTCCGCGAAAACGAGGCCTGCATCTCCCTTCTGGACGCGTTCTGCCAAGGCTTGCCCCAGTGCGGCGGCGCGGGCGTGCACCTCGAGTGCTTCGGGGGCCTGCAGCAGCACCGTTCTTGCCGGCGAGCCGTCAGGGATACGGCCCATGGCGGTGCGGACCAGTTCCAGATGCGCTTCTGCGGGGACGGGCGGTTCGGGTGCGGCGTTGCCGCTGGCGCCGCACTGGAACAGGGCGGTGACACCCCAAGTCTGCTCCAGATACCCTTGGAGATACCCCGGGTAGTCGCCGCTGATCAGCAGGTTGTCCGGCCCGAGAACCGTGGCGTGCGCGGAGAAGTTGAGCACGTAGCAGCGTTTGCCATCGGCCTTGCGGAACACCAGGTACTCGAACCGGGAGTCCACCGAGTTGCCTTCGCGCGCCCGGTTGCGGACGAACTCCGCGGCGTCGAACCGGCCGCGAGCGATGCCGGCCGGTTCCATGTCTTCGATGGCCGTCAGGGCGGCCTCGACAAACGCGGTGCGAAGTATCTGGCCGACTTCTTCGACATAGGCGCCCCCGGCGAAGTGACGGGCCGCCAGGTTATCCCAAGGGTTGGGCGCAGAGTGTGTGTGGGTGGCGCTGAACAGGATCGCCGCCTCGTCCAAGCCGGTCGCAGCCCTGATCTGGGCTCGTACCGGGTTGCTGAGGTTCGGCGGTATCACCAGCAGGTCGGCGCCGATCAGCAGCACGGTCTTGACCCCGTCGCCAACCGCCACGGCCCGAACACGCAGGTCCTGCATCACCCCAGTGGAGTTGTGGCCTTGTCGGGCCGCGTAGCCGAACAGGGGGACGGGCGCAAACGGCGTGATGACCCGGGACGCCCAGCCGGCCCGCAACGGCCGGTGCGTACTGGCTGGCAGGCTCGGCGAAAACGGCGCCACCTTGATCCGTTCTCCCGCAGCGGCCAGCTTGCGCAGTGTCGGGCCCCGGGATGAATACGCCGGCCACGGTCCGACCAACAACACGACAAGCGCGACGGCGAAAGCGATTGCCGCCAAGGCCAAAACGACGGATTTGCGGAGGCGCTGCAGTGCCATGGTCAAGCCATCCCTGTCGCCGTGTCATCCACTCTTCTTCCTCTCGCGGAAACTGGACCGGGCAGACACCGAAAACGCCCCCGGCCACCGCAGGAGCAGGGGAATGAACTCCCAACTATGAAGATAACCCCGGCATGGGGCCGGAACAACCCGGGGCGGAGAGGAAATCGAGACCCCGCGTCCCGTCTCGCTCCGTGGCCGTTTGCCGCGACGTCGGGGGCGCCGCACTGCCGGCCAGCGTTCCGATGCGGTTCCAGTGGACCGCAGGCTCGCCTCGCGTCGCCTTCCTCTGCGGCGCCGGCCTGGCGCTGGCCGCGGCCGGTCTGCTCGGCACGCTTCGGTTCCCCCACGAGGCACGACACGGGGGCGCGTGAACCCGGCCGATCAGGCTTCTTCTTCCGGGGCGGCGTGGCCGAGTTCGCGGAGTTTGTTGCGGAGCGTGTTGCGGTGCAGGCCCAGGTAGGTGGCGGCCTCGGACTGGTTGCCGCCGGCCTTGGCGAGCGCGTACTGGAGCAGCAACCGTTCGAGTCGGCTGACAGCCCTGGCCTGCAGGTCGCCCGAGCCGTCGTCCAAGGCCTCGATGCAGGCGCGCAGCAGTTGCTCGACATCCGCGGCGCGGGCGTCGGACGGCGCCGCAGGGCGGGCTTGCAGAACGGACTCGGGCAGGTGGGCTGGCAGAATGGGTGCTGTGCCGCAGACCACGGCTGCGTGTGCGATGGCATTGCGGAGTTCGCGCACGTTCCCCGGCCAGGCGTGGCGGGCCAGGGCGGCCAGGGCCTCCTCCGTCAACAGGGGCGGGTTGCCTCGGGCCAGTTGGGCCAGGAAATGTCGTGCCAGATCAGGGATGTCGATGCCGCGGTCACGGAGCGGCGGCAGTTCGATCTGCAGAACGGCAAGGCGGTAGAACAGGTCTTCGCGGAAGCGCTGGTCGCGGATCGCCTGCCGCAGGTCACGGTTCGTGGCCGCGACCACTCGGACATCGAGGTGGATCGGGGTCACCGAGCCGAGCCGCTCGATGACTTGTGAGTCGAGAAAGCGCAGCAATTTGACCTGCACCCCAAGCGGCAGGTCGCCGATCTCGTCGAGGAACAGTGTGCCGCTGTCCGCGGCTTCGAGCCGCCCGGTTCTCTCCCCCACGGCGCCGGTGAAGGCACCTGGCACATATCCGAACAGCTCGCTCTCGACCAGGTTCTCCGGCAGGGCTGCGCAGTTCACGGCGACGAACGGCCGGTCGCGGCGCGGGCTGTGCCGGTGGATGGCACGGGCCACCAGTTCCTTGCCCGTGCCCGTCTCGCCGAGCACCAGCACGGTCGTGTCGGTGTGCGCAACCAGGCCGATGCGTTTGTAGACCTCCTGCATGACCGGCGCCTTGCCGACCAGGATCGACTCGTCGTCCATCGAGGCAGTACCGGGCGGGGGGGGGTGGCGTGCGGAGTCCGCAGCCGCCCGCCGGGCCGACAAGGCGCGTTCGACCAGTTCGCTGGCCTTGTCCAGGTCGACTGGCTTGACCAGGCAGTCGAACGCTTTGCCCTGGATGGCGCGG
The DNA here is from genome assembly GCA_001803235.1 of Lentisphaerae bacterium RIFOXYA12_64_32. Lineage (GTDB taxonomy): Bacteria > Verrucomicrobiota > Lentisphaeria > Oligosphaerales > YB12-FULL-65-16 > YB12-FULL-65-16. Next base: position 9,299 of record MHBL01000169.1, read on the forward strand.
GTGACCGTGTCGAGTGTGCCGAAGGCGGTGACAACCAGGATGCGGCAGTCGGGCGCATGCCGGCGCAGGGGTTCGAGCAAGTCCAGTCCGTTCCCGTCGGGCAGACGTACATCAAGGAAGACAATATCAGGGGGTGTCCGCCGGCACGCCTCCAAGCCTTGCAGGCATGACGGAGCCACCGCGACGGTCGCACCGCGGTTCCCGAAATAGCGCTGGAAGGCGAAGCAGATCGCCTCTTCGTCGTCAATCACCAGGATTTTCGTGCCGCGTTTCATCGGTGCATCGGCAGTTCGAACCAGAACCGCGATCCTTTCTGCAGCGAATCGTACCCTATCCGGCCCCCACGGCGTTCGACAATCTTGCGGCAGATGTGCAATCCCAGGCCGGCGCCGTGCGGTTTCGTGCTGACGAACGGGCCAAAGATGTCCAGTTCCGGAGCCACCCGCACGCCCGTGCCGGTGTCTGCCACGCACACGCGCACGGCCTCGGCGCCCGTGCACTCGGCGCCCACCGTCAGGTTCCCGCCGTTCGGCATGGCATCCAGTGCGTTGAGGCACAGGTTCAGCAGGACCTGACGCAGTTCGCCCGGGTCGGCCGCTACGGCGCGCGTGGCAGCGTCGAACTTTCGGGACACCTCGACCTGCGCGTGCCGGCACCGTCCGTCGAGCAGTCGTAGCACGGACGTTGCGGCTTCCTCCAAGTCCGCGACAGGACGGGTTGCGGACTCCGCATTCGTGTCCGTCGCGGCTGTGTGGGGTCGGGTCCCACCCGTCGCGAAGTTCAGCAATTCTCCGAAATATAGGTCGAGGCGGTCGATTTCACGAATGATGAGTTCGACGCTGCGGTCGTCCTTGACGCCGGCCCGGGCCAGTTCGTCGGCCAGGACTCTTGCATTCATCTTTATTCCGCTCAATGGGTTACGGCACTCGTGCGCAATTGATGTTGCCAGTTCTCCCAGCGCGGTGAGGCGTTCAGACTGGACGAGTTGCGCTCGGACTTCGTGCAGGTGCCGCAGCAGCCGGTCAAAGGCCTCGATCAGTTGGGTCATCTCGGCCGGGCCTTGGTGCAGCGAATCCCTCAATTCCGCCGGTACGCTGGCAGGCCCCAGGCTGGCTGTCCCGACGGACTCATGGGTGAGCGTCTCCATATGTCCGGCCAAGTCCCGGACCGGCCGTGATATCGTCGACGAGAGCCAGGAGCTGATGGCGGTGGCGACGATGACGGCAACAACCGTCGCCCCCGCGATGGGTGCCGTGGCCTGACGCTTAGCGGCCAGGATGCGCGCGGTCGGAGTCAGGAGGTACAGCCGCATCGGGCCCGTCGTGCCGATGGGCACCGGCGCCGTCGCAACGACGGCGGTGCCGACCCGGTACTCGGTCTGCCCGAGTCGCACCTTGGCGGGAACGGGACCGGCGGCAGCACATCGAAGAAAGGCGTCGGCATCCGCCTTGGAGAGGCTGGAGCCGGTCAAGCATTGGGCGTCAGTTGGCGCGGCGGCCAGTTCGGCGTCGAGGATCTGGCGCAGGTTTGTCATCAGCGCGTTGGAGAGGGGCAGGCGCAGGCGATCGACGAGCTCGGCCGCGTGGACCACGGCATCCTTGACCAGGCGGTCTTCGATGACGCGCCCGGCTACGTGCATGCCGAGCCACCCCATGGTCACACAAAGGACCAAGACCACGGCGTTGGTGGCCACGATGAGCCGGGTTTGGATGGAGGTCTTCACCGGGAACGCACCGGCGCTTTCCCGCGTCGCCCTTGGCGACGCGGAACGGCACAGACTCGTTACGGAACGCGTTGAAAGAAAACCGTCGCCGCCTACCGGCAAGGCGTCTCCGTGACCAGCGTCTTGAGGAGTTCGGTGGCCGCCTCAGGACACAGACCATGGCTGATCTTGAACCCATAGCGCTTCCACAGGAAGGCTTCGATGGTCATCCATTCCCCCTGGACCCGGACTTTGTGCGTCTGAGCGCACATGGTCAGGATGTTTTCGACGGCACGCAAACGGTCTTGTTCGGATCGGTTCTTCTGCCGTTCCCGACCCACCGTAGCCAGCGCTGCGATTCGGCGTTCGGTGATGTCGGACGCGAAGACCAGCGCCGTGTCCGTCTTCCCGTCGTCGGTGATCGGCGAGATCCGACAACTGAACCAGCCGGTCTTGCCCGAACCGAACGTGCCCTTCACGTCGCAATTCACGGGGCGGTCGGACTGGAGAGCGTCAGAAATGGCAGTGCGGAAGCGCTCGACGTGCGCCGGACCGATCAAGCTCAGAATGGATGTCTTCTGCAGGTGCTTGTTGGCCTGCTTTGGGGCAACCGTGATGATCGCTTTACGGTTGATGACAAAGATGTGCTCTGGCGTGTGCTCGATCACCGTCCGGAGAAAGTCTGCATTGCCAGAGTCCATGTCAGGGCTCCCTCGGCGGCCAGGGCGACAAACGCAGCCGATAAGCTCAGCGCCGCCGCTTCCCCCCCTGCCCACGGATGGATCCAACGGCGGCCAGGAGTCGCCCTACAAGCGGTTCTTCCACTTCTCGTTGATTTGCGTTTGCGAGGCGTCCTCAAGCTGCTTGTAGAAGGCCTGCAATGCGGCGCCCTCTTTCCGGCGCTGGAGTTGCGATTCGAGGGACGCGCGTTCCTCCTGAAGCTTGTCTTCCGCCGGCGGCGTGCGCGATGCCAAATAGACCAGGACTGTCCCGGTGTCCGTCTCGATGGGGTCAAGCCATGCGGGAGCGGCCTTGCCTATCACCAGCTCCTGCACCTTCCGCGGGTTGGGCACATTGCTCGGCGGACGCATTCGCGTGAAGGGGTCGGCGGTCTCAAATTTCAGGTCACCGGCGGCGTCGTCAAAAGCCTTCCCCGCCGTCAGGTCCTTGCTGATCTTCTCAAACGCGTCCTGGGCTTGCTGGCGCACTATCCGCAGGGCGGCCACGCGCTTGATCTGGCGCTCGACCCTGTCGGCCAGCGTGGGTTCCTGATCGTACGAAGGGAGGTAGGCCGCCTTGGATTCCAGCCAGCAGCTCACGTAGCAGTCTTTCTTCTGCCCCGCGATCATCTCGGAAACAGGGGTTTTCTCGCTCAGAGCAAAGGAGAGCCGGCTCAGTTCCGCGTCGTAGCCGAAGGGCATGATGGCGCCCTGCTCGCGGAACCACTGACTATCCTTTACGGGGACACTTTCCGCGGCAGCCAGCTCGGTGAAGACCTCAGCCGGCTTCTTGTCCGTGGCTTTCTGCGTCGCGTCGTAGGCCTTGTTCGCGAAGGCCACGGCGGCCTCCTGCGCCAAGCGTTCCGACTCCTCGCCAATGAGCTTTCCTCGGATCTCTTCCCGGGCTTCATCCAAGGTCCGGCCCTGGCGACGGTTTTCGAGTTTCAGCACCTGGTATCCTGCCGGGGACTCAATGATCTGGCTGACTTGCCCCACCTCCAGCGCGAAGGCGGCGTCCTCAATGGCCTTCTCCTTGTCGCCCCGAGCGAAGTAACCCAGATCGCCGCCGCTGGCCTTGGTCTTGACGTCTTCCGTATGCAGACGCGCCAACGCCGCGAAATCCTCGCCCTGGCGCAACTTACCGACAATCTCCTCGGCCTGCTTGCGTTTTTCGGCCTTCTGCGCATCGTCGGCTTTCGGCGGTAGACGGATGAAGATCTGCCGGCACTGGACTTCTTCCTTGCCGTAGTCCGCGCGGTTCTGTTCGTAGTAGGCGGAAATCTGGTCGTCGGCAATCTTGATGTCGCCACGGTAGGCGGCGGTGGCGAAAACCGCCACCCGCACCCGGCGCTGCTCGGGGACGAAATACAGTTGCAGGCAGTCGTTCACCTGCCGGTCGTATTCTTCCTTCTGCTGGCGCTTCGCCTCGTCCGAGAAGCCCGTCTGCTTGTCAACTTCGGCGCTATGCTCCTGCTTCAGATCGTCCGGCGTCTTGCCGTTGGCCAATTTCTCCCGGTAGACCTCGGTGTTCTCCTGGTAATATTTCCGCGTCTTCTCCGCCCACAGCTTTGCTTTGATCTCGTCCTTGACGGCGTCGGCGGCGGTCGGGACCGGACCGGGGATGGTTTCCAGGAGCACCGCGACGTAGTTCTTGCCGTTGTCAAAAATCAAGTCGGTGAACGGTGTCTTGTCATCCAGCAACAGGGCCTGGTCACGCAACCGTTGGCAGGCGCCGATCTGGGGGATCTCCGCGTCCGACTTGGCGAACGCGCCGGAGTCCTTCGGCTCCACCTGCGCCGTCTTGCAGGCGTCGGCGAAAATCTCCGTCGCCGCCTTGTCCGGCGTCTGCTTGCGGGCGTCCTGGAGCTGGGTGGCGAACACCTTGGCCGCGGCGGCGGCGTCCTGGCGAGCCTTGATCTTCTTCAACCGGTCCGCAATCTCGACTTTCACGTCCTCGAAGGCCTTCTTGCCGCCATCGTACAGCCGTTGCTTGGTCTTTTCATAGTAATCCTTGACCTCGGCTTCCGGGACGTCCGCCTTGTCCATGTACGTGTCGGAAACAAACTCCGCCACGCGAATCCGCTTCTGGTCGGGCAGTCGCAACTCGGTCCCGTGGTCCTTGAAGTATGCCAGAATTTCCTCTTCGGTCGGGTCCAGCGCCGGGTCCTTCAACAGGTCGTAGTACTTGAAGTCGTGGTAGCGGATGGTGAACGACTCGTTGTTGTGCATGAATTCGGTCTTGACCTCGTCGGGCGACACGAACACCCCAGCCGTCGCCTGCTCCTCGAGCCGGTCAATGATGATGCTGGCGCGCACGACGTCGTCAAACTGCTGCCCGTCGATGCCGCGCCGCTTCAGGACGTTGTCGGAAAAATTCTCGAATGCCGAGTGGTCGAACGTGCCGTCCTTTTGGAAGAACGGGTGCTCCTGGATGGTGCGGACGACTTCCTCGTCACTGACTCTGTCCATGCCGCGTGTCTTGGCCTCGTGCATGGCGCGCATGCGCTTCAGCGTCTCCGTGAACAGGTACGGGCGCATCCGCTCGTTGCTGCTCAGGAACTGGCCCCACTGCAGGAATACCGCCAGGTCGGTGGCCTCCACCTGGTCCATGAAATACTTGCCCTCAATGGGCTTGCCGTACATCTCCCCCATCTGCGGGCCCTTGAAACGTTGCCACATATCCGTAATGGATGCGCCCGGCGCCACGAATAGCACAAACGGGACGCAGATGACAATGGCGATGAACAGAAAGGCCCAGCGACCGTGACGGGCAAAGAGCCGGTTGAAGTGTGTGATAAGCATGCGTGCCTTGTCCCTCGCTGAGCCAGTTGAACACGTAAAGCCGAATAACATAAAGGACGGGAGCAAATTGACAAGGGGAACCGGCCAGGAAGTGCAATGCGCCCGTCGCGGGGCTGGTGGAGAATGCACGGGGATGCCCCCTGGGCGCCCGCAGCTTGCCCCGGCGTAGCTGCCTGGCGAAGTCGCGTTTCGCGGGCTGAACCGTCGCCAGATGTCCAGGTGCGTGCCGCGGGGACGTGTGCGGCATGGCGTCAAGCGAATCCGGACCGGCTGAAGGGCGTGTCGGTTTAGTGAGACAACAGGCCTTCCAGAGTGGCGGGACCGGCTCGCTCCCGCATGCCGGACCGAGCCGGTCCGGCCACTTTGGGCGTGGTTGCGCATCTGAGGTGGTTCAATCGACAGACCCTTCAGGCGGTCCGGACTCGCCGGGGTCGGGGCTCAGGAAGAGTCCGCCGCCACTTAGCGGGATTGGCCGCCTCCGCCCGCCGCCATTGCCGCCTCGATGGCGCGCAGAAGCCGTTTCGCCGCGAACGGTTTCTGCACAAAGCCCAGGGCGCCCTCGCTCAGGATGGCCTGGGACTCCGCATTCAGGCTGTAGCCCGAGGCCAGGAGCGCCCGGACCTGCGGGTTGATCGCTCGCATGGCGTGAAAGGTGTCGCGCCCGCCCAGGTTTGGCATGATCACGTCCAGGATCACCAGGTCGATCCGTTGCCACTCGCCCCGGTAGAGTTCGACGGCGGCCCGGCCGTCCGGGGCCGTGAGCACCTCGTGGCCCGCGGACCGCAGGATGTCCGTCGCCAGGTCGCGGACCAGTTCCTCGTCGTCGACCACCAGGACCCGCAGCATCGCGGTCCGGTGCGCCTCGGCCTCGGCGCTTTCGCCGACCGTCGCGGTCGTCGTCTCGACCAGCGGCAAGTAGATACTGAAGGTGGTTCCCCGGCCCTCGGCGCTGGCGGCACTGATCGCGCCCTTGTGCTGCATCACCGTGCCGTACACGGAGGCCAGGCCCATGCCCGTGCCGTGGCCGACAGGCTTGGTGGTGAAGAATGGCTCGAACAGGTGCGCTTTGACCGCATCGGTCATGCCGCAGCCCGTGTCCGTGACCGTGACGAGGAGGTACTCGCCCTCGGCCAGTTCGCCGCCCAGGACGGCGGCGAATGCCGCGTCCACTGCGACCGTGCGGGTCTCGAACGTGAGCGTGCCGCCCTGCGGCATGGCGTCGCGCGCGTTCAGGCCGAGGTTGAGCAGCGCGTTTTCGAGCTGCGACGGGTCGCCGGTGACCACGGTCGACTGGGCCCGCAGGAGCTGCTCGACGCGGATGCGCTTGTCGATGCTGCGCTCGAGCATGTCCACGGTCTCAATGATGACGTGATGCAGGTCCACCGGGACCGACTGGTACTGGCCCTTGCGCGCGAACGCCAGCAGCTTGGCGGTCAGGTCCGCCGAGCGCCGGGCCGCGGTGCGGACATTCTCGGCATAGCGCTTGAGTTTCGGGTCGTCCAGTCGCGTGCTGAGCAGCTCGGCATAGCCCAGGATCCCGGCGAGCTGGTTGTTGAAGTCGTGCGCCACGCCGCCGGCGAGCTGGCCGATGGCGTCCATCTTCTGCATTTGGCGCAAGCGCTCCTCCAGAAGCCTCTCGTCGGTAATGTCGCGCATGACATGGGCGACGTGCGTAACCTGTCCGTCGGAATCGATGATGGGGAATACGCCGACGTTGAACCACCGCCCGCCCAAGTTCGGCTCCTGGAAGACAAACTGCTGCGGCGTCCGGCTCGTGAACACGTCGCAACTGCGGCACCCTGTCGGCGGCCGATCGGTCCCGTGCACGACGTCGTAGCACAGACGTCCTTCAGCGGCCTGGCCTGCGAGGCGCTTCCGCATCTCCAGGTTGGTTCTGACCACGCGCCGGTCCCGGTCGATCACCGCGATGAGGTCGGTGCTGGAGTCAAAGGTCGCCTGCCACTCCTTCGCCGCCGCGGCAAGCGCCTCCTCCGCACGCTTGCGCTCGGTGATGTCCACCGAAACGCCGATGAGGCCGAGGACATTTCCTTTCTCGTCGCGACGCGGAACATACTGGTTGCTCCAATGCCTGCCCCCAGCCTGGACTTCAGCGCTGAAGTCCTCCCCAGCCAAGCCGCGCCGGATGAGCGCCAGCGCGTCCGGGTTGTTCCTGTAGAGTTCAAACACGGATTGCCCGACCCGCCCGCCCGCTTTCAGGCCCAATCGGGCCAGGGCACGGCCTTCCGACAGCAGGAGGGTCCCAGCGGCGTCCAGATCCCACAGGACAACGGGTGCTGCCATGACGACGGAACGAAGGTGTTGCTCGCTCTCCCGCAGCGCCGCCTCGGCGCGCTTGCGCTCGGTGATGTCGCGGCAGAGCGAGATGATGCGCAACGCGTCGCCCTCCCCCTGCACGGTCGCGTTGATCTCCACCGGCGTGATCCGGCCGCTGGCATCCACGTAGTCCATGGCCAGGTTCCGGATGAACCCGTCCCTGGCGCATTGGGCCACTGCGGCCGCGTTCCGCTGCTTCGCAGACTCCGCGGTCCACTCCATGACGCTCCGCCCAAGGATCTCGCGCAGTTCGTGGTGGCCGGACAGGCGCACGTATTCCCGATTCGCATCCACGACCTTGCCGTGCCGGTCCAGAATCAGGTACCCGGTGTTGGTTGTCTCGACTAGGGCGCGGTACTTGCCCTCACTGGCCCGCACGGCGTCCTCCGCCCGCTTGCGGTCGGTGACGTTGCGGAAATACCCGATCAGCCCGTCGACCCGGCCGGTCGCATCGAACTTCGGAACGTAGGTCCCATCGAAGAACTCGAGCTCGCCCTTCAAGTTCCGAAGCGACGTCTCCAGATGAAACGGTTCGCCCGTCTCCAGCACCTTCCGCTTGATGACCGTGAGTTTCTCGGCATCCGTCTTTTCGAGGAAGTCCCCTTCGGTCTTCCCAATCATGTCTGCTTCGGTGAGGCCAAGCTGTGGGTTGACGACAAGTCGGTAGCGCAGGTCGCGGTCCTGTACGATAATGTGGTCAGGCGTATTGGCGGCGATGATGCGGAACCTATCCTCGCTCTCGCGCAGTGCCGCCTCCGCGCGCTTCCGCTCCGTGATGTCGCGCGAGACGCTGATGAGCGCCTGCCCGGCGCCCCAGGCAATGGTGTGTTCGTGCACCTCGGCAGGGGTGGTCTTGCCGGACGCCGAAACGTATGCGGTCTCGAAGATCTGCGCGCCTCCCGCTGCGACCTTGGCGGCGTTGGCCGCGATCGCCGCGGCGTTGTCCGGCGCCACGAACTCCGCCACGTTCCGGCCGACCAGCGCCGCGCGCGGAACCTCGAGCCGGCGCGCCATGCTCTCGTTCGCCTCGAGAATGACCCCGTCGGCGTCGTGGATCAGGACCGCATCGGGCAGTTCCATGAACAGGCTGCGGTAGCGGTCCTCGCCGCCGCACCGGGCCCGCGTGCCTGTCGTCGTCTTAGCCATAGCCATGGATCTCCGATCGTTGGTGGTGTACCGAAGAGAACCGAAGAGACGTACGCTGGTCGACGCACCCTCCCCTCTTCCCGGGGCGCAAGCGCAGGGGAGCGGTGGGGGAGCGGGGTCGTTCCTATGGTTCTAGTTGATTGGCAGTAGGTTGTGAGCTGATATTTGTGAAATAACCGTGCTATTCGTTAGTTCTGATAGCCTAATCACGGGGGAGCGGGGTCGTTCCTATGGTTCTAGTTGATTGGCAGTAGGTTGTGAGCTGATATTTGTGAAATAACCGTGCTATTCGTTAGTTCTGATAGCCTAATCACTGGCTAAGGTTTTGACAGCCAAGTCGCGACCAGTCCGTCCGATACGGGCTTCGGGGCGCTCAGTGCGTACGAACCGGCGGCGCGCGCGTCGAACGGCGTTGGCGCAGCCAGTGCCGTCACCTGGCAACGGCCCGTGGTCACGCGTCCAGCCAGGCGTCGTACCCAGGCCTCATCGCCGACCGCCACGGCCCGGCTCCAGTCCGGCTCGCGCACCGGCGGACCACTTGCGAGCACGTCCTCGATCGTGCGCAGGTGCCAGTCGCGGAACTCCACCTCGGTCTTCATCTCCAGGCAGCGCAGCAGGCACGGCACGTCCAGGATCCGGTAACGCTGCCGACGCCCCGCCAGCTCATGGAAACCTCCGCAGACCCATTGTGCCGGATGCTTCACGCGTCCGGCCCGGACCATGTTCAGATCAATGTAATACAGACACCGCGACAGATGCGCGCCTTTCTGAATCAGTGTAGCGTGATAGCGGCCGCTCCAGAACGCGCCCTCCCGATGCTTGCGCCGGTTGTAGTCCTGCGCTGCCGTGCCCTGCAGGAAGCGCAACCCTTCCGAGATGTACTCCATCTTCGCCGCCCACAACAGCAGGTGGACGTGGTTCGAGGTGATGACGTAGTTCAGCACCGACACCGGATACGCCAACGCCATCTGCCGCAACCGCTCCCGGTACCGCCGCCGGTCTACCTCGAACCGCAACAGAAACTCCCGTCCGTGACAGCGGTGCGTCACGTGCACACACGCCTGCTCGGCAACCCCGCGCGGCCTGGCTCTGCGTCCCATCCGCCCTTGCCTTCCTCCGGAATCATGGTCCCGGGTCAGGACGCGGCACCCGACGGGCCGGCCCAACCAGGACCACGCCCCGCCGGCACATGTCCCCGACTTCGCCCCCTACCATAGCACGCCAGCCGTCGCAGTAAAGTAAATTAAAATATGCTACATATAAAACTATGGCGTCAGAATTATGGCTTCCGTAAGTTCTTCTAGGTAAGTAATATACGCTTCC
>MHBL01000170.1 GCA_001803235.1 Lentisphaerae bacterium RIFOXYA12_64_32
CGCGTTGGTGGCGGAGATCGCCGCGGCGTCCAAGGAGCAGGCCCAGGGCATCGAGCAGGTGAACACGGCCGTGGCCGAGATGGACAAGGTGGTGCAGCAGAACGCGGCGAACGCGGAGGAGTCCGCGAGCGCGTCGGAAGAACTCACGAGCCGGGCGCAGGAACTCAATGCGATGGTCGCAGAACTGGTGGCGATCGTCGGCGGTGCAAACGGTGGCAACGGCGGTGCGCAACGGGCGTCCGCGCGGAGCGACTACGCACCGGCGACGACACGCCACGCTCTGGGCGCCGGGGGGCCGGCGCCGGTACGGAGACCGGCGCTGCAGCCGCGCGCGCAGGCGGCGCGGGGGTCCGGTGGCAATGGCAACGGCCACCGCAGCGGCAAGCCCGCACTGGTTGCAGCCAGGAGCCAAAAGCCCGAAGAAGTCATCCCCCTGGACGACGACGAGCTGAAGCAGTTCTGAGGTGTTTCCGAGGGTAGGCGGTAGGCCAAGTGTGTCTCCACGCTTGGCCGAAGCGCCGGCGTGGGGACACGCCGGCGCGTACCGAAGCCAGTAGGCCGCGCCTGTCCCCAGGCTTGCCGGACACGCGCAACGGCCTTAGGGTCACCCCTTCAGGAAGTCGATGACCGTATCGGTGTCGAGAAGATGCGACATCATAGGCGAACAGCCTTCCGGGAGGAGATGGCGCGACTGGCCGACACACGTGCCTTGAGGGTCTCCGTATCCAGGTCAGACCATGTGCCCGCGGCCTGCATCTGTCGCGGCCGTGGCGCGGATTCATGCTCACCCAGGAATACGATCAGGACGTCGCTGGGGGCCGAGAGATCCACTTTCTCCAACGGCGTGGCGGTCCCGTCCTTGTAGATTCCTTTGACCGTTGTCAGCATGGGGCAACCTCCTGGCGTGACGGTTTGTCTGGCACGCCGTCGGTTTAAGATAGCATCGGGTGATTCTCTCCTCAACTGCTTGCTCTCCCTTCCGGTGTCGCGTCAGTCGCGGGTGGAACGACTGCGTGCCGGCCCATGTGTGAGACCCCCGTGGCCTTGTGCCACGGGTGAATCGGGTTCGCCCGCCAAACGTGCGTGTCCCCCCTCTCTTCCCTTTCCCCCGTCCGCCGCCGGCGGACGGGGGAAAGGGAAGAGAGGGAACGAGGTGTGGCGAAGTAGCCAATGAACCCGTTCACCTGCCACACAAGGTGGCAGGGGTCTGTGCTCCATCCCTAGCTGACGCATCAGGAGCGGACAAGCGTGAGTAACGTCAACCTATGACCCGGCGGCCGGCACCCGGGAGCTGCTGATGCATTCCGTCGCGTTCTGCGCCGGGTGGACGCGGCCTGCGCTGCAATCTATCTTACCGTCACATGTTCGTTGTTGCGTACTGACTCTTGAACTCAACCGCCACGCACCGGAGCTGCCGATGTCCGACAGGCAAGACGCTGACCTGATTCTCACCGACGCGCGGGTACTGACTCTGAGCGAGGCGTGTCCGGTGGCCGACTCCGTCGCCGTTCGGGGCGATCGTATCGTGGCTGTCGGCACCGCGGCTGAAGTCCAGGAATTCCGCGGCCCCCGAACGGTCGTTCTCAGCCTGAACGGCGCCATGGTCATCCCCGGGTTGATCGACACGCACGCCCACGTCTCCCGGGTCGGCGATCTGGTTGCCACGCACGCACTGCTCTACGACTGCACCTCGATCGCGGATCTCGTCGCGCGCCTGTCCCGCCACCGCGACCGGATCCCTGACGGCGCACCGGTGCACGGGAAGGGCGACTGCTTCCATGCGCGGCACTTCGCGGAGAAACGCCAGGTCTGCGCCGAGGACCTCGACCAGGTCGCCACGGACCGGCCGGTCGCCATCACTGACGTGAACAAGACGATCGTCAACTCGTTCGCTTTGGACCACTGCATTTCTCTCGCGGCGCTCGGGGACAGCATCACCGTCCCCATCGACAAACGCACGGGGCGCCCGACCGGTGCATTCCCGGTGGCCGCGCAGGCGGCCGTGAAGGTGCCGGCCCACACCGTGCCCATGACGCTCGCCGACGAATTGGTCGCGTCCACAGCGGAGTTCGCACGCTGCGGCGTGACGACCGCGGTGGACGCACAGCCGCCACTCGGGCACATCCGGGCCTACTGCGCCGCGAGTCAGGCCGGCCAGCTCCATGCCCGTGTCGTCATCATGCCCGCCATGCGGCTGGTTGAGGATGCCAGCTTCCGCGCCGAGTTCTCGCACCGCGGCAGTGACGGTCCCCTGCATGCGTTCGGCCCGGCCAAGGAGTTGTACGATCGATTCGTCATGCACCGCAGCGCCTACATGCGCGAACCGTACCTCGGCGACCCGACGAACTGCGGTGCCACGTTCCTCAGCTTCAATGATCTCTGCAAGCGGGCCGAATCGGTCTGGCGTCACGGCTGGCCGTTGGGCATTCACGTGACGGGCGATCGCGCCTTGGCCGAGGCCGCCGGACTGATGCGCCGCCTGTGCTGTCCGCCCGTCTATGGCCTGAGCCACGTCATTCACGCCTACTTCCCAAGCCCCGACGTGCTGCGGGGGTTGTGTCAGGCGCACATCGGGGCGGCCGTGCAGCCTGGGTTCCTCTCTGTGTGGGGCGAGACGCTGCGGGACCTCCTCGGCGATGAGCGCGCGTGCACTTTCCTGCCGCTGCAAGCCTACCTGGCCGCGGGCGTCACCTTGGGCGGCGGCTCGGACGCACCCATCAGCCACTGGAACCCGTTCCCGGCCATGGCGGCAGCCATGACACGCCGCACCCTGGGCGGCACGACACTGGATGCAAGCCAGGCGCTGAGCTCTCAGGACGCGCTGCGCCTCTACACGACCACGGCCGCGGAACTGCTCGGACTTGGCGACCGGCTGGGTTCGATCGCGCCCGGGAAACTGGGCGACCTCGTCGTGCTCGACCGTGACATTGCCGCGTGCTCGCCCGAGCAACTGGCGGCGACCCGGGTCACCATGACCGTGGTCGCCGGTCGCGTGGTGTATCGCGCGGCAGACGGAGCACTGCAACATCCGGCCGTCGCATAGCCGGATCCGTCCATGACCCCAGAGTGCCCACCAGGGACTCTGATGCCCGTTCCCGTTCCCGTTCCCGTTCCCGTGCCCGTTCCCGTGCCCGTGCCCGTTCCCGTGCCCGAACCAGACACCGAGGAATAGCGCCCAGGGACCACTTCGACCACGAGACGATGGATGTCTACAAGGTCGCCATCGAGTTCATCGCCCTGGCCGATGGGGTCGCGGAGAACCTGCCGCGCGGCCGAGCCTACCTGGCTGACCAACGGCGTCGCGCGTGTACGTCCGTAGCGCTGAACATTGCTGAGGGCGCCGGAGAGTTCGCTGGCGACGAGAGGGCACGCTTCTACCGCATGGCCAAACGATCGGCCACGGAGTGTGCCGCGGCTCTCGATGTCTGCCGACGTCTCGGCTTGGCCGATGAAACAGCACTGAACTCCGGCCGTACGCTTCTCCTGCGTATCGTCTCAATGCTCATCCCTCTCATACGACGGGCGCAATGATCTCGGTCGGACACGGGCACGGGCACGAAACCAGAGTCCCTGTGGGATGACTGTGAAACGGAGCCCCCTACGGAACTGACATGCGTCCGATTTCGGAACGCCCCCTTGCATCGTCTGTTATTCTATATTATACTATTCATCATATAGATCAGTATAAAGGGTCGCGCAGATGAGCCGTGTCCTGAAACGCTCGACGCCGCTGTACCGGCAGATCTGCTCGCACCTGGAGGGGCGGATCCTGTCGGGGGCTCTGCGCCCGGGGGACCGCTTGCCGACCACGCAACAGATGGCGGCGCGGTACAAGGTGACGGTACAGACCGCGCAGCAGGCGGCCATGCTGCTGAGCCGGCGCGGGCTCATCGAGCGTGCGCCGGGCCGCGGCAGCTTTGTTAGCGGCCGCATCCATTCGCGCACCGTGGGGATTGTTTTCGGCTCCAACGTGTTCGGGAGCATGCGTTACCTCTTCTACCAGCGGCTCTACGTGTGCCTCTGCAAGGAGCTCAAGCGGCTGGGCTGGAGCGCCGGGCTCTATCTGCCGACGGACGAGGAAGCCCCGGCGCTGTTCCTGGCCGATCTCGGGCAGGATGTGGACGCCGGCAGGCTGCGCGGGTTGATCCCGCTGTGCAGCAGTGATGCACTGAACGGTTGGCTCGCCGAACACCCGGCGATCCCCCACATGCGCCCCGGCAGCAACGTGTCGGATGAGGCGGGGCGATTCGACGCAGTGTGCCGCGGGGTGGACTATCTGCTCGGGCGCGGCTATCGCCGCATCGCGGTGCTCATGCACGCCGAGACGCGCGGCACCGGAGTGGTCGCACAGGCGACGGCACGCATCGCCGCGACGTACGCGGAGCACGGGCTGCCGATGCAGGCGACATTCCAGGCCGGCGATGCCGACAGCCACGCCGCCGGGGTGGCGCAGGCGCGCCAGGCCCTGGCCCGACCCGACGGACCGCCGGATGCGTTCCTTGTCCTCAACGACCAGGGCTGCATGGGCGTCATCTTCGAACTGCTCTGCCGCCGGTTCCGCATCCCCCAGGACATCGGCGTCATGGCGCTGGCGAACCGCGGCATCCAGATTCCGTGTCCCGTGCCGCTGACCCGGTTCGAAGTGGATCCGGCGGCCTTTGCACGTCGCGAGATCAAGGCACTGATGGCCATGATCGAGGGCCGCAAGCCCGGGGACGTTGCCGTAACGCCCCGGCTCATTGTCGGCAAGTCCTGTGGAGAGTAGACGCGGCCCGTCGGTGCCGTCGTGGCACGGTGACTGGGTGTTACCGCAGACAAGACGATGATTGGGGGCCCCGGCCGGGAATGGCAAAATCATGCGACCTGTACAATCGGCGGAACAGGGCCATGACACCTTCTGACCGTACCGCGGGCGGCCCTCCGCCCGCTTCTCGACACACACGTGGCACAAGGCTCGGATGGCGGGCGGAGGGCCGCCCGCGGTACGGTCAGGCGGGGCCGGGCCGGCCAGGCCGCTGCGAGACGATTACGACGGCGATTACGAACGAGACCAGAGCAAGGAGACAGGCTCATGGAACGAACTCAGACGCGACGTTTCACACCCGCCGAACCACAGGCAGGGCGTGCCGATGGCGCCAGTGCCGTGCGGAATCCGCACGCGCGGCTGCCCACGGCGGCTGCCCGGTCGGTCAGCCACGCGACCGGGCAACGTGCGTTCACGCTCATCGAGTTACTGGTCGTAATCTCCATCATCGCGGTCCTGGCGTCCCTGCTCATGCCCGCCCTCTCCCAGGCGAAGGACAAGGCTCGGGACGCCCTCTGCGTCTCGCAGGAGAAGCAACTGATGCTGACGGTGCTGCTCTACACCAGCGACAACGATGAGTACTACATCCCCGGCCGCACCAACAACACCGCGTTCGGGGCGAACTACTGTACATGGCTGCCCTATCTGCTCTCGCAGTATGGGTATGGCAGCGGCTCGGACTACTACCAGAGCTACAACACGGCACGCAAAGCGATCAACGCCGGTGCGACGTTCGCACGCTGTCCCCAGCGCCGTCTCCCCGACTCGACCTACGACGCGAACCTGCCGCCCGCCGGTGGTGTCTTTGTTCCCCTCGCGACCGACCCGAATCACTGGACGCTGCCGACCTGGTACAACTACGGCATGAACTACGTGCGGTTCTCGCCCAACAACGGCCTCGAATCCATCCGTTCCACGGTCGTGAAGACCCCCGCCAAGACGATCTTCGCCGGCGACTCCACGATCGATCCGCTGAACGGGACGTGGTCCGGGTACTTCCACTACATCAACAAGGGCTGGAACGGCGCGTATCCGGACGCGCGCCATCCGGGATTCCGCAGCAATGTCATGGCCGCCGACGGCCATGTCGAGGCGCTGTACAAGGCCACCCTCTTCACCGACAACACACGCTGGTGAGGTCACCCATGTTACCCCAATCCCGGTCGTTAGCACTCGCGTTCCTCGGGACCGTGTCGGGTCTGTCGGCAGCCAGCCTGGAGAGTTGGCAGGCGGCCGTGCAAAGCAAGCGGCAGGCCGCGGGGATGGTCCAGCTCTATACGTTCAGCGAAGGCAAGGGGCTGGTCACGCGGAATCTCCTCGACAGCGCCCCGTTCAGCGAAATGGTCATTGCCGGCCGCGACTACTTTGCGGGCAAGGATCAGGACTACCCGCAATGGGTAGGCGGGCGCTGGCCCGGTAAGCCGGCCCTCCGTATCGGCACGATGGTGTCGAGCATCGGACGCACGCATTTCTACGGCGTGGCAGGCACGGATTTCACGCTTGAACTGTGGGTGCGTACGACGTTCCCCGCGCAGAGCCAGGAGCGGGTGGTGCTCGCCTCGGTGGGCGACGGCGTCTCCAACGGCTGGCGACTGGTCGCCAATGGGTTCGGGATTGACTTTGTGCTGGGCCGGCCGGCCGGCCAGGGCGAAGGGCAAGGCCCTGTGGTTGTGCGGACGGGCGATGTGCTCCTGCCCCCGCACGTCTGGCACCAGGTCGCGGGGGTGGTGAACGGCAAGACGCTGCAGCTCTATGTCGACGGCAAGCTGGCCGGCGCGCAGGGCTTCGACGGCATCTACCGCCATTCCTTCACGCCCGCCAGCCGGCACCAGGTCCCGGAGATCGACACCCGTGGCGGCCTGCAGGTCGGGAGCACGGCCAGCCACAAGTCCACCGGGACGTTCGACCTCGACGAACTGGCCATCTTCTCCCGCGCCCTGGATGCCGCCGAGATCGCCGGTTTCTACGCGACCGGCTCTCCCGACGCTACTCCCGAGGCGCAGGCACAGCGGCACCTCGATGAACTCGCACATCGAGCGCTCCTTGACGGCATCGCCATCGACCTGCCCAAGGACACGTTCGGGTACTTCCCAAATGCCCAGCCGATCCCGGTCACCGTGACGATTGCGGAAGCCTCGACCGGGCTGTTCGGCAACCAGGCCCGAGTCGACGTCGAAGTGAAGCGATTCATGGGCGAGGTCCTCGCCGCCGAGTCCCGCGCCGTGGCCGTGACACCGGGGGCCCCGGCCAAGGTTGAGTACGCGATCCAACCCGATCGCTGCGGCCTGTACGAACTGACCGTGACCGCACGTGACGCCGAGGAGAAGGTCATCAAGTCCGCCCGGTTCCTCTTCGCCATGCGCCTGCCGCTGCCGGCCCGAGAGAACATTCCTGCCAGTGCCATGTTCGCGTCCTATGCCGGGCTCAACGCCGAAACGCCGAGTTTCGGGACCAGCGCCGAGCGCATCATCCAGCCCATCTTCGGACGGGCCAAGGACGGGACCCCGAACTACGCCACCAGCGATGCACTGGTCGACACGTGCGTGAGCATGGGGCTGGATGTCTTGTACTGCATCAGCATCGGCTTCTGGGAGGCCGGCAGGTACAAGACGGTGGATGACTGGAAGGCGGACCCGCGCGTCCACACGGACCATGTCCGCGCCCTGGCCACGCGCTACAAGGGCAAGGTGAAGTACTGGGAGATCTTCAATGAACCGAATGCCGGCCATCCGCACGGCATGACCCCGGCGGTGTACGTGCCGTTGCTCAAGCAGGCGCATGAGATCATCAAGGACGTCGATCCGGCGGCACAGGTCGTCGGCCCCTGCGGCACGTCGCAGTACCATGAGTGGACCGAGGCGGTGCTGGCGGCGGGCGGCGGGCAGTACCTGGACATCCTGTCCTTCCACAACTACATCGGCCGCTCGCCGCTGGCGAATCGCGAACTGGGCCGGGTGGAAGCGGTCAGAGAGAGCATGCGCAAGCACATCGGCCGGGTCCTGCCGATGTGGAACAGCGAGTGCGGCATTCACCAACCGGGCCGCATCGACGGCCGTCCCGCCACCGATGACGAGCTGCTGAAGCTATACGGCGGCCGGGCGCGCCGCACGCGCGACGGCGTGCAGGTCAGCGTGGACGCCATCATGATGACCAACGAGCACCTCTCGGCCTGCTGGCAGGTGCAGTCGCTGCTGGTCGAGCGCGCTGACGGGGTGGAGAAGTACTTCATGCTGATGCGCGCCTCGCAGCCGTACCCGGGGTTCTCGCCCGGCGACCAGTTTGTCACCGAGAAGGGGGTGGCCCTGGCGGCGGTGCAGTCGGTCCTGGTCGAGACGACCGCGGCGCGTTTCATCCCGACGAACGTCACCGGGACCGCCTGTGTCGCACTCACCGACCGACGCGGCCAGACGAGCGTCGCGCTGTTCGCCGATCGGCCAGTGTCGCTGGTGTTCAGGGCGGCGGCAACGGCCGGTGTCACATTCAAGGGCATGGACTACCTGGGCAATCCTCGGTCCTTCACCACGGGCGAGGCGGGGTTGCTGGCGCTGGAACTGTCCTCGGAACCGGTCTACCTGTTTGCCGTCCCCGACTCGTTCGCGATCAACGCGCAGGGCGTGGCGGTGACCTGTGCGCACACGCAACTGGAGCCGATGACGCGCGTCGAAGTCCCGGCCACGATCTGCAACCCGTACGACCGCCCGATCAACGCCGCTCTCGAGGTCACCGTGTCGGCCGGCCTCGCCACGCCGCAGGCAAAGGAACTCAAGCTCGCCCCCAAGGAGACGCGCACCGTCCCGATCGTCTGGCAAACGGGCGGCATGGAGAAGGGCAAGCACTGGCTGCGCGTGCAGTATCACGTCGACGCGCAGTTCTTCGCGGTCGTGGAAGCCGGCGATTTCTTCAGCCATGGAACGATGACCCGGATCCATCGGTTGTCCGGAGCATTCCGGCTGGACGGGGATACGGCGAAATGGGCCGACATGCCTGCGCAGGCCGCCATGTCCCCGGCCCAGGCGGTCATCGGCCGCCCGGTCGAAGGCGCGCCCAGCCCGGCGTTCTGGAGCGGGCCGGACGATCTGTCCTACACCCTGAAGACAGCCTGGACGGATGCCGGCATCCACTTCCTGGTCACGGTCACGGACAACATTCTGCGGCCGCCCATGAACGCGGAGGAGGACAAGCAACCCTACCTGTTCGATGGCCTGGAGCTGTTCGTCGATGTCCGGCCGCTCGAGCGGCGCGAGGCGGCGCTGACCGCCGGCGCGGTCCAGGCCGTGGTTGCGCCGCGGTTGGGCGATGCCGCCGCGGCCTGCCCGGTGCGCATCTTCGGCAAGGAGCCGTTCCCCGTGGTGCTCGAGTGTGTGAGTCGCAAGCACGGCGGCGGCTACGTCGTCGAAGGGACCATCGCCCCGGTCGACGGCAGCCCGCTGAAACTGCAGGATGGGACTCAAATCAACCTGGACGTCTCGGTGGACGACAATGACGACCGGCCCGACCAGACCGTCAAGCTGGGGCGTCGCATCCAGATGGCCCTGCACGGCACCGCCGCGAACAACACCACGACAACGGACTACGGGCGGTACACGCTGAGCGCCGATAGCCCCCGCCCCAACCTGGTCCGCAACGGCGCCTTCACCGACAGCGAACCCCTGCCGCCGGACGCCCGCGCGAAGAGCGACGTCAACGGCTGGCGCATGGCGAACGCCGAGGCACTCGCGCCCGCGGCCAGGGACGCGACCTTCTGGGGCGTGAAGCGGGTCGATGGCAGGACCGCCCTGTGGCTCGGGACCGCAGCCGAGGCCCACATCGAGCCGTGCTGGGACGTGCGCATTCCCGTCAAGGAAACCACCGGCTACAGCGTCTCCTGCCTGCAGCGAGGCCGAGTGGATGGCAAGGCGGAGTGGGCCTCCTGCAATGCCGGGGTCATGTTCTTCGACAGCAAGGGTGGGTTCATCGGGCACCGCAGTCTCGGCGGCCTGGACATTCAGAAGGTCCCGGACCAGTGGCGCGCTGCGAACACCAACTTCGTGACGCCCGCCGGGACGGCGTCGATCGGCTTCCGCGCCGGCATCCTGTCGAAAGGTGTCACTGGCTTCGCCGACTACTTCTGGACGGACATCGCCGTGCGGGAAATGCCGGAGCGCACCATCCCGGAGGACGTTGTGCCGTCCGAACTGGGACGGCGGCTCTCCCGTACCATGGCCGCGCTTGCGACCAGCACGGCTAAGGAGCGGAAGACGGTGCGCGTGCTCTTCTACGGGCAGTCCATCACGGCGCAGGAGTGGTCGCACCGCATCGGCAAGCGTTTGCAGGATAAGTACTTCGCGGCCGATTTCAGTTTTTCGAACCGCGCCATCGGCGGCTTCTCGGCCGAGCGGCTGATCAAGACGGCGAAGCACGACCTCTATCCCGACTACCCGGACCTGGTCGTCTTCCACGTCTATGGCGGCCAGACCGGCGAGTGGGAGCAGATCATCCGCGAGATCCGCACCCGCACCACGGCCGAAATCCTGGTGGCCACCCACCACCTGTCGCACCAGGGCAACAAGTGGGTGGAGACCGAGCACGATAAAGAGTCGGCAATGATCCGCAGTATTGCGGAGAAGTACGACTGCGAACTGGTCGATGTGCGCAAAGAGTGGGCGCAGCATCTCAAAGAGAACAAACTGGAAATCAAGGACCTGCTGCGGGACGATATTCACCTGAACGACAAGGGCTGCGAGCTGATGGAGTCGCTCATCTGGAAGCACCTGCAGTACAACCCGGGCTTCGAAACCCCGCACGCCCAGTGGGTCCGGCGTATTCCGGTCCAGCCGGCGGCAGACGGGGCGATCAAGGTTGAGTTCACCGGCAACCGTGTGGACATCGTCGCCGACACGCCGGTGGCGAACATGGGCACGGCGCGGTTGCTCGTCGACGGCCAGCCACCCTCAGCCAATCCCCTGGCGTATGCCGTCACGCGCCCGAGCATTGCCCCGGGAGTCTGGTGGCCGGCCGTCTACACGGTGGGGAGCGACGCGCCCCTGCCGCAGGTCGAGACGTGGACCCTGAAGATCACGGACGTCCCGGACACTGGCTTCCTGAAGTTCAGCGTCACGGGCGGCAAGACCGGCCCCGACGGCGCCGGCAACACGACGGAACCATTCGTGTCCAACTCGAAACGCGTGGTCATTGACCCGAACGATTTCGGATTCGCAGCCGCGGAGAAGTACACCAAGACGAAGTGCCCTGTCGGGTTTGAGGTCAAGTGGGAGGTGGTGCCGATGTTCGTTGACACGTACGAACCGCCGCCCAAGTTCGACCCGACCCGGACGAACAACATGCGCGTCGTGCAGTTGATCGACAACGGCCCACACACGCTGGAGATCATCCCCAACGGCAACGGCCCGGTGCCCATCAAAGAAATCATTGCCCATGAGCCACCGCTGCGGCGGAGCGGCGAGTCCAACAGGTAACCCTACGGCTCAACCGGAGAGACTCCAAGAGTTCGACCGTCGCGGGAGTCGCGATTCTTGCCGTCGTTCCGGCCACGGCAATGTAAAGGCCCGCATTCCCGCCTCGTCGTCCACGTTGTCGTCCACTCGGACTTGCCAAATCGAGTGGCCCTCGGCGGAATCGACGAAGTGGACGAGGAAGAGTCGGAATCCGGGCCTGGCCTCGCCGAGTTTGCGCGGCTGCCGGCCGCTGGCGACGGGGGCCTCGGGGCATGCCTATCAAGCTAAGGGCGCGACCTCTGTGAACACCTCAGCCCGCCGCTTTGCGAAAGTAGAGCAAGGCTCCAGCCTTGCAGTCTCCGTGCCATCCATCGGTCCGTTCGCAGTGGAGAATGAGCGTCAGCGGAACCGGCAGAATCAGGCCCGCCGCGAGGCGACCATGTACTTGCCCTGTAGGGGCAACACATACCAGCCCAGGGCAAAGCGCTAGCGTCGCCCTGGGACCGCGCATC
The DNA here is from genome assembly GCA_001803235.1 of Lentisphaerae bacterium RIFOXYA12_64_32. Taxonomy (GTDB): domain Bacteria; phylum Verrucomicrobiota; class Lentisphaeria; order Oligosphaerales; family YB12-FULL-65-16; genus YB12-FULL-65-16. The sequence goes on from MHBL01000170.1 coordinate 11,751, forward strand.
GACGAACCACCGGCCATCGCCACCGTGGGGCCATCCCTGTTTGCCGGCAAGCTGCACGCGCTTCTCACGCGACGGTATACGAAAGGCCGGGATCTCTATGATCTGGCCTGGTACCTGGCCGACCCGACCTGGCCGCCACCCAATCTCGGACTCATCAGCGCGGCGCTAGCGTCGCCGATGTCGTTGCCGTCGGCGTCCAGGACACGGACGGCGCCGTAGAGGTCGTACTCGTAGCGCTGCAGGACGTTGCCGTCAGCGTCGGTGATGGCTTCCACGTTGCCGACTTGGTTCTGGTGAACAAGCTCAGGCAAAGACCCGCGACAGGCCGATTGGGGGTCAACGATTCAACTCCGTATGGCACTTCAGTGCCACACGCGGGCCGGGACAAGCCAACGCCAGAGCCCAGGCCATCGCGACCGCAGCGCCCGCTGCCATTCCCCGCTGCGAACAGACACATACTCGGCTTGCCTCGATAGCATCTTTCGTGTATGATACATGCATGGCAACCAAGACCATCACCCTCGAGTTGGACGCCTACGAAAGGCTGCGGCGGGCGAAGCGCTCAGCCCGTGAGTCCTTCTCCACCGTGGTCCGGCGCGCGGTCTGGCCGGAGGAGCCGTTGACGGCAAGCGCGCTCCTGGAACGGGTGACCGAGCAGATGCGCACCGGCCGAGGCCTGGTCCCCGACGACGTGCTGGACCGCCTGGACGCCGCCCAGAAAAGACCGCGCGTCTCAAACCGCAAGTGGTAGTGGAGCCATGCTCAAGGGTCAGGCCTTGCCATCTGCAATTGCGGAAGTTGTAACATCATAGTCTGCAACATATTCCAGCTTTAGTCTTGCTCGAGACCGCGATTTCGCACCTACCTTCCTCCCCTGTCTTGACGCGGGATTCGGATTCCCGGAGAGCCCGCCGGCTCGCTCGCTGGCTCAATCACTAGCATCTGCTGTTGTTCACGCCGCGGTGGAACCGTGCCGCACGTACGTCGAAGAGATGCTGGGCGATGACGACGAGGTGATTCTCGGGGTGCGGAACCGCTCGAGCAAGGCCATCGGCAGGGAGGAGTTCTGCCGCCGCGTGGATGCGCAACACCGGGAGGTCAGGTGCCGTTGGGCGGGGGAGTATCGTGTTGCGGGGAGACGCGTGTTCGGATGACCTCTCCCTCGTTCCTCGGTCGAGGGGAGGAGAAAGAGGGGGGGCCAGCGGTTGTAGCTGGGGACACCTGGTCGCCCCACGCCGCAAGGGCGTGGCAGCGTGTGGTGGGTTGCGGCGGCGATGTAAGGGCGTGGCAGCGCGGGGGGTGAGAGCCCTGGCGCGTGCGCTCAGGCCAGGATGTCAGCCACCGTCAGGCGTGCGTCGCCGAGCCGGCGGTTGGCTTCGTCCAGTTTCTCGCGGCTGCTGACCACGCAGACCGCCGCTTGCGGTGCATTCGCGTCGAGGGTGCGAAGCGCGGTCTCCTGCACCGCTTGCGGCGTGGCGCGCAGCGTGGCGGCATAGCGCTGCTCGCGCAGCGCATCGGTATCACCGCGCAGGTGACGATACAGAGCCGTCCCGGTGGCGTCCCCGGGACGGATCGGCTTTTCGGCCTCCTTGGCGCTGCCGATGATGGCGCGGTCGATGTCCGCCTGGCTCCACGTCTGCGCGGCAAAGTAGTCGCGCAGGCCGTCGAATACCGCCAGTGTTTCGACGATCCGCGGGTCGCGGAAACTGTACAGGCCGAAGACCCCGACCGCGTCGTCGTACCGAGCGCCCGCACCGTAGGCGTTGCCCTTGAACCGGATCTCGGGCAGGAAGTAGTCGAAGATGGCCAGGTACACGCCGAGCCTGAACAGCGGCACATCCGGATGCGCGAGGTGCGGTGCCGGCATGACCTTGGTGCAGTACGCGACCTTCATCGGGCCGGCCAGGCCGTCGCGCGGCGGTGTCGCATAGGGCTGGAACGGCGGCAGCGCGTCCACGACGGGTTCGTGGCGGCGGCGCGCGGCCCAGTTCTCCAGCGTGCGAGTCACGGTGCGAAAGACCGCGTCGCTCCCGGTAAAGCTCACCGTCCAGCGGGCACGCGTAACGAGGAAGTCACGGATGCGCTCGATGTTCTGCATCGTCTCGTCGGCGCGCAGGTCGAACCTGCCGGTCAGATCCTCAACGACGCGCAAGGCGTCCGGGCTGACGAACAGGTAATCGATGGCCGCTTCACGACTGAGTCCACGCGCCGCACGACGCCGGGCGGTGCCGAGTCCATCATTGACCAGCGTCGTGCGGAACCACGCCTGCGTCTGCGTCAGCACATCGCGCAAGCGCTCACGGTCGCGCGGGTCAACGCCGAAGATCAGGTCCCCCATCAATCGCAGTGCGTTTTCGGCCTGGCCGTCCAGCGTCTTCATGCCGAATCGGAGTCGCCGCAACGTGCAGGCGGGGTCCACCGCGTGCCGCAGCACGGGCGAGTAGCACCACAGCCCGCCCGTACAGGCAGAGCGGCGCTCGGCAATCTGCGCAAAAGAGTTTCCCTCCGTACCCATCTTGTTGACGGCATCGCTGAAGCGCGGCAGCCACGCGTACAACTCGACCGGCAACCCTGCCAGGTCCACGTCGAACTCGAGGTAGTTCACACCGTTGGCAAAGACGTCGTTGCGCAGCACGGTGATGCCGGCGACCTGCCCGACCTCGGTGGGAATGTGTCGCGGCTTGGCCGGCAGGTCCGCGACCTTGAGTTGCGGCAGTTTGGCCAGTGCCGCCGGAGAATTCGGCACGCCTTGCGCCGCGGTCAGCGCTTCTGCGGCCTTCGCAATGGCGGCGACTTGTTCGGCACTCAAGCGCGCCCGCTGTTCGGCCATGCGCGCGGCGAATGCGGCATCGGCGCGTACCTGCGTTTCGCGGTCGGGCCGCAGCACCACGCGCAGGCGGTGCGGGTTGTTTACGAGGCGGTCACGAATGAGGCGGTTGAACATCTGCGGGTCAGCGGCGTAGCGTGCGTGACAGGCGTCAAGCTGTTGGCGCGCCCGCAGGAAAGGCAACGGGTCGCTGCCGTAGGGCCAGGCGCAGTTGCTGGCGTGGAGCACGTGCAGCGGGAACAGTGTATTCACTTCCAGCGTCTGGTAGGCGAGTTGCTGGAACGCGGCTTCGACGCGCTCGGGCGCGAACGGCTCGGCGGCCAGTCGCGCCAACGTCGCCAGGACCAGTTCCTCGAAGGCGTCCGCCCGGCCAATCTCGCTGCCCTTGAGCCCGACGTGGAACTCCTGTTCGTACGCGCTCGCCCACGAGCCGGCGAAGAACACGTCGGTTCCGAGCTTCGAATCGATGAGGGCCTTCTTCAACGGCGCGGCTTCGTTGCCGAGCAGGAGGGTTGACAGCACCCCCCACTCGGTGCCGAGCGCCGGGTCGAGCGCGTCGCCGACCAGCCAGTTGAGGGTCAGGAACGTACGCGCCGCAGCGTCCTCGGTCGTGCCAATCGGGTATTCCTTGTCGACGCGCCGCGTCGCCGGCCAGCGCGGTTGGCGCGGCGTGGCGAGCTGCACATCACGGCGGTCGAAGTCGTTCAGCACCGGCGCGAGAAAGCGCAGTTGCTCGGCCGTCGGGATGTCGCCGTAGATGAAGAACAACCCGTTGCTGGGATGGTAGAGTTCGCGATGGAAGTTCAGGAACCGCTCGAAGGTCAGTTCGGGGATGCGCTCGGGGTCGCCGCCTGAATCGCGGCCGAGCGGCGTGTCGGGGTACAGACCGCGGCCGGCCAGTTCCCACATCAGCGACTCGGGCGTGGAATAGGCGCCTTTCATTTCGTTGTAGACAATGCCTGAAACTCGCAGCGGTGACGCAAGGTCGGCGTTCTTCTCCAGTGTCAGGTGATGTCCCTCGCGCCGAAACGTGTCTTCCTTCAGTTCGGGGTGGAAGACGGCATCGAGGTAAACCTCGACGAGGTTGAAGAAGTCCTTCTTCACATTACTGGCCACCGGGTAGACGGTGTAGGCCTGTGACGTCATGGCGTTGATGAACGTGGCCATGCTCATCTTGACCATCTCGAAGAACGGCTCACGCACCGGGAATTTCGTCGACCCGCCGAGCACCGCGTGCTCCAGGATGTGCGGGACCCCCGTGTCGTCCGGGGGCGGGGTCGGGAACGTTACGGCGAAGCAGTTCTCCGTGTCCGACTCCGTGAAGACGTGCAGGACCCGCGCTCCCGACTTGCGATGCGTGGCGCGAATCACCACCGCGCGCAGCTCAGGCAGCGGTGAAATGTGTTCGATGTGAAAGCCTTCGACCTCCTGGCCCACGCGTAGGTCGCCTTGGGGAGTCGCGTTGTTCCGCGTCTGTTTCATATCCTCTCCTTTGTCGCTTATTGACCATATAGAGATAGCATCAGCCGGAGCGGTCTGCAATAGCTGCAGCCGCGGACTTCGCAGTGCCGATCTCTATCCTGCAGCCAGGAGACCCGGCGGCCAGTCCCTCGTCCCTCTGGGGCGAGAAACTCGCGAAGGTTCTTGCTTCCGGCACACGGCCCGGTACCTTCTGTCCAGCGAGGAAAGGAGAGAACGGTCCCATGAAAACATCCTGTGCACGGCCGGAGGAAACAGCGATGTCTTGGGTGTGGCGGAGGTTGTCTCTCGCGTTGTGCGTCTTCCTGCTGCCCTGGGTCCGAGCACAGCAACCGCCCGAGGCGAAGCCGGTCGGACTCCCCGCCTTCCCCGGCGCGATGGGCTTTGGGGCCATGACGCCGGGTGGGCGCGGCGGCAAGATCATTGAGGTCACGAACCTGAACGACGCCGGACCCGGGAGCCTGCGCGAAGCCTGCTTTGCGGAAGGTCCGAGGATCGTGGTCTTTCGTGTCGCCGGCATCATTGACCTGCAGGACGACATCAAGATCAGTCAGCCGTTTCTCACCATCGCCGGACAGAGCGCTCCGGGCGATGGCATCTGCCTCAGGAACGCGACCCTTCGGATCTGCACACATGACGTCGTACTGCGGTTCATCCGGGCGCGCGTCGGCGACGGCGAACAGGGGGCAATTCCCGACAACCGCGACGCACTGAAGATCGAGGGGACGCAGGTGCATCATGTGATTGTGGACCACTGCTCGACGAGCTGGTCCATTGACGAGAACGTGTCCACCTGGGGAACGCCCCACGACGTGACCGTGCAGTGGTGCATCATTGCCGAAGCTCTGTCCAAGAATCGTCACCCCAAGGGCGTTCACAGCATGGGTCTGCTGGCGGGCGCCCAGACCACGCGCTTCACGTTTCATCATAATCTGCTGGCGCACAACGGCTGGCGTAACCCGCTCCTCCACGGTCGCGGCGAGCAGCCGTCCGAGTACGATTTCACGAACAATGTGGTCTACGACTTCGGGAAGTTCTGTTCCGTGATTCGCGGCCGCACGCACGTCCGGTACGTGGGCAACTACATCCGGCGCGGGCCGAGCAGTGAGGCAGAGCAGGAGGTCCACATCGATTTGGATATCAAGAACGACGCCCGGCCGTTGGTGTTCCTGGCCGACAATATCGGCCCGAGCAATCCGGACGGCTCGGCCGACAACTGGCGGATGGTCCTGGACATGGCCAAGCTCGACGAGGCAACCCTGCGGACGACCACACCGTTCGCCTTTCCAGACATTGCCGCCGAGCGCGCGCAGACCGCGTTTGAGGCAGTTCTCAATTCAGCCGGCGCAACCCGGCCCAGACGCGACGCCGTAGACACACGCATCGTCGCGGATGTCCGGAACGGCACCGGAAAGGTGATTGACAGTCCGAAGGACGTCGGGGGCTGGCCGGAGTACAAGCCCGAGGCGCCCGCGGAAGATGCCGATCACGATGGCATGCCCGACGAATGGGAGAAGGCGCATGGCCTGAACCCAGCCGACGCGGCAGATGGCGCCAAGGACAACGACGGCGATGGCTACACCAATGTCGAGGAATTCCTGAACGACACGGCGCCGTGACGCTCACGTCTCGATGTGCCGTTAGGCGCTGCGGCTCGCTCGTCCGCGCCTCCACGGTCCTTGCGGCCGTGGGGCGACGATGGGAAAGAGAGGGGCGGGGGCGCCCCTCCGTTGTTCCCATCGTCGCCCCACCGAGACGAGCTCGGCGGAGGCACAAAGCGGCCCGCGAGTAACATGCCAGTCCCTTGGCCGGCGTTTCACATTCCTTCCCTCCACCCGCGACTCCCATGTTACTCGCGGGCTGCGGTAGAGTGGTCGGAGCGGTTCGCTCCGACACCCGCGGGAGCGAGCCGCTCCCGCCACTTTGCCAGAACGACCCGAACAAACAGTGAGTAACGCCCACACATGATCGGCCGGTCCGCCGGCCGGGGGCGCTGACGCAGTACCCCGCCCCGCCCGCTGCCGTTCTTTTGCATCTTCGGTTTGCGGGTGCTATCTTGCCGAAGCGGCGGTGGGAATATCGCGTCGCTCAAATTCAAGGGAGGTCGACGATGCGCAGTTTTCCGGTCAAGCCAGCCTGGATGGTGCCCGCGGCCATGACTCTCCTGCTTGCGTCCGCGTACCTTGGCGCGGCCACGTTCAACGTGACGAACCCCACCGAGTTCCAGACGGCACTTACCACCGCCCAGGCTAATGGCCTGGACGACACCATCAACGTCGCCGCGGGAACGTACAGCATCGGTTCAACGTTGACTTACACGACCAGCCAGGACTACGACTTGACGATTGTCGGGGCTGGGGCGTCCACAACCCTACTCGATGGCGGAGGGTCGGTCCCAGTCATGAGGTTGTCCGGCGAAGGTGATGGCGACATTCGCACGACAGGGTTGACGCTTCAGTATGGCAGGATGGCAAATGCCGGCGGATTTGGCGGCGGGCTTTTCATCCTTAACAGCTCGAATGGCTCAATCGTCGTTGACCATTGTACCGTGACGAACAGTTCCTCAGTCATGAATGCCGGTGGCGCCTGGCTCGGCGCCGTCCATGGCGATATTACGGTTACCCAGTCGTATTTCACTCATAACACCTGCGACAATGGCACCTCCGACGACGGCTGTGGCCTGTACCTGTACTTCGACTCGGAAGCGGCAACCGGCAGCGCCATCGTTCGGAACAATGTCATCGGCAACAACACATTGAACGACAATGAGTCGCCGGTCGGAGGTTGCGATGGCGCCGGAATGATGATCTATCATCTCGGGTCCGGGACCTTTGAGCTTACCGTCGAGGACAACATCATCCGTGACAATACGTCCATTCACGGTGTTGCTGGAATCGTGGTGCGGAACCCGCATTACGGCGCGACCTTGACGATCAGCGGCAACACATTCTCCGGCAACATCGCCGGCGGCACACCCTATGAACCCCACCCCGAAATCCCTGGCGGCGCGGCGCATATCTACTCCGACGGCGGAACCATGATTATCACCGACAACAAATTCCTCAACAACGAACTCCGCGGCGCGTATGTCCGCGGCGCCGGACTCTGTGTGGACAATTTCCCGTCGGGCACGTTCCAAATGGCCGGCAATGTCTTCGCGGGCAATACCTGCGCCGGCAACGGCGGCGGTGCGCAGGTCAATCTGGGTGCCGGCGTGACCAGTGCCAGCATCGTCGGCAACCTGTTTGTGAACAATCAGGCGAACCTGGCCGATGGCGGTGGCGGCGGTCTCTCCCTAAACGCCGAATGCAATGCGAACCTGGCAAACAACACGTTCTACGACAACAGCGCCGCCGGCGCTGGAGGCCTGGGGTATTATGTCGACACACCGAATGCGGCGCGGCAGTTGGCCATCGCCAATGACGTCTATTGGGGTAACACCCCGGACTCGATCGCGAATCTATCGGCCCCCACCTCCGGCGCCATCGCCGCCACCTACTCGAACATCGAGGGCGGCACCGGCGAGCCCTATTTCGGCACCGGTTGTATCGACACCTCCCCGCTGTTCTTCAACACCGGCTCGCCAGCGGGTGCGGACGGCGTGTATGGAACCCTTGACGACGGGCTGCACCTGACCGCCGAGAGTCCGTCATCCAACACCGGCAGCAACGCGGCAGTGCCCGGCAGCCTGACGACTGACCTTGCCGGGCAGACGCGCGTCCAGAACACGACGGTGGACATGGGCGCGTACGAGGGCGTCGCCGGCACGCCGACCGCCTACGATCTGACGCTGGCCGTTTCCCCCGACGCCAGCGGCACCACCACGCCTGCGGCCGGCACGCACTCCCTGACTTCGCCGCAGAGCATTACCGCCACGCCCGCCGGGGGCTACACGTTCGTGAACTGGACTGCGACCGGGTCCGCGACCGTGACGGCACCGAACTCCGCCAGCACCAGCGTCACGTTCACCGGCGACTGCACGGTCACAGCCAACTTCGCCCTCATCCCCCTCTCGGCGACCCTGACCCTGGCGGTGTCGCCGGGCGCGGGCGGCACGACGACGCCCACAGCCGGCGCGCACACGGTCAACACCAACGAGGCGCAGGCCATCACCGCGACGCCGGGCGGCGGTTATTCGTTCGTGAACTGGACATCGAGCGGCAGTGTCGTCATCGGCAATGCGAGCTCCGCATCAACCACCGCGACCCTGACCGGCGATGCGACCGTTACCGCAAACTTCGTGGCGACTCCAACCGACACTGACGACCTGGTCTTCATTCATCATTCCGTGGGGCAGAACTGGCTCGACAACAGTCTGAGGACAGCTCTGGATGCGAAGACCTACGTGGATGAAGTCAACGAGATCACCTACAGCACGACCCTCGATCCGGACACCGGCCGGCCGGCATCACTCGGTGACATCCCTGGCGACACCACGGATGTGTACCAGTGGATTCTGTGGTTCAACGATTACCTCGATGGGATCCTGGTTTACGGCTGCAGCACCGGCACGAACCGCATCGTCATGTTCAAGAGTTGCTACCCGAACAGTGGCATTACGGGTGCGGGAACGGCGCCCGGCGATCCGTTCGACAGCACGCCGACCATCACGAACTACCAGGCGGTATTCCGGCATCCGGACGGCCCAGGAAACACCTACACCTACAATACTTACACCTACCACGCCCTCGAAGATATCTTCGCCGCCAACCCGGACATTCTGTTCATCCCCGTGACCTCGCCGCCGCTGGTCGCCGAACAGACTACGGCCGCCGACGCGGACCGGGCGCGCGACTTCAACAACTGGCTCAAAGGCACCTGGCTGACCGCCTACCACACCCGGACCGGCCTGGACAACGTCGCCGTGTTCGACCTTTTCGATGATCTGGCGAACCCCGACGACGAGTCAGGTCAGGCAAACATGCAGAAGGCGATCTACGTGAGCGGTGATCCGTCGCACCCGAACGATACGGCGAACGCATATCTGACGACTGTCTTCGCCACGGACAATCCGAATTTCATCGACTCGGCATGGACCGCGTTCAACGTCGCACCGGCGGAATACGAGCTGACTATGGCCGTATCGCCGGGCGCCGGCGGAACGACCAGTCCGACGGCAGGTGCGCACACCGTCGCGTCGGGGCAAGCGATCGTCGCAACACCGGCGACCGGCTATTCGTTCGTCAACTGGACCTCGGGCGGCGGCGCGACCGTGACCAGCCCCGGGACCGCGTCAACTACCGTCACGCTCACAGCGGCCGGCACGGTGACCGCGAACTTCGCGATCAACCCGTACACGCTGACCTACAACGCGGGCGCGCACGGCGCGATCACCGGCTCGTCGTCACAAACGGTGGACCACGGCGGCAGCGGCACGGCAGTGACCGCGGTCCCGGACCCGGGCTGGGCCTTCACCCAGTGGAGCGACACTTCGACGGCAAACCCACGCACGGACACGAGTGTGACCGCGAATGTCACCGTGACGGCCCAGTACGCAGCGACCACAGCAACGGTGAGTTTCGCCGTCGCCACCAGTGCGACGGGGGAGGATGCCGGCGCGGTCGGCGTGCAGGTGCAGTTGTCCGAGGCACTGGGAGTGGTCGTCGCTGTGCCCTTCACGCTGTCCGGCACGGCGACCCAAGGCGTGGACTATACGGTCAGCGCCAGCCCCGTCACCATTCCGGCCGGTCAGACGCAGGCCGACATCACGGTGACGGTCACCGACGACGACGCGGCCGAGTGGGCAGAGACCGTGATCATCACACTGGGAACGCCGACCAACGCCGGACTCGGCGCCATCACGATCCACACCAAGACGCTCTCCGACGAAGACAGCGATGCGGACGGCATGTCGGACGACTGGGAGCAGGCCATCGCCGCTGCGGACGCCGATGACGCGATCGTGACCCTCGCGGACGTACTGCCCGACGACGACTTTGACCGGGACGGCATGAGCAACAAGTTCGAGCTCGACCGCGGCACCGACCCGACGAAATACGTGCTCACCCTCAAGAGCGGCTGGAACCTGGTCTCGCTCGCGACGCTGCCGGCCGACAACTCTGTCGAAGAAATCTTCGACAGTCACATCCGCGGCCCCGTCTGGGTGTGGGTGAACGGGGCCTACGTCAAGGCCGAGGAACTGCTGCCGCATCTCGGTTACTGGGTCTACGCCAAGGCGGACGTCGAAATCACGATCGAAGCCCTCGGACGCTGATGCCAGTCGCGGCAGCCCGGCGCCACCTACGTCAGGCGGAAGCTCAGCGCGCCGTACAATCCGTCCGGCGGGTCGAACGGCAGTGCCACGGGCGCGTTGCGCAACGCGCTGACGTAAAGCCCCAGGATCGCGTTGAACTGCACCAGGTTCAGTTCCAGCCGCGTCGGGTGCGGCTTGTTCTCGTCCTCGAGCCAGTCGAAGGCGGCCTCGGTGAGGCGTGCCTGGGCCTGGTCGTCCTCGACGCCGTAGTCGTGCTCGCCCCGCTCGTACTTACCGTCGACGAGGCGTTCCCACCACCACATGGTCCACTGCACGAACCCGCGCGTTCCGAACGCGGCAATGCGTTTGTGGTGGTAGATGGATTCGTTCTTGGTCGCAATGGGCGCGCAGGCGCCGGTGATGAACGAGGCGTGTACGCCGTTGGCAAAGTCGATGTAGGCCTGGGCCATGTCGGGGGCCGGTTGGCGTGAGGCCAGGTTCTTGCCACCCGCGACATTGCCGAACACCTTCGCCATCGCGCTGAAGCCGTTGTAACTGTGCGCCAATTCCAGGACGTGCACGCCCTGGTCCAGCGGCGTCGAGCGCGCGCTGACATCGATGTGCCGGACTTCGCCGATGCGGCCGTCCGCCACGTCGCGCTTCAGCTCGAGATTGCGGCCGTGAAAGTGAAGCTGTGTGTTGACGACGAACTTGGTCTGACTCTGCTCGCCCAGCGCCTTGATCTGCTTGTAGTCCTCGCCCCACAACGCGATCGGCTTTTCGACAATGACCAGTGGCACCTTGTGTGCGGCGGCGAACGTCAGCAACGGCACGCGCAACCCGGGAATGGTCACCAGGTGCAGGACGTCGGGCTTCTCCCGGTCCAGCATCTCCGCCGCGTCGCGGTAGCGGTTGCGGACGCCGAACTCGTCGCCGAACGCCTGCAGGCGCTTCTCGTCCAAATCGCTGATGCCCACGATCCGGCCGCGCTGAATGTTCTTGTACACTCGCGCATGCCCTTTGGCCCGCGGCCCGCAACCCAGGAACGCACACTTGAACATGGTCGTCTCCTTCCGCAATCGTAATCCCGCTCCTAATCCCGCTCGGCGGCCCGTTGCCATCCAAGTCGGGCACGGCCAGGTGCACCATCACCGTCACCCGGCAGCGGGCTTCCCGGAGCAGCACCTCACTCACAGCCGCTACGGCGGCTAATACCCCTGCACATCCAAGCCCGGCATGTCGGCAAAGTGGGCGGGATTGCGGGTGACCAGAACGGGCTCGCTGGCGGCAAGGGCAGTGGCAGCAATCAGCACGTCCAGGTCGCCTGCGGGGCGGCTGATCGCCTGCAGGCTGGCGGTAAGACGGGCAAAGATCAAAGCGGCCGTCTCATCGAACTCGATGACGGCGATTCCCGAAAGCAGACTGGCAATCGCCAATCGCTCCGCGGTCGGGTCGTCCGACCGGAACACGCCCACGTTCAATTCGGCAACATTGAAACGCGTGGTGACAAGACGCTCCCCCGATGCCAGGAGAGCCTTGAGCTTGTTCCGCGCTTGCAGGCGACGCTCTCCCGTTCGTCGGCCTAAGTCGATCAGGAACGTTGTGTCCAGGCAGGCCATCAGCGGTCCCTCTGTGCCGGCCTGTGCCGACCGAGTTCATGTGCGGCGACCGCATCGCGCGCGGCGTCTCCAAGCGGATGCCGGTCCAACTTGGCGAAGTATGAACTCAAATCGATCGCGGGCCGCACGACCCGCTTGATAACTCGGCTGAAGGACTCGTCGCCCATCCTGGCCCTCCGCAGCCGTTCGTAAGCTTCGAGGTCTATGCTGATCGTCTTTGTGGCCATGGCCCGACTCCGTCGCGTTCGCGTTCGCGTACGTGTACATGCATGTACGTGTACTATCTCTCTTCGAATCGGCCATGCAAGCGATGCCAGTCACAGGGCTGTTTCAAGATTCGTGACCGTCGCGTGCGGTGAGTACCCCCGGCGTGTCCCCACGCCGGGGGGGGGCGGCCTGAGGACAGGCCGCCCCTACTTGGTGTGCGCGGGGGCATGGCCTTCCGAGACGCGGTGCCAGATCTTGAAACAGCCCTGTGCCAGTCACCGAACTCGGTTTCTCCGCGCTCACGGCCGCACGGGCAGACCGAGCACGCGGCCGTCGCCCAGTCCGCAGGCCACCGTCTCGCCCAACACCGCCAGCTTCATCACGGGCGCCTCGACCGTGACCCGCCACTGTTCCTGGCCCTGGCCGTCGAGTGCAGCGACCATGCCGTCCTCGGTTCCGGCGACGATGAGTCCGCCGGTCAGCGCGAGATCGTGCACCATGAAGCCGACGCGTCGCGCCCAGAGCGTCTGGCCGTCCGCGTCCAGGCAGAACAGGTACCCCGTGGCCGAGGCGATCAGCACCTCCGGCTTGCCGTCGCCGTTCACGTCGGCACAGACGATGCGCTCGACCGCGTAGCCGTAGTTGTCGAACCGCCAGAGATCCTTGCCCTGCGAATCGCAGCACTTCAGGTCGCCGGTCGAGGAGCCGTGAACGATGTTCATCTTGCCACCGGCCGTGGGCAGGAAATCGAACGCCACGTCGCCGATCGAGGTGTTGCTGCTTAACAACGCCGAGCCGTCCGGCGCGAGGACGCGCACGGACCCGTACTTGTCGGCCACCACGATTTTCAGGCGGCCATCGCCGTCGATGTCGGCCGCGCGCAAGTCCATGCAGCCGTGGTACGCCGCCAGCGTGCGCCAGAGCTTCTTGCCGGTCACGTCCAGGCCCCAGCTCTCCATGCTGGCAAGGGTCGTGACGATCAGGTCGTCGACGCCTTGGCCCTTGGTGTCGAAGGCGCGCGTGCACCACACCTGCCAGGGCTTCTCGCCGTGGTCGGCGCTGAAGTAGATGCCCGTCATCTGCTGTTTGCGGACTTCGCTGCCGGTCGCGTCGACCACGTAGTAGTAGGTGTCAACGCTGGAGACCAGGACGTCGGGCGGCGCGCCCTTGGTCAAGCGCAGCGGCGCGACGTCGCGGACGATCCCCTTGGCGAAGAAGGTCCACGTGACCTTGCCGTCGTCCAGCCGCGACGCGCCAGAGCCAGACGCGACCAGCAACGACACCGGTTTGCCGCCGCCAAAGTCGATTGGCGTCAGACGCAGGACCGGCACGTTCTTGCCCAGCTCCGCTGTCCACAACGGTTTCGCAGCCGGCGCTTCCGCGGTGGCGGGGTTCGGCGCGACTTCCGAGCCGGCGCTGGCTTCGAGAATGCACTTCAGCGCTGCAGCGTCGAACCCCGTGACCGTCCGCTCCGCCGCGCCGGGCGTGAGTTGGGCGGTGCCGTCCAGGGTCGCGCCCTCGGCGGTGACCGTCGTGGCCACGCGTGTCCGGATGCTGAGCTTGTTCTGCGCGGCGTCGAACTGCACGTCGGCTGCCGGCTCGAAGCTCAGACGTCCGCCGCCCAGGCCGAGGCTGCGGCAGGCAACGGCCGAGACGGTCGCGCCTTCGACCAGCCACGCGGCCGCGTCGCACTGCCACGAGTCGCGCCGGACCGCGCCGAACCCGGCCACCGCGTCGCCCGACTCGGCGGCGATCCTGTAGAGGCGGTCGCCACGTTGCGTGACCCGGTAGTTCGTCGCGTGCCGTGCGTCGGTGGCGAACATCAGCGAGCAGAACGTCGCGGTCTCGCCAGCCTCGAGCTTCCGTGGCACCCGCTGGTGCAGGATGCTGATCGGCACGCTCATGCCCTTCCGCTCATGGTTGGTGACGCGCGCGCCGACCGGCACAGCGGACTCGATGTAGAGCGAATTGTCCACCGCCGGCCCCAGCAGCGCGGGGTCCGGCGCCGGCGCGGTCTCCGCCTCGACCACGACCGGTTGGGCACCGGCGGGCGTGAACTCGATACGGTCGAGGCGCACCGGCGCGTTCTCGCGCAGCGTGACCTTCACCACGTGCTGACCGCCGCGCTCGAGCTTGAGTGTGGAATTCGGCTGGTCCTTCGACGGCTGCGACGACGACGGACCGTACTTGCCGATGGACAGGTGGCAGGCCACCGGCTCGCCGCCGTCGATAGACAGCCACACCGAATCGCTCCCCGTGTCGACGCAGGAGGCCACCACGTTGACTGTCACCGCGTCAGCCGGCAGGTCGACGCCGAACACGAGCCGCGCCGTCGAGTCGCTCAGCACCGCCGCCTTGCCGTTCTGCGCGCCGGGGTCGTCGATCACGTTCAGGCCATGGCTGACGTTGGCTGCGGTGCGGCTGGCGACGAACCGGCCATCGGGCTCAACGCGCTGGTTGCCGCGATCAACGGTTTTCCAGGTCACTTCGAAGTCGTAGTCCGCGTCGCCGCGAGCGGTCACGGTGTCCTGGACTAAGAACCACCCGCCCTTGCGCCACAGAATGCGCCGCTCCCAGTCCGTACCGTTGTAGTCCTTGACCCACGTCAGCGTGGCGGCCATGTCGGGCAACTCGCCAGACGCGGCCAGGCCGGCCAGGCTGGGGACCAGCTCCTCGCCGCGGCCGTTGCGCAGCACGCTCAGCATGGCGTGTTCGGTGGTGTTGCGGGTCAGGTAATCGTGGTCCAGGAGCCACCGCTCGCCGTCCTGGACAAACTCGATGATGGCGTTGGTGTCGAAGTGCAGGTGTTTCCCGCGGCCGAGTCCGTCGAGCTGCAGGTACTGGCCGGTGACGTCCCAGTTCTCGCGGAAACTGATCTTGTCGAACGCCTGCTCGGCGGACACGTCGGCTTTCTTGAACTGCTCGGCGTAGGTTGGCCCTTTCTGTGTGTAGGCATAGATGATCGGATCCATTGGGAACACGTTCAGCCCCACGAACCGCTCAGCCGGGACCGCCGGGATGTCCGGCCAGTACGGGTTCTTCCAGTCCGGTGCGATGTGTTCGAGGATCCACCGGTATGCGCCGTCCTTGGTCCACCAATAGGCGAACGGCAGAGTCTCCAGCGCGGCCGTGGGTCTTGAGCTGACGCCGCTGTCGCCGAAACCGGACTGCCACTGGCGGTTGTCGCCGTAGCCCACCACGTAGTCGGCGTACTCCTTCATCTTGCCGCTGGTGAAGAAGCGCAGGTCGCCTTCAGCCAGGCTGTAATGGATGATGTGCGCCATGGTGTGCGTGATGTACGAGTCGGCGTCCTCGGGCGCCTTGGCCGAGCGCGCGGATTTCGTGAAGCCGAGCTTGGCGCGCCGCAGCCATTCCGCCACGTCGCTCAGGTGGTAGTAGCGGTCGAAGTACCGCGAACCGAAGTACAGCCCGAGCAGCGGGAACGTCGTGTGGTTCCAGGCCATGATGAAATCGTCGTCCGCCAGTTTCTTGTACTCGTAGCAGTTCCCCACCAGGCCACCGGTGAAACTGAGGAACACGTTGACGTACGCGGCGCGGCGTTCGGCGGGGAGCAGCGGGCATTCCTCGAACGCGTCCCAGGCCGCGGCGATCTCGCCGCTGGTCGTCTCCTCCGGCCAGGGCACGTGCCGTGCGGGGTCCGCAGCGTAGGTATCGACCATGATGTCCAGCGCCGCCTTCGCCTTCTGCGCGTACGCCGCTTCGCCGCTCTGGAGATAGAGCTCGGCGTACTTGCGGAAGTCCGTGAAGGACGGGTCGGCGGGCGTGTCGAGCAGCTTCTGGCGTGCGGCGTCCGCAAGTTGGCGCGACGGCTCGACGATCAGCGTGTACGGCAAGCTCGCCTCGGCCCCGACGCCCTGCACCGCGCCCAGGAACCGCTCGACGGCCGCGGCCAGTTTCTCCGGGCGGCTGGCGCCGAGGATGATCACGTCCTGCCCGCCGCCCCACGGATACGGGTCGTAGACGGTGTGCACCGTGTAGCCGTCCGGGCCGGGGAACAGGTTGTCCTCGAACGTGTACCTGCTCCAGTAGAGCCGGTCGATCAGGGGATTGTCGAGCAGGCTGCCCAGCGCGATGACCGTGGCTTTGCCGAGCGGCGCGGCCTCGAGCGTGCTGACCACCGCGACCGGCTGCCCGAGCTTCTGCTCGAGCGCCGTGGCGAGCTGCCGTGCTGCGTCCTGCCCCGGCCCAGCCGCCGGTGCCAGGATCACCGGCGCCTGACCGTTGCTGACCAGCGGCGTGCTCTGGCGTGCCGGCAGGACGTTCGGAATGCCGCTCGCCGGGTTCCCCAATTTCTGTGCTGTCTGCATGTCGGTCGCCAGCGCCACGCCGACAACCTGGATTTCACTAAAGCACGGATAAGCGCGCTGCCCCTTCGACTCGCCCGCGGTCGCGCGCAGGCGGAGCGACATGACCGCCGTCTCCGGAAACGCGATCTCGACCCACCGCCTCAACGGCGCTTCCTTGCTCTCCGCCAGGGACGTGAACACGCCCTTGCCGCCACTGTCGCCCTCAACCACACAGGCGTCCATGCGGTACTGGTCCGACGCCTGCTGGAACCGGACCTTGCTCACCTGCCGCGGCACGTCCC
The DNA here is from genome assembly GCA_001803235.1 of Lentisphaerae bacterium RIFOXYA12_64_32. Classification (GTDB taxonomy): domain Bacteria; phylum Verrucomicrobiota; class Lentisphaeria; order Oligosphaerales; family YB12-FULL-65-16; genus YB12-FULL-65-16. The sequence continues at coordinate 28,685 of MHBL01000170.1, forward strand.
AGGCAAACGTGACCGCCCCAGGCCCCTTCGATCCCACTTTGAATGCAACGGAAGCGAGTTTCCCATCAATCAGCGTCGTCACTGGCCCGTCGAGCGCCGGCTCGCACGTGACCCGCGCCGACGCCGCGATGTTCCCCGTATTCGCAGCCGACGCCGCGCCGACCGCCGCCAAAACAGCACTGACGACTACCAGGTACCGCATGTTTGCCTCCCTCCGGAATCGCTCGCAATCCTCGTCGCCCTCGCCATCGAGGTTCGCGGAATGGTGCAAGTGCCATTTGACTGCCCTGCGCACCATCGCCCAAGTCCCGGACTCTACAGTACGCCTCGACGCGGCGACTCGCAAGGTGCTGGGGGGCACGTCCATGGCTGTTTCAAGATTCGTGACCGTCGCGTGCAGCGAGTACCCCCGGCGTGTCC
>MHBL01000171.1:0-9720 GCA_001803235.1 Lentisphaerae bacterium RIFOXYA12_64_32
CTCTGCGGACAGATTGGGGAGGTGCAGCGCCTTCTGAGCGAGGGTGTACCATTGGATGCACGTTTTGGGATAATGAGCACCCTTTACTGCGGACACATGGCAGGAGACACTTGGACAGCACTCCATGCCGCCGTCTATGGTGGGCACACGGAAGTCGTGCGTGCTCTGATACGAGCTGGTTCAGACCTGAATGCTACCGATGAGGGCGGAAACACTCCGCTTGCGTATACCGCGCATCTCTACAAGGAGACTCACGAAGAGATTGCTATCATGCTACTCGACGCTGGGGCTGATCCGAATATTTTGGTCGCGAACTACAGTGGTCAGAGGTCTTCCATGCTGCACTATGCACCAAGTGAAAAGGTCGTCCGGGCGCTTCTGGCCCACGGTGCCCAGGTCAACATCAAAGATTCATATGGCGGCACACCCCTGGATCATGTGGTCAACGAGAAGATCCGTGCAATACTCATTCAGGCTGGGGGCAAGTAGTCCCAAAGCCTTCCAAGAACTGCATCCCCCGCTGGAGAGGATCTCGAAGTAAAAGCTCGTCTTCCCCGTGGGGACGAAAATCGTCCCGAAGGTGATTTTTCTCGACCGGGTCATTGTCTTCACCCCCCGAACTGACCACCACAGACAACGAGGGTAACCCGGTGGGAAGGCAACGCCTCAACGGGGCGCAGCTACTGTTCTTTTGCTATTCCAGTCGAACATCGAGATGCAAGGGCGAGCGTTCTTCTTGGGGTTTCTTGGGCGAGGTCTATGAGAGGGAAAACAGGCTAGAAACAAAAATGGAGCCAATGATCGGACTTGAACCGATGACCTGCGGTTTACGAAACCGCTGCTCTACCAACTGAGCTACATTGGCCCTGGAAAGCGCCATAATGTAGGCCGCGTTCGGGGAAAATCCAGTTGGCACAGTGCGACTCGGCAAAGCGTCCGTAAGGGGTGGAGCCCAGACCCCTGCCACCTTTTGTGGCAGGTGAAAGGGTTCATTTGGCTACCATGCCGCACCTTGTTCCCCCTCTTCCCATTCCCCCGTCCGCCGGTGGCGGACGGGGGAATGGGAAGAGGGGGGGGCGCGCACGCTTGGCCAGTGAACCCGATTCACCCGTGGCACAAGGCCACGGGGGTCTCACGCATGGGCCAGCACGCAGTCGTTCCACCCGCGACTCCCATGAAACTGAAAGGGCCCGGGAGCCCGCGAGGACGCGGGCGCTCCAGGGACTGGCACGGGGGGCCGACTTTGGAGCGCCCGCGTCCTCGCGGGCTCTGGAAGCGCCGTTGCCAGTTTCACCTTGGTATGACCGGGCGGTCTGCCGTCCGGGGGGCGCTGACGCATCACACCTCGCGTCTCACGCGGGTTGACCGCTGTTCGGGCTGGAAGTATCTTGGCAGCTACGAGGAAATCAGGCCAGCCAAGAAGGGGTTCCATCATGAGATGCGCCAAGTTTCTCAGTCTCCTCGACAAGGGCAAGCGGCGGTATCACCTGCTCGGCACGGAGAAGACCGGCGTGGTGGCCGGGCTCGACCTGGAGGGGCGATTGTTCGCGGTCCTGAACGGCGAGGTCCTGAACCGGGTCAACCCGGAGGCGTGCCTGGGCACGAGCACGAAGAGCAAGTACCTGAACCCGGGCGGGGACGGGCTGTGGCCGGCGCCGGAGGGCTCGTGTCTGGGCTACGAGTACGCGACGGGCGCGTGGCGGGTGCCGCCCGGCCTGTCGGGCGCGCGCTACTGGGTCGTCGCAGCGACGCGGAACGCGGTCACGATTCGGGCGGAGATCGACCTGATCAACGGCTCGGGGCGCGGCGTGCCGACGGCGTTCGAGCGGCGCATCAGCCTGGCCCAGCGCAAGAACGCGGTGGTCCTGACCGTGACCGAGTGCATCGAGTACCTTGGTCCGAACGCAGTATCGCGCGCCGAGTGCCTGCTGGCGCCGTGGACGCTGTGTCAGTTCGACTGCGGCCTGGGCTGCGGCGTGTTCTTCCCGAAGGTCAATGCCAAGTTCGTCCGCGATCTGTACGACCCCAGCGACGACCAGCGTGCGCTGCAGGGCGAACGGTGGTTTACGCGCACCGACTGCGGGAAACGCTACCAGATCAGCCTGCCGAAATCGACGGAGTGGCTCGAATACGTGGATCCGCGCAACGGCCTGCGAGTGCGGCGCACCGCCGCGGTGCCGCCTGCAGGCATGGGCTACGTCGACATTGCGGACCAGCCGACGGACCGGAAACCGGACGGCGCCGGGACGCGGTTCAGTGTCTACAGCGACATGGGCGGGTTCATGGAGATCGAGGCGGCGGGCGGTTGCCCGAAGCGGATCACGCCCGGACTCGTGCTGCCGCTGACGGTGACTACGGAGTACCGGCGGCTGGCGTGAACGTGACAGGGGTAGGGAATCGGTCGCGGCCCCGCTCGTAGTGGTGTCGCACACCCGGCGGGTGTCCGCCGGGCAAGACACCATCCCCGCGCTCGACGCTGCACGCCGGATGGGCTCTTGGCGCTTCACTGCGTTGCGCGCACTGCGAGCCCACTACGAACGGGCGCGTCCTCCTGTCCGCGGCGCCAACCCGTCTTGTCCCCTTCACTTCTCCGCGGGCGCTGGCGCTGTGGTCAGACGAATACTGCGCGTCAGCAGTTCGTAGGCGGCGCGGAGCTGCTTGTCCAGTGACAGGCGCTGGTCGGGCGCGAGCTTGCGGGTCTTGCCGGGGATGGCATCGTCCTCGTCGACGACGACGTCCGGGACCAGGCCGAGTTTCTGCCAACTCTTGCCCTTGGGCGAGTACAGCGCCGCATAGGTGAACTTGACGCGGTACTTGTTCTGCAGCGGGTAGATCTTCTCCATGGTGGCCTTGCCGAACGTCTTCTCGCCGACCAGCGGGGCCGCCAGTTCGTCGCGCAGGGCGGCGGCCAGGATCTCGCTCGCCGACGCGGAGCTGCCGTTCACCATGATGGCGAGGGGAAGCGTGAACGGGGCTTCGTTGGTCGACACGTAGTTGTTCACCTGGCTGCCGTGCGTGACGATGCGCATCAGTGATTGGCCTTTGGGGATGAACAGCTCGCTGCACTTCAGGCCTTCGCTGAAGACGCCGCCCGAATTGCCGCGCAGGTCCAGGATCACGCCTTTGCAGCCGGCCTTGACCGCCGCGTCGAAGATGTCCTTGAGTTCCGTGCTGGTTCCTTCATTGAACTGGCTGATGGCGACCAGGCGGATGCCGTCGGGCAGTTCCTGCACTTCGACGTTGGGCATCTGGACCTTGGCGCGGGTGACGACCAGGTCGAACACCGCCACGTCGCGGACGACTTTCAGGCCGACCTTCGAGCCCGCTTCGCCCTTGAGCATGCCGTCGATCTCCGCCACCGGCAGGTTCTTCAGCGTCTGCCCGTCGATGCGCACGATTCGGTCGTACGGCTGCAGCAGTGTCTCGCTGGGGCCGCCGGGGATGACCTCGGTCACGGTCAGGCTGCCGTCGGCAGGCGTGTAGCTGCTCTTGACGCCGATCGATTCGGAGACGCCGTGGAGCGACTGGTTGACGCGGTCGTATTCTTCCGGCAGCCAGATGGCGGCCAGGCCCTTGTTCTCCTCGGGCGAGAGCTGGCGCAGCAGGCCCTGGATGGCGCCCCACCACAGGCTCTTGTCGTCGACCTGGTCGGTGTAGTAGTTCTGCTGGACCAGTTTCAGGACCTCGTCGAATGTTTCGCGCGGGTTCGGAAGCTCGTGATCAATCTTGACGTCGAACAGCGGCTTGATCTCCTTGTTCGCGGCCGGCGCGGCGCGTGACACGCCCGCGAAGAGAGTCAGGGCCAGACACATGAGGCCCAGCTTGTCAACGTGGAATATGGGGCGGATCGGTTTGTGTTCTGCCATCGCTCGTGTCCTTCGGCTATGTGTGTGACGTAGGTAGAAGGATAGGGGTCTCGGCGTGGTTTTCAACCCGGGCCAGGCCGCTGACGCATACCCAAGCCGGTGAAGCGTCAGTGGCGGGTGGAACGACGGCGCGCTGGCCCATGCGTGAGACCCCCGTGGCCTTGTGCCACGGGTGAATCGGGTTCGCCCGCCAAACGTGGGCGCTCCCCCTCTCTTCCCTTATCCCCCGTCCGCCGGCGGCGGACGGGGGATAAGGGAAGAGAGGGGACGAAGTGCGGTGTAGTAGCCAAATGAACCCGTTCACCTGCCACACGAGGTGGCAGGGGTCTATGCTCCACCCGTTGCTGACGCTTCACCCGCAAGCCGGTCAGGCATCGGTTGCGTTCCGTCGCCTGTGGCGGCACATTACCGGGTTCGCGGGTCAGCGCCGGTCTTCGACGGCGGCGCCGCGAGTGGTCATAAATACGAGCCCGTAGGTCGATGGGAGACGGAACTTGGCGAACGTCGCTGGAACCCAGCATATAGATGTCCGTTACGTTGCGGCACTGGCGCGCATTGCCGTGACGGACGCCGACGTCGCACGCTTCGAGCAGGAGCTGGGCGACATCCTCGGTTACGTCGGCCAGCTCAGCGAACTGGACGTGACCGGGATCGAGCCCACGGCGCACGCGGCGCCGCGGGCCAACGTGCTGCGCGATGACGTTCAGGGTGCATGCCTGGACCGGGCCCAGGTCCTGGCCAACGCGCCGGCGGCCGACGACGAGTGCGTCCGCGTCCCGCCCGTGATCGAGGAGGAGCCCTGATGGCCGAGCTCCTCCAACTCACTCTGCACGCGGCCGCCGAGGGACTGCAGCGGCGGGAATTCTCGTCCCGCGACCTGTGCGCCGCGCTGCTGGCGCGCACCGACGCCGTGGACGCCAAGGTCAATGCGTTCCTGCACTTGGACCACGATGCCGTACTGAAAGCGGCGGACGCGGCGGACGCGCGCCGGCTGCAGGGCCAGCCGCTGAGCCGGTTCGACGGGCTGCCGATCGCGGTCAAGGATAATTTCGCCGTGAGCGGGCAGTCGTGCGGGTGCGCGTCGGCGATTCTGAAGGGGTACACGGCGCCGTATGATGCGACGGTGATCGCGCGGTTGCGCCGGGCCGGATTCATCTTCGCCGGACGCACGAACATGGACGAGTTCGCCATGGGCTCGTCCACGGAGAACAGCAGCGTGAAGCCGACGTCGAACCCGTGGGACCTGACCCGGGTGCCGGGCGGTTCGAGCGGCGGTTCGGCCGCGGCGGTGGCGGCGCGCGAAGCCCTGGCGGCACTCGGTTCGGACACGGGCGGCTCGATCCGCCAGCCCGCCTCGTTCTGCGGCGTGGTCGGACTGAAGCCGAGCTACGGGCGGGTCTCCAGGTACGGTTTGGTGGCCTACGCGTCGTCGCTGGACCAGATCGGGCCGATCACCCGGGACGTGCGCGATAGTGCGATCCTGCTGGACCTGATCCAGGGCCACGACGAGCGGGACTCGACGTCGCTGCCCGATGCCGGCATCGGTGCGGAGTCCGCACTGGATCAGCTCGACATCCGGCAACTGCGTCTCGGGTTGCCGCGGGAGTACTTCGCCGTCGAGGGGTTGGCGCCGGAAGTGCGGGGTGCGGTCGAGGCGGCCGCGGTACGGTTCCGTGCCCTGGGCGCGCAGGTGGTGGACGTGTCGCTGCCGCACACGAAGTACGCGATCGCCACATACTACATCATTGCCACCGCGGAGGCGAGTGCGAACCTCGCACGGTTCGACGGTGTGCGCTATGGGTTCCGGGACCGCGCAGGAGAAGCGGCGAACCTGCTGGCGATGTACCGCACGACCCGGGCCAACGGGTTTGGCGCCGAGGTCAAGCGGCGCATCATCCTGGGCACCTACGTGCTGAGCAGCGGTTACCACGACGCGTACTACCTGCGGGCGCAGAAGGTGCGGACCATCCTGCGCGAGGATTTCCGGCGCGCTTTCGAGCAGTGCGATGTCATTCTGGCGCCGGTCGCGCCGACCCCGGCGTTCCGCAAGGGCGAGATGGCGACGCCGCTGGAGATGTACCTGGCGGACATCTACACGATCTCCGTGAATCTGGCCGGCATCTGCGGGCTGTCGGTGCCTTGCGGTTTTTCGACGGCGGGACTGCCCATCGGGCTGCAACTCATCGGGCCCGCCCTGGCCGAGACGCGTGTGCTGCAGGCCGGGTATGCGTTCGAGCAGGCGGCGGGTTGCAGCGGCCAGTTCCCGGAGCTATGAACCGCAGTTCCGTATCACCGCGTACTCTTGACACTTCCGAGACAGGTGACTACATTGGTCACATGATCAAAACACTCCGAGAAACCAAAGCGCGGTTGAGTCAGTTTGTCGCCTTGGCGGAAACGGGCGAGGATGTGGTCATCACCGTTCGGGGCCGGCCGCGGGCCAGACTGACAGCCGCCGCGCGTCCAACGGAACAGGGCCGCGGCCGCAAATGGTCTGCCGAGCTGCGGTCTCTGCACCGCCGCTACGGCACGGACACCACGCCGCGCGATTCACGGGAGATTCTCGACCTCCTGAGGGAGGACCGGTCGTGATCTACTGGGACACCTCCTGTGTGTTGAAGCTGTACACACCTGAAGCGGACTCCGAGGCATTCCTCCAGCGGGCGGATGACACCGAGCTGCCGCTGCTGTCCAGCGATGTCCTGCGGGCCGAGGTCTATTTTGCGTTGTGTCAGAAGGAGATCCGCGGCGAGATCAAGGTTGGTTCGGCGGAGCCGCTCTTCGGCAAGTTCGAGGCTGACGTCACGGGCGGTCGCTTCCTGCTCCTGCCCGTTGGGCGGGACGTCTTGGCCACTGCCCGTGATGTGGCGCGACAGTGTTACCGGCGTCGTCCCGTTGTGGCGTTGCGGGCGCTGGACGGCATTCACCTGGCATCGGCGGTCCTCGGTCGGGCCGACGGGATCGTGACGGTCGACGCACGCATGCGAGAGGCGTCGGACGTGCTCGGGTTGCACGTTCTCCCGCCGCGGGTTGAATCGTAGGAGCGGCCCACTTCGGATTTGGGATTTCACCATGGACTACGAAGCGGTCATTGGCCTTGAGGTGCACGTTCAGGCGCGGACGGCAACGAAGATGTTCTGCGGCTGTCCGAACCAGTCCGGGGGTGAACCGAATACGTTTGTGTGCCCGGTGTGCCTGGGCTACCCGGGTGTTCTGCCGGTCATGAACCGTGAGGCGATCCGCACGACGATCGTGGCCGGGCTGATGTGCGGCTGCGACATCGCGCCGTTCAGCAAGTTTGACCGCAAGAGCTACTTCTACCCGGACATGCCGAAGAACTACCAGATCTCGCAGTACGATCTGCCGTTGTGCCTGAAGGGCGCGGTCCCGATTGCCGGCAAGGGTTTCTCCGGCACGCCGCTGGCGGCGCGCAACGTCGGCCTGACGCGCATCCACCTCGAGGAAGACGTCGCCAAGTCGACGCACTTCGGGACGTACAGCGTCATTGATTTCAACCGTGCCGGGGTGCCGCTGCTGGAGATCGTCAGCGAGCCGGACATGCACACGCCGGACGAGGCGTACGCCTACCTGACGGCGCTCAAGCAGGTCCTGGAGTACGCGCAGGTCGGGGACTGCGACATGGAGAAGGGGCAGATGCGTTGCGACGTGAACGTCTCGGTGCGTCCCCGTGGCCAGGCGCGGTTGGGTGAGAAGATCGAGATCAAGAACCTGAACAGCTTCCGCGCCGCGCACCGGGCGCTGGAGTACGAGATTGTGCGGCAGATCGAGGCGCTGGAGACGGGCGAGGCGCTGCACCAGGAGACGCGCCGCTGGAACGACGAAGCCGGCGTCACCAGCCTCATGCGGAGCAAGGAGAACGCGCACGACTATCGCTACTTCCCTGAACCGGACCTGATGCCGGTCGAGGTCGGTGCGGAGTGGCTGGACCAGATCCGTGCCACGTTGCCCGAGGCGCCGGCGCAACGCCGCGCCCGATTCGTGCAGAACTACGGCCTGACGGAGTACGACGCTCAGGTGCTGACACAGGAGAAAGCGCTGGCGGACTACTTCGAGACCGCGGCGCGGACCGGCGCGAACGCCAAGGCCTTGGCCAACTGGGTCATGACCGAGCTGCTGCGTGTCCTGAGCGAGGCGAACCTGGGTGTGGCGCAGAGCACGGTTTCACCGGCGGCTCTGGCGGAACTGGTCGGGTTGATCGAGGCCGGTGCGATCAGTCACCGAATGGGCAAGGATGTGTTCGGCGAGATGTTCCGGAGCGGTGAGATGCCCAAGGCGGTGGTGGCGCGGTTGGGCCTGGTGCAGGAGAGCGACACGGGCGTGATCGATGAGTATGTGCGGCAGGCCATCGCGCAGGGCGCGGCGGCCGTCGCCGAATACCGGGCCGGCAAGCAGAAAGCATTGCAGTCGCTGGTCGGCCAGGTCATGAAGCTGAGCCGCGGCAAGGCGAACCCGCAGTTGGTCGTGAAGGCGCTGCAGGAGAAGCTGGGGTGATGTGAGAGCAGTGATCAGTAATCAGTGATCAGTAATCAGTGAGCCGTGATCAGGGTGTCGAAGTCCAGAGGCGCTTCGCCTGCCCCTACACTCGACACCCGACCCACGCCTCGTGGAGTCAGAAACGACGTGCGGCAACCCATCGCAGGTGACAGACGGAAGCCAGGACTGGTGAGTGCGGGCGTCAGCGGGCTTTTTCGTCACCCCAGAAATAGCGCGTCTTTCCCTGAACGGTGTCGCCGGCGGTGTCCGGGTTGAGGTGGACGTTGTCGCCGTGGCCGTCGACGAACACGACGTTGGCCTGGTTGTGGTGGGCGGGCCAGATGTGGCCACGGCAGCCGCCGGACGCGTCATACATGATGAATCTGCCGGTCACGATGCAGGTCTTGCTCACGAGTGTCGAAGAGGAGTCATTCACCGTCCCTGCGCCGTCCGTAATGAGGTACTTCGTTTCAATGTTCTTGAGCCGCTTCGTTGAGAAGGGTAGGTACGAGTAACTGCTGCCGCCGCTCCAGCCCATATCGACCCAGGCCGAGGTGGAGTAGCGGTTGGGCGTCAGGCGGAACTTCGTGGTCGGACAGTAGAACGACTCGTTCTTCTCGTAGACGGCGGTGACGTCCAGTGTGTTGGCGATATACGGTTTCATGTTCACGTACCACGCGGGTTGTGACCCGAATTCGGAGAACCGGTGTATGAAGCCGGGGAAGAAATCGTCATACTCCTGTGCGTACATCAGGTACCCGACCGAAAGCTGTTTGCAGTTGTTGAGGCAAATGGACTGGCGGCCTTTCTCCTTGGCGTTCGACAGGGCCGGCAGCAGTAACGACGCGAGAATAGCGATGATCGCGATGACGACGAGCAGTTCAATGAGCGTGAACGAACGGGCCTTGGGCTTGTTGAAAGGCTCAACGAGGGTTAACGAGAGGCGGTTAACAGGCAGAACTTGCATCTCCTGTCCTCCAGTTGATCCGGGACCGTTCAGTCAGACTTCGCGCTTGCCACTCGCAGCGTCCAGGACTGACTATACTCTGCGTGCGTGTTGGACGCAAGGCAGGGCTCGGCGCGCGGGGTAATGCGTCAGCCCGTCCCGGGCGGCGGACCGGCCGATCATAGGTTGATGTTACTCGCACCGGTTCGCGCCGCCGCGGGTCTTGCGCCCGCGGGACGACGATTGGGGGAAAGAGGGCGGACGCACCGCCCCTTTCCCCCCAATCGTCGCCCCGCCCGGACGAGCCGGGCGGCGGCGCGGAATGGCGCGCGAGTAACATGGGAGTCGCGGGTGGAGATAAGGGCGAAGTCTGACCTGGGCTGACGCCTAAAGTGGTCGGAGCGGCTCGCTCCG
>MHBL01000171.1:9733-23205 GCA_001803235.1 Lentisphaerae bacterium RIFOXYA12_64_32
ACCCGCGGGAGCGAGCCGCTCCCGCCACTTTGGCCATCTACCGCCCAACCGTCCACCCGCGACTGACGCATTACGCTGGTTGTGCCCCCGGGCTTGACCGTCACCTGTCTGTGACGTAAGTTCAGAGAGCAGCATTCGCGGATGAAGGACGCCGGGGCCGGTTGGTCACGCGTCGCGTCCCGGTGATCGATGGTGGTTCGGCGGCGGGCGCCTTGTCGGGGATCTCCCGCAGTGAGGGAGGAAGAAACGTGAGGACTCTGCTGTCTCTGGGCCGGTTGTCGCTTCTCGCATTCGTGAGTGTCGGGGCCATGTCGGCGGCCGTCAGTGAGCCGGCCCTTATTTCCTTCTACTCCTGCCAGCGGTGCAGTGCGCCGCCGACAATGGACGGCAAGCTGGACGACCCGTGCTGGCAGGCGCTGCCGGCGATGGAGGACTTCTTTCAGTACTGGTGTCCGACCCCGAAACCCGCGCCGCTGAAGACCTCGGCCAAGCTTTGCTACGACGGCGCCGGCCTGTACCTGGGGATTCGGATGTTCGAGGAACAGCTCGACAAGGTCAAGGCGGCGGTTACGAACCGCGACAACCCGGTCACCTGGACGGACGACTGCGTGGAGATCATCATCGACCCGCAGAACTGCGGCACCGGGTACCTGAAGTTCGTCACCAATCTCAATGCCATCCGGTACGACGAGAAATGCGTCAATACGTCGTTGGATTCGAGTTGGAATGTCGAGGGCTGGAAGGTGGCGACAGCGAAAGGGCAGGGGGAGTGGTTCATCGAGTGTTTCCTGCCGTGGAGCGATCTGGACGCGACCCCGGCAGACGGCGATATCTGGTCGTTCGACCTGGTGCGGTACGGCTACTCGACCGGCAAGTTCCGCGGCGTGACCTGGTCGCTCGGGGGCAGCGGCGCGGCGCCGCAGAAGCTCGGCTATCTCGGGTTTGGCGCGACCGTGCCGCCGTCGGAAGGCACGCTGGCAACCCTGGCCCGGGTCGCTGAGCCGACCAAGGGGCCGCGCATGCGGCTGCTGTTGCCCGGACTCGTGTTTGAGCGCGACGGGGCCGCCTGGACCCGCAGCGACGTCCGCGAATGGCAGAAACAGTGCCTGGCGGAAGCGACCGAAGCGGTCAACGCTGCGGAGTCCGCGGCCAACGCGATCCCCAAGCCGGACGAGAAGGCGAAGCTCCTGGCGAAACTGGCCGAACTGCGTGCGAAGCTCGCGGAGTTCGCGGCGCAGGCGCAGTCCGCGGACGCGCAGTCGCCTTCGCTGGCCTGCCAACTGCGCCAGAGTCTGCGGGCGATGCGTAAGGACGCGGACGAACTGAAGTGGGACGGTATGTTGCTGAGCCTGGCGCTGTCGGAGTAGCGGGGAGTTGGGTGGCGTGACCCGCCGCGAAAGAAACTCGACCTGTGCGGGCAGATCTACAGAGAGAAGAGGCTGTGCAATGGGCGCCAGGATACGCCCGTTCGCGGTTGTGTGCAGTGGCGGGCCGTGGCGCGGGACCTCCGGGACCGCAGCAGGGTGCTCGGGGCCGTCCCGGCCCGAGGCCCTCGGCCGGGGATCCGTCTTCGCGCGAGCAGCTTCCGCCGTCGCTCTGGCTCTGGCGGACATGTCGCCGGACAGAGCCGGCCGGCGTACCCCGCTTCGGCGCGGGACGCACCGAGCCACTGCGGCCGTACGTCCGCGCGGTCGGATTTACCCGCACAGGTCGAAGAGAAACTCGACCTGTGGAACAAGCCTGGCGGGCTGCGGGCTGAAGTAGGGCAAGGCTCCAGCCTTGCCGTTTCCTCGCGGGTTCGTCGCGCGGCATGGTTGAGCAAGGCTGGAGCCTTGCTCTACTTTCTTTACAGGAATGGCGTAACGGCGGGGTTCCGATTACGCGGAAGTCAGGGCTTGGAGGAGGCACTCATGTATCAGCACGCAGCGCGTTGGGCCGGGTTTTCGCGAGTGTTGGCAGGGGTGTTGCTGCTCGGTGCGGGTACGGCCCTGGCGCGGCACAATGGCGATTACCTGAACAAGGTTACGACGAAACTGCAGACTCCGCACATCGAGTGGGCGAAGCCCTACGCCCAGGGAAAACCCAAGGTGCTGTTTGTGGCGCCGCGCGCCGTGGCGCCGCGCGAAATCGTCGAACTGTGGCAGCGCTTCGACCTGGAGTTCGAGGCGTTCACCATCGCGCACTCGGGTCTGATGTCGTTCGAGTCCGACGCGGGTGCGGCACCCTACGACCTGGCCGTCGAGGGCACGGCGATCGAGGAGAAGACCGACGAGATCCTCGCGAAACTGAATGCCGACTACGACGCGTTCGTGTTCGCCAATGCTTCGTTCGACGTGCTGCCCAAGGAAGCGCAGTACAAGATTCTGAAACGCGTTGCCGACGGCGCCGGACTGCTCTTCGTCTACTCGCGCAGCACCAAGCTGCCGATCTTCTCGAAACCGATCCAGGACGACCGCGACCGGATCCTCTCCGGGGTGCCGCTGGCCGGGCTCGAGTACCTGTCGGGCGCCGAGGCGCTGAAGCGGTTCGGGGGGGTGAAAGACGCCACCGGGTTGCCGGCGAAACTGGTCGAGACGTTCCGGTTCAAGCAGGGTCGGATCGCGGTGCTCAACTACGCCATCGGCAGCAGCGCGTACTATGGCGGGCACGGCCTGACGCCGCCCGAACCGTACAGCCTGGAGTGGCACGCGAACTATGAATACTACCTCTCGCTGGTCTACAAGACGCTGCTGTGGACCATGCCCGCGAAACTGCCGCGCATCGCCCTGACCGGACTGCCGGCCAACGGCGGCGTCAGCGTGGCCGTGCCGGGCGCGTTTGCCACGACCCTGCGGTGTGCGTCGACCCAGGCAGGCGTTGACGCGACAGTGCTGGCAACCGTGCGCGACACGCTCGGCGCCGTGGAGCACCAGGCGATCGTGCCGCTGCGGCTCAACCCGGGCGACAACCCGCTGACGGTCGATATTCCGGCGCTGAAGGCGGGCGGGCATTTCCTCGACCTGATCGTGAAGTCCGGCGCCGCGACCGAGGAATGGGGCTCGGTGTATTTCACGGTCCAGGGCGCACTGACGCTGGTCGACGTTGTGACCGACAAGCAGTTCTGCGAAAAGGGTGAGACGGTAAACGTGACGGCAAAGTTGTCGGCGTTGCCGTCCGGCCAGGCATCGGTCCGCATTTCGCTCTCGGACACGGCGGGACGTCTGTTCCATGTGGCCGAGCAGGCGGTGCCGGCTGGACAGCAGGAGGTTCTGTTTGCGGTCAGTCTGGATGGCGCCACGACGCTGGCGACGCGCCTGGACGCCGAACTGCGCGTCGGCGGCAGCGTGGAGGACGCGACGTATCGGTTCCTCTTCCAGCCGCGCCGGTACTTCGGCGGCGCGTCGGACCTGACCGGCGCGTTCCGGTCCATCATGTGGGGCGGGGTCTCCTGTAACCGGACGGGGCTCGGGTGGCTGGCGCTGCAGCAACTTCGCAACGCCGGGTTCAACGGGCTGCTCAACCATCCCTCGGCGACAGCGGACAACGAGCGCGCCATGGCGCTGTGTGATTTCCCGCTCGTGTCGTACTCGTACCGCATCATGGGCGGTGTGGATGACAAGGGCTGGCGCAAAGACGAGTGGGCCGACTTGAAGAAGGTCGAGGACGGCTGTTTCTACAACCCGGAGATCCAGCAGAAGGCGCGCGACAGCGTGGTCGGCCGTGTCACGCCGGTGATTCCGTACGGGCCGGTGCTCTACACGCTGGGCGACGAGAACTACTACAGCGAGAAGTCCGGGCTCTCGCCGATCGGGCAGACGTCGTTCCGCGAGTACGTGCAGAAGCAGTACGGCACGCTCGAGAGCCTGAACAAGGTCTGGGGCACGCAGTACGGCGACTGGGCGCAGATCGAGCTGCTGCCGCGCGACGAGGCGCTGAAGAAGGGCTTCTGGCCCATGGTGCACGCGCACATGGGCTTCAACGAGACGGAGTACGCCGACTATCACCATTTCCTGTCGGCCGCCATCAAGAGCGTCGACAAGTTCGCCAAGGTCGGCGCGGAAGGCTCAGAACCGGGCGACCTGGAAAAGACGATAGAGGGTGAGGAGATCTGGGGGCCGTACTCGGACAAGCGCGGCAACGAACTGCTGCGCTCGCTCGTCACGCCTGAGGTCGTGCGCGGCAACTGGTGGGGTGGCTACGTCGGCTCGCACGGCGCGCGCGCCGGGGCGATCAATCTCTGGGACCAGCTCATCAACGGCGCCGTGAACACGAGCCTGTTCTTTGCCGCTATCGGCTCGGAAGGGCTCTTCGCAACCGACCTGAGTTTCGCGGCGTACTTCGAGGCGATGCAGGCGGACCTCGGCGAGATCTACGGCGGCACGGGCCAGCTCCTGGCCGCGAGCCGGGTGGCCGACGACGGGATTGCCATCCACTGGTCGCAGGCCGGTGAGCATGCTTCGACGTTCTTCACTGCCGCGGGCAGTCCGTCGCACTCGCAGGGCAGTGTGCTCGGGCTCCTGGACCGGTGCGGGTTCGGTTATCGCTACCTGACGACGCGCATGATCGGGAACGGCGAACTCGCGAAGGGTGGCGTGCGCGTGCTGTTCCTGGCCTGCTCGCAGGCGATCTCGGATAAGGAAGCCGAAGCGATCCGCGCGTTCGTCAAGGCGGGCGGTACGGTGATTGCGGACGTCGCACCGGGCGTTCTGGGCGCGCACTGCGAAAAGCGCTGGCCGGCCGACGCCGCAACGCCCTGGGCCGCGGGGCTCGACGACCTGTTCGGCGTCGCCCGGAAAGGCGAGCCACGGGCCAAGCAGGAAACGGCGTCAATTTCGGTGCGCCTGGGCGAGAACGACCTGAAGCTGACCGACTACCCGTTGCGGCCGGACGTGTCCGTGACCGGGCCGGCGGCCGGTGCGGACGTGGCGGCACTGGGTGCGGTCGGCGGCGTTCCGGTCGTCTTTGCCGGCGCGGTTAACGGCGCCGGACGGGTGATCTTCCTCAACTTCCCGTTCCCGAGCGCGGAGCATCCGGAAGGGCCGGCGTTCATGCGGACGCTGCTGGCCGTGGCGGGCCTGAAGTCGACGTGTGAGCTGGCGAACGGCAAGGACTGGTTCTTCCGCCGCTTCCGGAACGGCGACCTGACACTGATCGGTATCGTCCTGCGCGGCAAGACGGCCGGCGACGCGCAGCTCGTGCTCGCCGAGCCTGCTTGCGTGTACGACGTGCGTGCCGGCAAATACCTGGGCCGAACCGCCACGGCCGCGATCGCCGCCGACGGACCGCAAGCGCGGGTGTTCGCCATCCTCAAGTCGCCGACGAAGAAGCTCAAGCTGGACGCGGCCAAGCGCGTCAAGCCCGGGGCGTCCGTCACGGTGAAACTGCGCCTCGACGCGGGCGACGCCAACCCCGCTGGGCGCCTGGTGCGCCTGCAGTGGTTCCGCCCGGACGGCACCGAATCCATGCCCTACCGCGCCTGCCTGACCCTGACCGGCAGCGAACTCGACGTCACCATCACCACCGCCCTGAACGATCCGCCCGGCGAGTGGAAGATCGTCGCCACCGACGTGGCGACCGGAACCCGCGGCGAGCGCGAGTTCAAGCTGAAGTGAATCTGGTGGCTCTGCCCCCCCCGCGCTTCGCGCTCGCAGCCCCCGGCAGAAGGCCGGGGTCGCTCGGGGGCTCGCTCTGCATCCCCCCGCTGGAGGATCGTTGACCCTCCAGACCTCCCATTGGCGATTGGCGTTCCGGACGGCGGAGTCCCCGCCGTTCGGAACGCCAATCGCGATGTGGGAATCTGGAGAGAATTAGTGGTTCGGGGTCGAGAACAGCGCCAGCGGAACCGACAAGATCAGGCCCGCCGCGAGGCGACCTATGGCGACGCCCCACCACTACACCCGTTCATCCAGCGGCAACAACTGCTTCCCGTGTCGCACGGTGAGGACCGCGATGGACGTTGGGGCGACGCGGTAGATGATGCGGTAGTTGCCGTACAGAATTTCCCGGATGTCGTCCCGCGCCACTTCGGGAACGTGGCGACCGCTGAGCGGGAACGAGGATAGCCGCTCAACCTTGGCGAACACGCGCTCGGCCCAGCGGATCGCGGCCGCGGGATTGTCCTGTCGGATGTAGTGCGCGATCGTGGTGACTCTTTCGATCGCGAGTGGCGTCCACTGGATCCTCACTTCCGCAGGCCCTCCAGGACCCGGGCCTTGGCCTTGGCGTGATCGACGCCCAAGCCCTGTTCGAGCTCGGTTTCCGCGCGCTGGATGTCCTCGAGGAGTTCGAGTCGTTCGACCATGGCCTGGTACTCGCCAACATCCAAGAGGACCGCGGCGCTGCGGCCCCGCTGGGTGATGACCATGGGGCGCTTTGTGTCATGCACCTGCTTGAGAAATGCGGTGCATTTCGACCTGAACTCCGAGAGCGGCCGGATATCCTCGTCCAAGACCAGGTTCTGCATGGTTCGTACCCTTATAACGTACAATCGACATTACAGTTAAACGTACAATAAAGAATACACCAGAAAAGCGGAGTCCGCAAGCGGTGGGGGGCGAGGGAGGGGCGAGGGACGGGCTATCTGTGTCGCCGTCGGACAATATGCGCCAGGTTCCGGGTTCTGCGCAGCCGCCAGCTCCAGAGAGGCGGCGCCCCGTGCTCCTGGTGCCCCGCCATCGACTGCTGCCGATTGCAATCGATCCTGGCGCCACACGGTTCAAAGGCGGCGCTGATCAGTAATCCGGCGCCGGGGGTAAACCCTTTGTCGGCATCGTTGCCTTGTGCCGAGGGCGGGTGCATATTTCACCCATGACGTTTCCGTGAGGCCCAGCCGGGAAACGGCACACGGAACTGTGGCACGGCGATGGACGGGGAGTGATTGCCAAGAGGGCCGGTGGAGATGAGCATCAACGCTGTGATTCCCGGTGCGCGGTCCGTGGTGGCGGGATGGATCGTCGCACTGGCGATAGGGCTGAGCGTTTCGACCGGCCTGGCCGCCGAACCACTCCCTGCGGCGCTGAAGGAGAGCCGGGTGCCGGTGAAGGATGACTCGGCCCGGGCCGGGTTCGAGGTCGTGGAGCGGCGGCTGACCCTGGGGAACGTTGGGTTCCGTTACCATCTCGTGGTCGACCCGGCACAGGGCGACCGGCCGGTGATCCAGAGGTACGGCGACTACTTTCTGGCCTGCGGTTTTCCGCAGAACACATGGAACTGGAACAACGAATACTTCCTCGACGTGCGCGTGGCGCGGGGGACGGAGCCGCCGTTTGTCGCGAACAAGGCGACGCTGCAGGAGGGCACGTACGTGCTGGAGCAGGGCACACGTGCCGTGGCGGAAATGGTCTGGCCGCTGCCCGGCGCGGCGTCCAACGCTGCGGGCCGCATGGTGGTGCGGATCGTCAAGCGCCCCGAGGCGCCGAATTGGTTCTACCTGCGCGTGGCGCTGGAAGGTGACCCGGCGGCGCAGCTCATGCAAGTCACGCTGATGAGTTACCCGTACATCACCTCGGCACCGCGCGAACGTCAGCGCTGGGCGACAACCCTCACACGAGCGTTCCAGGTGTTGGACAAGCCGGCCGCGTTCGACCCAGCCGCGGAGTGGGGCGTGGTCCTGCACAACAAGAACGCCCACGAAAATGGCGGCGCACTGGTGGTGTTCGACCCGGCCGAGGTGGCGTCCGCCACGGTCGGCGGCACCTACTGCGTTGCCGTCAATCTCGCTCCGAATCCGAACGCACGCGAGCTGCACCTGACCCTGGGCTACTTCTGGGACACGCACTACACCGCGGCCGTCACCGCCTTCCGCGGCGGTGCGGCCGGGGTCCTGGCGGACCTGCAGCGGGTCGAGTGGACGGTGCGGCCGGACGCGGAACTGTGGGCGCGCGAGCGTCGGGCCATTGAGGGGTTGATGGTGTACAAGGTGGTGGAGACCCAGTTCGGCAGTCAATGGAAGGCGATGGCGACCGAGGCCGGACGCTTGCTGGCCGGCGTGCCCGCACCGTCGTCCCCTGCGGTGCCGTCAGCGTCTTCTGCCGGCGACGGCGTGGACCGGCGGTTCAGTGTCATGCTGAGCCAAGCGCGGCAACTCCGGGCGCAACTCTACGACGTCGCCTTGCAGGAACTGATCCGCGACGCGGCCAAGTAGGACAGGAAAGACCAGGGGGAGGGGGGCAGTCAAGCGAACAATGGCGGCTTGGGCGTGTACCGGAAGACGGCGTTCCGGAAAGTCGCGGCATGGCTCCAGCCTTGCCGTCACACTCCCGGTTCGCACCTGACGGAAGGACGGCGCGGGATACTGCAAGGCTGGAGCCTTGCTCTACGTCCTCAGAGCGCCGAGCCACGGTATCGAGTCGGCATCGTTGGCTTGACAGATAGGTCAGCCTGGTCCCCGTCCCTCCATGCTCGGAGTCCTCACCCCAGCGGCAGTTCGACGGGCTTACCGGTCTGGCTGGACCGCTGCATGGCCACGGCCACCTCCACGGCGCGGAATCCGTCCTCGATATTCGGCGACGGTTCGCGGTTGTCGCGCAGTGCGGCGGCGAGGTTCTCGAACTGGACGCGGGTCACGTCTTCCGGGTCCGGCGTCACGTCGACGTAGGCCGATGCGGGTTTCTCCTCGACGCCCCAGAGCTTGACCATGACGTCGCGGTAGTCCACCACCCGGGCACTGCCCTTGTCGCCGGCAACCATGATGTCACACGATCCGAACGTGGCTGAGAAGCTGGCGCCGATCATGCCCATGGCGCCGTTGCCGAACTGCAGGTTTGCCCACACGTTGTCGTCCGATGTTTGACAGCGGCTGCGGCGGATATTCGCGTACACGGTCTTAATGTCGCCGAGCCACCAGCGCAGCAAATCGATGTCGTGCGTGGTGTAGTCCACCGTGATGCCGCCGCTGAGTTCCTGGCGGCCGTACCACGTCGGTTTGCCGCCGGGGCCCTTCCAGTGCTCGGCCGGCATGAACCGCCGCGACATGCACGTGCCGATCGTGCCCAGCACGCCCTTGTCGATCAACGCCTTCATGGCGCGGGCGAAGTAATAGGTGCGGAGCTGGTATCCGATCTGGTACTTCACCTTCGCCTGGCGGACCGCGTCGAGCATTTTCCGGCCTTCCTCGATGGACAGGGTCAGCGGTTTCTCGGTGTAGATCTGCCGCCCGGCCTGGGCCGCCGCAATGACCTGCTCCGGCCGCGAGTACGTGCCGGTGAACGAGACGAAAATGTCGAACGGCTCTTTCAGCATGTCGCGGAAGTCCCCGAACGCCTTCGGGATCGCGAACTTCGCGGCACACTCATCGGCCCATTCCTTCTTCAAGTCGCAGACCGCCACCACCTTGATCTGGTCGGTAAGCTTCATCAGGTTCGCGACCCGCCCGAACGGCGGCTTCACACCCACAACCGCAGCCGTGTACATTGAGTGACCCTTTCTTGCCGTTGTGTGTCGCAAAGCTGAGTGCGGGACTCTGTCCCGCGCCCCGCCAAAGGAACATTGTCCCTTTGGAATCCCTGATTGCCATTCGCTGATGCGCGCGCCGGGCCACCGGCGCGCGCATCAGCGAATGGCCAACGGGAGTCCAGAGGGCACGAGTGTCCTCTGGTGGGGGTGCGGGGGCAAAGCCCCCGCTCACCGCACCTTCCACGAGCACTCGTCGGTTTTGCCGGTCCACAGTTCGCGGGCACGGAGTCGCCAGGTGCCTGGTTGCTCGTCCCAGGCCATGGGCAGGCTGACCGCGCCCTTGCCGGCCGGCAGCAGCACCACCTGTTTACCCCAGTCCGCCACGGCCCCGGCCGGGTCGATGACCTCGACCTGCACCACGTGCGTCGCCTTGGCATCCTTCGGCACGTCCACGGCGACGTTGACATTCAGCATCGTTCCCGGTTGCGGGGTTGCGGAGTCCGCACGGAGCTTCACGCCGCCGATGCGGTAGGGTGCGGCGGCGAAGAAATTGGCGCGGCCTTCCGCTACGGTCGTGTCGAACCGCGTCTCGCGGCCGAGGCCTTTGCCGTCGCGCAGCGACCAGACGTGCAGCTTCTCCGGCAACGTGACCGTGACCTTGCGTCCGGCGGCGTCGCGCGCCAGTCCGTCCTCGCCGTAGAACTTGATGTTCAGTTCATACCACACCCCGAGGATCGTCATCTCGCCGTTCTGCCACAGGCGCGTTTCCAGGTTCGGGATCGCGCCGCCATCGGGAGCCGCGAACCCGACCGGCGGCCGTACTCCCGCCGCATCGACCAGCGCCCGCAGGAACGGGTAGAAATCGGCGGGGAATGCGCCCTGTGCGATCCGCCCCGGCAGCTCGAAGTTGAGCAGGATGGCGCGGCCCTTGCCGACCGTGTTGACCAGCAGCAGGGGCGTCTTGCCGGCTGTTGCCAGCGCCTGCGCGCCGGCTGGGGCAACGGCCGGGTCGACGCGGACATCCTGCGCCGTCAGCGCCAGCGGCTTGCCGTCCAGCGTGCCCTGAATGGCCAGGGCCACCCGCTCGGCGGGCACGTCGCCGGAGCGTTGGATCCCGAACAGGGCATCGAGCACGCCCGGGCTCACCGGCTTGCAGCGTTCGTCAAACACGCCCGGTCGCAGATCGGCCAGCACCGTGCCGCCGTTCTCGGTGAACCGGCGGATGGCCGCCGCCTCGTCGGCACTGAGCGCCTGTGTCGCCGGCAGCACCAGCAGCTTGAACCCGCCCGAGTCCAGCGCCCCGGCCTTGACCAGGGCGCTGGTCACGTACCGCATGTCCAGGCCGAGATCGTAGATGGCGCGCAACCACCCCGTGTGTTGTGCCTCGGGGCTTGGGAAGGTCTTGCTCTCGCCGAGCTGCCCGGAGAGCGCCGAGGGCAGCGAGTAGAAGAACGCAATGCCGCTGTGCTGGACCTGCGACTTCAGCAGCACGTCGCCGAGTCCCTCCCGGACCGGCCGCATTTCGTCGCAGAGCACCTGGGTTGCGGGCCAGAAATCGAGCGTCGGCGCAATGTAGCCGCGCCACGAGCCGCAGCCGTCGTAGCGCCACCACCAGATGCTGTCCATCTCCTTCATCACCATGCGCCAGGAGTAGTTGATCAGCGGGTCGGCCTGCTTGTGGTAACCCATCCAATTGGCACGGATGTGCTCGCGCTTCGCCACGCCGCGCAGGATGTCGTCGCCAATGCTCGGGTACGGCGACCAGAACGTCGTCGCCGCCAGGATGGTGTCATAGTCGTCACCGAACCCGCCGGTGCCCTCAAACCCGGTGATGGCCTGCGGGTCGAGGCCCTTGAACGCCTCGACGAAGCGGTGGCAGAAGTTCGCCAGGTTCCAGCGCGCAAACGCCTGGCGGTCGTACCAGCGTGGGAACGGCCCTTTCTGCGCCGCGGCGTTCTCCATCCCGTCCTTGGGATCGAGCAGGTTCACCTCGTCGAACGACTTGTACTCCGTGCTCCACGACGCGTTCAGCCGCGCGACCGTGCCGTACTGCTGCTCCAGGTACTTGCGGTACATCGCCAGGCACGTCGGGTGCACACAGCAGCCCTTGGTCGTACCCTCGTCCCCGAGCGAATAGGCGAACGTCCCCTGCCGCCGCGCCGGTTGCTGCTTCTCGACCAGGCCGCGGATATACTCGGTCGACTTCGGTTCTTCGTTCCAGCACAGCGGCTTCATGACGCCGTCTTTGTCGTGCTCCTCGACGATTCGCGTGGCTTCCTGGATCACGGATACGTCGCATGCGGCTTGCGCGTCACCACAACCGCCCAGCGTGGTCTTCCACCCCGCTTCGCCCAGTTTTTTCCAGGCGTAATACTCCAACACGTCACCGCGCGCCGCCCACAGCACGAAGTTAAACTGGTTCCGCCGCCGCTTCGGCACCAGGAACGACGCCTCCTTCAACTCGACCTCCGCGCCGCCGCTGAGCAGTACTGCCTCGGCGCGCATCAGGATGCTGCACCACGGCCCGATGTCGAACGAGAATGTCCGGGGTGCCGACTCTGCCCAGACCGGCACGTCCTGCCGCGCCAGGACACGGCCGAAACTGTCACGTAACTGCACGCGCACCGTGTCGCCCGGCGCGAACGGGCCACCGTGCAGCACAACTGCCACGCCGGCCTTGCCGCCGTACTCGACGAACGGCGCGTCGACCGTGATCGACTCGATCCCGGTCGGCGACGTGACCGTCACCGCCGCCGCGCCGGAACTCTCCAACCCGCGGACGCTCTTCGCCATGCAGTCGACGAAGTAGTAGTCCGCCCGGAGCACCGGCACGGACACCGGCACGGACGCCGTGGCATTGGGCTCGACGCGCAACGTGGCTGCCGGCAGCGGCAGCACCCAGCCGTCATCGCGGCGCAGCGTGAAGTCAACCGTCAACTCCGTTGCCTTGGCGGATGTGTTGCGGAACGTCCACGTCACCTGGCCGGTACCCGACCGGTCGCACGTCAGCGCGTCTGCTTGGGCTGTGACCTCCGACTCGCGGCCGGCCGCCCACAGCACGGCGCGCCCGGCGAGGAGCATCCAGTAGTCGTATTCGGTCAGTGCCCGGTACCGGAACTTCAGGTACGGCGCCAGCGCGGCCGTGTTGTCGTACGTCAAGGAGACTCCGCGGCCCTTGCCGAGCCGGTAGCAGTGGACGATGCGCGCGGCCGCGTCGGTGTCCGTCTTCGTCTCCGTGCCCGCCTTCAGCCCGGCCAGGAACGCCATCTGCCGCAACGGCACACCGTCGGTGAGAAACGCTGGCTTCTCGGGCCAGGCCCGCTTGTCGGTGAGAATCTTCTTCGGCACCTGGCCGCAACAGACCAGGCTCGCGCCTTCGTTCACGACGCGCTCCAGGATCATGTACTGCAGCTCCGGACAGAACTTGTCCACCAGTACATTCCCGAACACGTAGACGTCGTACTTCTTCTCGAGCAGTCGCCGTGTGCGTGCTTCGCCGTCCTTGCCGCCGTAGAACTGCCCGTCCGGGTTGACGAACGCCGCCTCGGCATCGATGTCGAAGCGCTGCAGCAGTTCGACCACTTCACGCAGCCGTGTGCCGGGCTCAGAGTAACTGGTGCCCTGGTAGCCGGGATTCACCAGGAACAGCGCCGAGACCCGGCCACGCACGTAGCCTTTGCCCCACGGCGTGTGCGGCGTCACCAGCGTCGAGGCCAGTGAATGGTCTTCGTCCAATTCCCCAGGCCCGGCCGCCTTGCCCGCGTCACTGCGGACTCCGCTGGCAAGGGTCAACCCGACCACCGCGCCAACCAGCCATCGCGTCAGAATCCTGTGCATCGGAGAAGCTCCCTATTCCTTTAGGTCCCGGTACTCCCTCGGCTTCACAGTTCAGAACAACATTGCCGCCCCGTTGGCCGAATGCAAGGACGCGTCGTCTCCTTGCGTAATGCGTCAGCACGTCCCGGCCGGTGGACCGGCCGATCATAGGTTGACGTTACTCGCACCGGTTCGCGCCGCCGCGGGTCTTGCGCCCGGACCAGCCGGGCGGCGGCGCAGGATGGCGCGCGAGTAACATGGGAGTCGCGGGTGGAGGGTTGGGG
>MHBL01000172.1 GCA_001803235.1 Lentisphaerae bacterium RIFOXYA12_64_32
AGGTGTGCGCGGAGGTGTGGCCTTCCGAGACGCGGCGCCAGATCTTGAAACAGCCCTGTTGACGGCTACCTCACGCTTGCATCCCGCCCGTCGAGCAGGCATGTTTTCGGGTGCGTTCATGCCCAGCCCCCGGGCGACGCATAGCTCGAGAGCACGGCTCTCTTCCGCCGCGGGCCGGTCGACAACCGGCCCGCGGCGGACGTCACCGCCTCGCGAAATGCTCTTGGGGCCACGCGGGGTCGCGTGGCCCCAAGAGCATTTCGCGAGGCAAGTCGAGGGGGTCACGGGGGAGTGAATCACGCCCCCGTGTCGGGGGTTCGGGGGTGAAGAACCCCCGTCATCGATAGCTGTAAGACAACAGGAGTTCAGACACCATGTACACCGTCGGAGTCATCGGTCTCGGCAGCATTGCGGCGTTCTACGGCAAGCCCGATACGCCTGCACCGTACTGCCACGTCGGCGGCATTCGCCTCAGCAAGAAGGTTAAGCTAGCCGCGGTTGCGGACCTCGCCGCCGACCGGCACGAGAAGTTCCGCCAGGAGTGGGGTTGCTGCTTTCCTGACGCCGCCTACTACGATTCCGCCGCAGCCATGCTGGCGGCGCAGAAACTCGACATCGTCGCCATCTGCAATCGTGGTCCGCACCACTACGAGACGATCATGAGCGTCCTGGACACGCCGCCGCGCGCCATCTTTCTGGAGAAGCCGCCAAGCTGCTCGCTCGACGAAATGGACCGCATGGCCGCCAAGGCGAAGTCGAAGCAGGTCCCGATCACCGTCTCATACTCGCGGCACTGGTGCCCGCACGTGCTGCGGCTCCAGGAGCTCGTCCAGGCCGGCCAGATCGGCAAGGTGGAGATGGTCGTGGCCTACACGGGCAACGTCTTCCTCTCCTTCGCGTCGCACGTGACCGACCTGATCTGCCAGTTCGCCGGGTACTGCCCGACCGCCATCTATGCCCGCGGCACGCCGGGCAAGGAGGTCCCGGCTGGGTTCGAGCCCGAGCCGCTGCTCGGAAGCGCCATCATCGAGTTCGCCAACGGCGTGACCGCCACACACGTCGGCCGCAACGGCGAGCACGGCGGGTTCTACGTGGACGTGTTCGGCACCGAGGGCCGCGTCCGTGCGGGCATCTACACCAAACCGTTCGTGGCGGACAAGGACAACAAACCGGTCGACCTCGAGAAACTCGGGTTCCCGCCGAACGACAGCGTGTTCCGCGTCGCCTATGACCAGATCGCCGATCACCTCGGCGGCGGCCCGCTCCCGCACTGCACCGACGCCGACTTCATCGCGGTCAATGAACTCGGCTTCGGCGGCATCGAAAGCGTGATCACCGGCCAACGCGTCGCACTCCCCAACACCAACCGCGCCCGCAAAATCTTCGCCAACGGGTGAGCGGCAAGGGGCGCTGCCCCCTGCACCCCCGCCAAAGGGACTTGTCCCTTTGGAATCCCGATGGCCTTTGCCGTTGCGGGCTGCCGGTGACCCGGCGGCCCGCAACGGCAAAGGCCAATGGGGTTGCCCAAGGGGCGGAGTCCTTTGGCGAGGCCAGTTCTGACAGTGGCGCGGGACCTCCGGGACCGCAGTGGAGTGCTCGGGGCCGTCCCGGCCCGAGGCCCCCCGGCCGGAAACCGGCCGGCGCGTTCCGCTTCGGCACGGGACGCGCCGAGCCATTGGCCGACCTCGGTGGTGAACGTACAACCAGCGACAGAGGGGAAGATGAGAATTCGATTCTCCGACGGAATCAAGTCACGCCGCACGTGGCTGCTCGCGGGCCTGCTGCTGGCGACATGGTTGTTCGCGTTGTCCCGAATGGACTGGTGGCGCCCTTACGTGGCGAGTATAGGCCGAAAGACCCATGCGGAGATCGCCGGCGCGGCAGACCTCAAGGCGGCGGCAGACAAGCTGAAGGACACGATCGTTACACCGTGCCTGGATCAGAAGATCGAGCCGGGCAAGAACATCCTGTGGTGTAGCACGTTCCAACTCGCCTGGAACGAACTGTGCGACCTCGCCGGCGGCCCAGTCCAGATGGAGCAGGCACCCCCGGTCGTTGCAACGCTCAACCACCGCGATGCGTCCAAGGACGACCTCGACGCGGAGAGCTATGTCGCCGTGGCCGGCTTCGGCAGCGAGGGCGTGTACGAGAAGATCCGCGGCGACCTGAGACGGGTCTTCAAAGGAAAAGCCAACCCGCAACTCCTCAATTCCGTCCCGCAGGTGGACGGACTCGTGGCCTACGCGTACCTCTTCAAACAGCTCCCGTTCGAGTGGGCCTTCACCCGGTTCCACGGCAACCTCTACTTCGATGGACACAGGGTCGATTCGTTCGGGATCATGCAGTTGCTGCCGCGAGAACAGAAGGACGAGGCACGGATGGCGACTCAAGTCCTCGTCCTGGATTACCAGACCGAGAACGACTTTGTCATTGAACTGAAGACGCGCTGTACGAAACACCAACTGCTTCTTGCGAAGGTACCCCCCAGAGAGACTCTCCAGGACACGGTCACCAAGGTCCGCGACCGCTGCAAGAAGGCCCAACCCACTTCAATGCGGGAAGAGGAGGACCTACGCGTTCCGGTGCTGGACTTCGATATCCTGCGTGACTATCGCGAACTCTGCGGGAGAGCCATACTCAACGACGGTTCCCGTGCAAGAGGCGGTGGCCTCGTGACCGCACTGCAGTCCATCCGGTTCCGCCTCGATGAAACCGGTGCCGTCCTGCAGTCCGAGAGCATTCTCGACCGCTGTATACCCCCAAGACGTCTCGTCTTCGACGGCCCATTCCTGATCCTGCTCATGCGGGCGAACGCACAACGCCCGTACTTCGCGCTGTGGGTCGGCAACGCCGAACTGCTCGTACCCGCGAAGAAAGCACCGGCGCCAAAAGGCAGGTAGGCCAGGGACCTCAACCAAAGGTGGAACCTGACACGGCGCCAGCAGGTTGATTGCCGTCTTCCCGTACGGCCGGTCACCCGCTTCAGGCATAGGCCGGGAGTCGGGCACGACTGTGAGCGTTCAGGATGTTCTCCACCGACAGGTCGACGTCCAGGGCCTCCCAGGAAACGCCGATCCCGCTGCCAACCAACGCGTACCGCTCGCGCGCTTCGGGTGCGGCGCCCACCAGTTCGGGAAAGAACCCCACGGGAATCGTCAGGGTCTCGCCGGTGTCGAACTGCACGGCCATGTCATGATCGGAAAAACTTACGCTCTTGATTTTCACGATCAGAGTCTCCCGAAGCGACGGAACCACGCCGCGCGCAAGATGACCAGATGCGCCAGGATGATCTCCCGGATCTCACTCAACTCATGCGATCGCATGCCGTCGTTCATGGCCAGTTCCACCGGGTCGATCCAGAACTTGGCGGCGCGGTCCTCCTTGGCAACATGAATATGCGGCGGCTCGTAGCCATCCGCCATGAAGAAGAAGAACCGATAGCCGCGTTCACGCAACACAGTTGGCATCAGGCATCCTCCGCCAGCAGGAAGAAGATACAGCCTGGCGCGGCGATCTTCAACCTCGGGATTGCCCCCGGAAGTAGTGGGTCTGACGCGGGTGCAGGGTTTGGCGGTGGCTGGCCAAAGTGGCGGGAGCGGCTCGGTCCCGCGGGTGTCGGACCGACATGTCCCGCCCAAGTGGCTGCACCAAGGCAGAAACGGTCCGACCACTTTGCGCGCCAGCCCCGGTCAACCTTCCAAACTCACTTCCCCGGTTTGTCCAGCAGGGTCTGGTCGAGGTAGTTGAGTATCTCCGTGGCGGCAATCTGGTGTGCGATGTGGTTCGGGTGGTGGTCGGTCTCGTGCACCCACAGGTCGGATGCGTCATGCTGGGACAGGGCCGGCAGCAGGTTGACCGTGTCGATCTGTTTCTGCGCGCAAAACCCGCTCATGGCATCCACAATCCCGGCATACGGATAGTCGTCGAACCGCACCAGTTCCGGGAAGATGAGTAACAGGAACGTCTGCCCGTTTGCGGTCACCGCATCACGCAGTTCCTCGACCTGGCCCAGGTTCCCGGATCCGCGTTGCACCTCTTCCTGCGTGACCTTGATCAGGGCGTTGGAAACACGACGCAGCCCCCACTGGTAACGCAGGTACCGCACCAGAGCGCTCCACCGGTACTTGTCCGCGCTGCCGAACACCTCGCGGTACCGGGCCCCGATAAGGTCCAGGTTCCGCTCCGTCACCGACGAGACGATGAAGTCGTTCGTGTTCCACTGCAGAATGACCATGTCCGGTGCCAGCATGGCCTGGAAAGTCCGGTACATCTGGAGTTCCTCGCCGGTGTAATTGCCCGGTGTCGCGAAGTTGAGGATCTCGAGTTGCTTTCCAGCCACAGTCCGAGACGCCAGCGCCACGGCCAGGCGCTGCGGGTACGTCTCCTCGAAACGCGTGCCCTCGCCGACGGTGAACGAATCGCCCAGCAACAGGATCCGGAACGTCCCCGGCGGCTTCTTCTCCTCGTGCTCAACGTCCCGGTAACCCCACTTGTTGATGCGGTAGGCGATGCAGTTGCCCGGGTCCTTGTTCCCCTTCCCCGGGCCGTCGTACCAGTGCGTAAAGGTGATATTCGGCGAGAACGCGTGAATCCCGTCGGCATACCGCACTTCGGTTCCGAATGCGACCCACGGCGAGCGTACCCCGTTGAACTCACACATCCGCGGCTGCTTCACCCGGCACGGCACGGCGAACCGGAAGACGCATTCCGCCGCACCCAACGCGAACAGCAGCGCCGCAACCGACAGCAACAGTTTCGGCCAAAGCCGGCGCCGGACGGGAGTCGGAATTTCTGGTTGGTCGGTGTCCATGTGTACTCGACGATTCGCACTGCACCATTTGAGCCCGCGACCAAGTCCCGCTGGGGACACGCAACGCCGCATCTAACCATGGCCTCGCGTCGCCGCCGAATCAAGTTCCCGTTGTCACGGGGATGCGTCCGCAAAAGGTGGGTGCCGAACCTCCTGACCCGGCGCGACGCAGCGACGCGGCCGCACCAGAGGCTACATTACCGGTCAACGAGAGAATGTTTGGAGGACAATCCCATGCCCACGCGCCGCGAGTATGTGAAGGCCGCGATCACGCACCGGCCGATGGATCGCGTGCCCTATTTCATGGACGTCTGCGGCGACACGGTCGACCAGATCAAGGCAGAGTTTGGCTGCCAGGACGTCACAGCATGGCTCGACAACGACGTGCAGGACGTGCCCGTGCCGTGGTGGAACTGGCACCAACTCGCGCCCGATTGGGCGCGCCCGGACACGCCGACCAGCCGCGCCACGGTCATCGGCACCAACACCTACGAGAACCTGCCCGACCGCGTCAAGGCGGCGCGCGCGAACTCCGACAAGTATTTCCTGGTTCGCATCTACGGCAGCCATTTCGAGAAAGCCTACTTCTCGCGCGGGTTCGAAAACTTCCTCGCCGACATTGCCGGCGACTACGCGTTCGCGAAAAAGCTTTGCCGCACGATCATCGAGAAGAACCTCGTCATGCTCGAGAACTTCCTGGCCCTGCCCGAGATCGACGGCGTGCTGCTCGGCAGCGACTGGGGCGCGCAGCGCGGCCCGCTCATGTCGCCCAACGTCTGGGACGACCTGATCCGGCCCGGCGAACAGGCCGAATACGACCTGATCCATGCCTACGGCAAGGATGTGTGGGTGCACTCGTGCGGCGATATCCAGGAGTTGGTCCCGCGCCTCGTCGATATGGGCCTGGACGTGCTGAACCCGATCCAGCCGGAGTGCATGGACATCGCGCGGCTCAAGCAGCGGTTCGGGCACAAGCTCGCGTTCTGGGGCGGCATCAGCACGCAGCAGACGCTGCCGTTCGGCACACCGGACGAGGTCAAGGCCGAAGCGCGCCGCGTCCGCGACCTCATGGCACAGAACGGCGGCTACATCTTCGCACCGGCGCAGAGCATCCAGGGCGACGTGCCCCCCCGCAACCTCGCCGCCCTGCTCGAGGTCGCCCGGGAACGGCTGCCCGCGACGTGAGGACGGTGTGCGAGGGCTCTGCCCCCGCGCCCCCAACCTGAACGCCTGCGTGAACGTGCTGGGCTCGGGCGGGCTCTCGAACGAAAAGCGCGACCTGGACATGCTGCAGCGGCTCGGCCTCACGTTCGGCAGCAGCATGCCGGCACGCGAGCTGTTCCGCCTCATCTTTGAGCGCATTCCGTCGACCGCCGAGATCTGCCGGCGCGACGGCAGCCTTTGCCCGTCCGTCTGGTGGGACGGCTGCGGCGAGGCGAACCTCAAAACCGGCAACGCCGGATACGAGAAAGGCCGAAAGGAACTGATGGCCAAGCTCGGGTTCGCGTGAGTGGCTGGGACGCGAGTGGACGTGCCGTGGCTCGGAGCGTCTCGCGCCGAAGCGGGGTGCGCTCGGCCGGTCCCCGGCCGAGGGCCTCGGGCCGGGACGGCCCGGAACACCCTGCCGCGGTCCCGGAGGTCCCGCGCCACTGTCGTTTCACCCAGCCGTACCGCCAACTCGTCCCCAGCGCTATAGTACCGGTCAGGCGCCCATCCGGGCATGCCGTGCCACTTGGTCAGGAGGATGATCGCCATGAGTCTTGAATCCGCCACCCGCTCGTCGCTCACCGCAGGCTTTAGGTTCGTTTTCGGTGCAGGACTTCTGCCCGCCGGGATCCTGCTCGCCCTGACCGCAGGCTGCGCCTCGGAGAAGACGGCGGCACCCGCACCGAAACCGGTTGCCGCGCCGGTCGCACCGCCACTGAACCTGGCCCAGGACGGCAAGACTGCGTACGTCATTGCCGTCGACGCCAAAGCGTCCGCTCCCGAGCGCCACGCGGCCGAGGAACTGGCAGCATTCCTGAAGCAGGTCACGGGTGCGGAGTTCGCACTGCGCAGCCCGGAGGAAGCCGGTGCCGCACCGCGTATCGCCGTCGGACCGGCCGCGGCCAAGGCGACCGGTCCGGCCCTGTCGCTGGACGGCCTCGGCGCGGACGGCATCGTGATCAAGGCCGTGCCGCCGCACCTCGTCCTGACCGGCGGTGACGGCGCGCCGCGCGGCACGCTCTACGCCGTCTACACGTTCCTCGAGGACCAGGTCGGCTGCCGCTGGTGGACACGCAGCGAGAGCACGATCCCGACCCGGCCTGTGCTCGACATCCCCGCCGCACTCGACGTGCGCTACATCCCACCGTTCGAGCGCCGCGACCAATGCTTCACCGAAGGCTTCGACAAGGACTGGTCCGTGCGCATGAAGTACAACGGCTGGACCGGGCCCGGCTACGATGAGGCGCGCGGCAGTGTGCTCAACTATGCCGTGGGTATGTGCCACACCTTCTACCCGCTCGTGCCGCCGGCGGAGCATTTCGCCAAGCACCCGGAGTGGTACTCCGAACTCAACGGCAAGCGCACACACGAGCACGCCCAGCTCTGCCTGACCAACCCGGAACTCACCGCGTTCGTCATCGAGAAGGCCAAGGAATGGCTGCGCAAGGACCCCAAAGCCACGTTCATCTCCGTGACGCAGAACGACTGGGACGGGCACTGCCAGTGCGCCAAGTGCAAGGCGATCGATGACGAGGAAGGCAGTCCGGCCGGCACCATGATCCGGTTCGCCAACGCCATTGCCGACGCCATTGCGCCGGAGTTCCCCTATGCCGCCGTCGACACGTTCGCCTACCAGTACACGCGCAAGCCGCCGAAGATCACCAAGCCGCGGCCGAACGTGATTGTGCGGCTGTGCAGCATCGAGTGCGACTTCGCGCACCCGCTCGAGAGCGAGAACAACAAGGCGTTCCGCGACGACATCGAGAACTGGGGCAAGATCTGTAACCGCATTTACATCTGGGACTACGTCACCAACTTCAGCAACTACATGCAGCCGCACCCGAACCTGCGCGTGCTCGGTCCGAACGTGCGCTTCTTCGCCCGCAACGGCGTCAAGGGCATGTTCGAGCAGGGCAACTACCAGTCGCTCGGCGGCGAGTTCGGCGCCCTGCGCGCCTGGGTGCTGGGCAAGTTGCTGTGGGACCCGCAACTCGACGACAACGCGCTCATCGACGAGTTCCTCAAGGGCTACTACGGCGCCGCCGCGCCGTTCGTCCGCCGCTACATCGACATGCTGCACGACCGCGTCGCGGAGACCGGCGTCAGGATGGGCTGCTTCATGCCGATCACCGCGCCGTACCTCGACTTCAAGACCATGACGACCGGCGAAGAGTTGTTCCAGCAAGCGGAGAAGGCGGTCACCGACCAGCCCGAACTCCTGCGCCGCGTGCGGATTGCGCACCTGCCCGTGCGCTACATCCTCATCACCCGCTGGCCGCTGTTCAAGAAGACCGCCGCGCGGGCAGGCGTGCAATGGCTCGGTCCCGCAACGCGCTCTGACGCCATCACGGAGTTTGAGAAGGTCTGCACGGAGAACAACATCAAGCTGCTCGCGGAGGACGCGAAGCGCACCATCGCCACACTGCGCAACGACTTCGGCGACACGCGCCGCGAGAACGTCCCCGCGCCCAAGGAGTGCGAAGGCCTTGCCATGACCGACTGGGTCGATTTCCAGGACGACCTGTTCCCGCCCGGCCGCCGCGGCGAATGGGGCGACCTGAAGCCGGACGCAAAGGCCTCCGACGGCATGGCCGCGTGGATGCCCGGGACGCACCGCGAGTGGGCTGTGCAGTTGCGCCTCAGCGACCCGACCCTGAACCTGCAGGGCCAGCAGTGGACCGCCTACGTGGTCGTGCGCGTCGACAAGAAAGCGGATGCCGGGCTCGCGTTCACCAGCGGCATCTACGACACAGAGAACAAAACAGGCGTTGCGGACCTCGCACGCCAGGCCGCCGAAATCACGGACGGCGAGTACCACACCTACAAGCTCGGCGACTTCGCGCCCACCCCCGCCATGTACATCTGGGCCGCCCCGCCCGAGAACCCCGCCTCCATCGACGGCATCTGGATCGACCGCTTCTTCCTGGTGCGGAAGACGGGGAAGTGAGGGGAAAGAGGTTTCAGGTGTCGGGTTTCAGGTGTCAGGAGATCCGGGACGGAAAAGTCAAGACACGTTTGGTGGTTCTCCGTGACTAGACAGGAACTCAAGAGACGGCACAGGCAACTGTTTCGCGACGTCTTCGTTTGGTGGGGAGGTGTCGCGGCGGTCGAGGTCATTGGCATACTCGTCTCGGTTTGCTGGCCGAGCGGGAGCGTGCCCCTCGATGGCGCCCTGTTCTCTGCAGTGATGGGTGCGTATTGCTTCCTACTGGTGGCCTTCCTGGCTGTACCTGCGTGGCGGTTCTGGGTGGGGTCGCGGAAATACGGCCTGCTATGCCCCCACTGTGGCGCGTTCATGGGCGGCCAAAGTCTGCGCATCATCTCGGCTTGCGGACGGTGCCCGGAGTGCGGCGGCAAGATACTCGATGACTCGGAATTCGCGGAGTCAAAGGCTGAGCAAAGCGCCACTCGGTCCCCTTCCGCGGGCAAGTCCACACTTTGAAACGCAGACACAGTATTCGGAATGGCGCCCCTCGGTCTCGGTCATAGAACGCGACGAGCAGAGCGCTGAAGGCGCGGCGACATACCAGCCCAGGGCAACGCCCTGGGTTCACGGCAACACAATGATATGGAGCCCTGAAAGGGCGAGACAAGACGCGAGACACCCATGGCGCAGTCGTTGTCCAAAGTCCTGCTGCACGTTGTGTTCAGCACCAAGAGCCGCGAGCGTTGGATACCTGCCCCGATCCAGCCGCGGTTGCACGCGTACCTGGCCGGGGCGTGTCGCGCGGTTGGAAGCGAAGCGTACCGCGTCGGGGGCACCGATGATCACGTCCATATTGCCTGTGTCTTGCCAAGAACGCTGACGATGAGCAAACTACTGGAGGAGATCAAGAAGTCATCGTCCGCGTGGATGAAGGAGCAGGAATGCGGCAGCCGCCTGTTCGCGTGGCAAGCCGGCTATGGTGCGTTCTCTCTGGGCCAGTCGCAGATGCCCACTCTCTTGCGCTATATCGATGGCCAGCCAGACCACCATCGCACCCGCACATTCAAAGAAGAGTTCCATGACTTCCTGAAGCGGTATGAGGTCGAGTTTGACGAGAGATATGTCTGGAACTAACGGGAATGTCACGCCCTTTCAGGGCTAGAATCAAATGACGGTTCCCAAACCCAGGGCGTTGCCCTGGGCTGGTATGTAGCGCCCCGTTGGGGCTGAAAACCCGACACCCGACACCCGAGCGAGGGATGAGGGATGAAACCTGAAAGCTGAGGGAAAACCGGCCCCCTGACACCCGACACCCGACACCCGACACCCGACACCCGACACCTGAACCCTCTCTCCCCCCTGAAACCTGACACCTGACACCTGAAACCTTTCCCCCCCTGAAACCTGAAACCTGAAACCTCTCCCAGGAGCCCCCACCAATGCCCCGCATCCGCAACTACGAAGAGCAGGTTTACGCTGGCGTTCTGGGCAAGATCATTGGCGTGTACATGGGCCGGCCGTTCGAGGGCTGGACCAAGGAGCGGCTCGAGCAGCGCTGGGGCCTGGTCGACCGGTACGTGCACGAGGACCAGAACGTGCCGCTGATCGTCGCCGACGACGACATCTCCGGCACGCTCACGTTCATCCGTGGGTTGGAAGACTCCGGCCTCTACAAGGACACACCGACCGAGTTCTTCGGCGAGACGTGGATGAACTACCTCATCGAGGGCAAGACGGTGTTGTGGTGGGGCGGTATGGGCGTGTCGACCGAGCACACCGCGTACCTGCGGCTCAAGCACGGCGTCGCGGCGCCGGCGTCCGGATCGATTGCCATGAACGGGCAGGTGGTTGCCGAGCAGATCGGCGCGCAGATCTTCATCGACGCGTTCGGCCTGGTCGCGCCGGGAAAACCGGAGCTCGCGGCCGAACTGGCGCGTCGTTCCGCCAGCGTCTCGCACGACGGCGAGGCGGTGAACGGCGCGCTCGTCGTCGCCGCCATGGTCAGCGCCGCGTTTGTCGAGAAGGACATGAACCGGCTCCTGGACATCGGACTCAGCGTGATCCCGAAGGACTCGCTCATTGCCCGCGTGCACCGCGATGTCCGCACCTGGGCCCGGCGCGACCGCGACTGGCGCAAGACCTACGACCGCATCCACGCCGAGTACGGGTACCAGAAGTACGGCGGCGGCTGCCACATGATCCCGAACCACGCCATCATGGCCCTGGCCTGGGCCTGCGCGCCGGACGACTTCCACATGTCGCAGGCGATCATCAACACCGCAGGCTGGGACACCGACTGCAATGCCGCGAACGTCGGTGCCGTGATGGGCGTCAAGGTCGGGCTCGACGGGATCAACAGCAGCTACGACTTCCAGACCCCGTTCGCCGACCGCATCCTGCTGCCCACCGCGGAAGGCACGCGCGGCGTCACCGACGCACTCACCGAGGCGTTACACATCGCGCGCATTGGCCGCAAGGTCATGGGCTGGCCGGAACAGGCCGCGCCGAAGAAGGGCGCATGGCACCACTTCGCAATGCCAGGTGCGCTGCACGGATACATGAGTGAGGACGACGCGTTCCAGTCGCGCGGCGCCGCCGTGGTCGAGAACGTTGCCGGCAGTGCCAAGGGCGACGGGCGCGTCATGCGCATTGCGTACCGCGACCTGTCCCGCGGCAAGTTGGCGCGCGTGTCAACGCCCATCCTCCCGCGCGCCGGCAAGAGCGGCAGTTACGCGGTCGCCAGCACACCACGGCTCTACAGCGGCATGACCGTGACCGCCGCAGGCACGGCAAGCGCCACCCTCGGTGGCACGGCGACAGTGCAACTCTTTGTCCGTCACTACGACGCCACGACCAAGAAGGCGACCGGCATGGCATACGGCCCAGCCGTGAAACTGAAACCGCGTCAGGCCCTGAAGCTCACGCTCGCGATCCCGGACCTCGGCGGCTGGCCGGTCCAAGACGTCGGCATCGAGTTCTCCGGCACGAACCGCGCCTGGGGCGGCGTCTACATCGACAGCGTCCGCGTCTCCGGTGCGCCGCAGATCCAGTTCCCGCCGTTCGTACCGTTCAGCGAGGACAATCAGCCGCTTGGCTGGATCGCGGACGCGAACGTGCTCCGCAGCGCCGGCAGCTTCACGCAGCTCGGAAAGAACGAGGGCCGCGGCGTCCTGGTCACCGGCACCACGGACTGGACCGACTACACCTGGGAATGCGACGCCAACATCCACATGGCGGACCACGCCGGACTGCTGGTGCGCTATCAAGGCTTGCGCCGGTATATTTCCCTCGTCCAAACGCGCACACACCTGCAGCTCGTGCTGAACCACTACGGTGAGCGCGTCCTGGCTGAGACCCAGAACACGTGGAAGACCGACGAGTTCCACCACTTGAAGGTCACGGTCAAAGGCCGGAGCATTCGCGCCTGGTGCGACGACAAGCAGGTACTCGAGGGCCAGGACGACGTCCTCGGTTGCGGTGCCGCCGGGTTCCTCGTCGACACCGGCATTGCCGGCTTCCGCAGCGCGCGCGTCGGACGGTAGGCGAGAGACGGTGGATGAGGGTTCAGGCGAAACGCCCAACTATCCACCATCAACCATTTCCTCGACACCCGACACTCGACACTCGTCACAGCACCCCATCGAAGCAGAGGTTGATACACGATGAAGTACCCCTCAACGCTCAAGGTCCCGACCCGCGAACACGCGCAACTCGTTGACATCACGGCGGAGGTCCGGCGCCTCGTGCCAGCGTCGTTCACCGGCATGTGCCACGTCTTCTGTCCGCACACGACCGCCGGCCTGACCATCAACGAGAACGCGGACCCCGACGTCGTGAGCGACATGATCACCGAGTTGGAGCGGCTGGTGCCGTGGCGGAATCCGAAGTTCCGGCACGCGGAAGGCAACAGCGCGGCGCACGTGAAGGCGTCACTGATGGGGCAGACGGTGTCGGTACCGGTCGAGCAGGGGCGGCTGTGTCTGGGCGTCTGGCAGGCGATCTACTTCTGCGAGTTCGACGGCCCGCGCTCGCGCCAGGTCACCGTCCAGTTCGTCCCGGGGTGATGCCAGGTCACGTACGAGATGAACGTTGGGAGGCTCCGCCCCCAAGCCCCCGCTGGAGGACCATTGGCCCTCCAGACCTCCCAATATCAGGTTGCGGTTCGAGGCGATGGACACATGAGCTTTGGTCTGCGGACACTGCGGGTCTACATCGCCTCAAACCGCAACCTGAGAATGTGGGGTCCGGGGAGTCAATGATTCCCCGGCGGGGCATGGGGTGGAACCCCATAGTGTTCATCTCGTACGCAACTTGGCACAACCACACTGGCAAAGAGGTGTAGCATGCAATCGACGCGACGGAATCGACGCTGGCCGCGACTGGTGCTCAACGACGACGGCAGCAACTTCCTGGCGATGCGCGACAACCAGACCCCGGCGGACCTGCGCGCCTACCTGGCTCGCTACGCCGGCACGCAGGTGGATCTGGTCGCCTACTGTGTCACGTTCGGCGGCGGCATCTGCTATTACGATAGCGACGTGGGCGAGCGCCTCGGCACCGGGTACGAAGTCAGCCACCGACTCACGGCGCACCGCATGGGTCGCAACCTCCGGCTGATCCGCGAAGGGAACGCGGATTATCTCAGCCTGACCTTCGCGATCCTGCGCGAGCATGGCTTGCCGGTCCTCGCCAGTTTCCGCATGAACGACGCGCACATGAGCAGCGACCCGACCGGGCATTGCGCCGGCCGCGCCGGCCATCGACCGCGCCGCGCCAGAGCCCGTCTCACTCGAGTTCCGATGCGCGGACGATCCCCGGCGAGCCGCCAAGTGCGAACTCCGCATCAAGTTGGCGCCCGCAACGGCCAACGATCGCTTCCGGTTCAATCTGAACGGACGGGATGTGACGGAAAACATGCTCGAGTGGTTGTACTCGCCGCGCGGCCGCGACCCACGAATCCATTCGATCCGGCTCGAACCGTATTCACAGTTCGTGGTCCGCCCGGGCAAAGGCATGCTCCGGAAGGGGATGAACACACTGACCATCGACGTGCTCGCGGTCGAACCGAACTTGGTCGGCAGCATTCAGCCCTGTGAATTGGAACTGCTGGTCAGGTAGCAGGGGGAATGGCAGAGCACGCCGTGGAGGCACGTGCGTATTGGGCGGCGCCGCGGGCCGATCGCTGAAGCGTCGCTGCCACTTCCGCCTGAAGGGCCTGTCGATTTAATGGAATCCAGAGCCCGCGAGGACGCGGGCGCTCCATAATTCGTGCTGCATCCGAGCTGGAGCGGGCTGACTTGGGGCCGCGTGGGCTAAATCGACAAGCCCTGAAGGCGGGACCCCGACGGAAACGCCGTAGTGACGACCTCACATGATCGGGCGGTCCGCTGCCCGGGGAACGCTGACGCATTGCGTTCGAGCAGGGCGGGTCGCCTGCGGGCCCGGAGCGCTCTCTCACGCGAATACGCGGAGCACGTTCATCGTGACGTTCACGACTTCCTGCCACGCCTGGCCGGGCGTCTCCTCCGTCCGCTTCGCTCCCTCGTACAACCACCGGGCGAGCGACTGATTCAACGCGTCCAGCACCGACAGACACTCGTCATACTTCTGCTGCAGCACTTGATAGTGTCCCTCGTCAAGGTACCCCTTGCGTCGGGCCACGGACAGGTGGTGCAACGTTTCCTGCACCTTTCCCATGCAGGCGCGGATGGCGTCGTCGTAGCGCCGTGCGTCGCGGCTCCCCCAGCCTTCGGCGAAAGCCGCGGCCGCCGCGTTGGCGGCGCGGCGCAAGTCGGCCCCGAGTTCCGTCAGTTCATGGTTGGGAAAGTGCATGCTGCGTTCATGCACGGTCAGGAGCAACCGGAATAGCTCCTCGTAGATCGGCACCTGATCAAGCACCGCGCCCTGCGGCGCCGCCGGCCCGGGAGCAGAACCGCCCTGTGCCGGGCTGACCTCAACCGCCACGGCCTGCTCCTCGTCCTCGTCAGTCTTTCGTATCGTCAGTCGTTTCATGGCTGTTCTCCCCGTATCGCTTCTCGCAATCCTCGTCGCCGTCGCTTCTCGATGACGGCCACTTTGCGAAGTGCAGATCGCAGAACGATCTGCGCCGAGGATTGCGAGTGTGCCATTCGTCTCTCATGGCAAACTTGTCACACCTCGCAGACCGTCAGAGCAACGAGCGTCGCGAATCACTCACTCTCTCTACCCGACTCCATTCTCCGCCCACGCGCTCCATCCTTCCGCCTTCATCCCTCGCGCCTCATTTCACGACCGCTTTCTGCCTCGTCCTGTCCACTCGCGTCCGGTCATGGCGCGACACGCCTCGAGCCCCATTTCACCTGGGCTTTTCGCCACGGTCAACGAGCTGCACGTCAAAGCCCAACCCCTGTACCGCGGCGGTCAGATTCCCGACATTCAGGCCTGTGCCGCTCACGGTCGCCAGGCCGTCCGTCAATGCCACCGAGACCGAGGCGACGCCGGTACAACCGGCCATTGCGCGCCGCACGCTCTCCGCGCAGTGGCTGCAGGTCATGCCGCCGATGCGCAACGTCAACGACTCGCTGGCACCGCGATCGTTCACATCCTGGCCCTCCGTGTCCGGCTTGGCCGTTCTGTCGCCGCCCCAACGGGAGGACGCTGCCAGCACGAGTAACAGTGCAACGGCCGACACGTGCCCGATCATGCCTGACGCATTCTGCGGATGGCACTCTGTCACCGCCCCAGGCAGTGTGGCCTGAAGCATCGGGTAGATCCAGTCCAAGAGCAACCCGAACCCCAACGCACTGGCAATGATTGCCATAATGTACAACACCGCGGCACGGCCACCCAACGCTTTCCAGATCGTGGCGAACGCCGCGGCATTGGTCCCCGGCCCGGCAATCAGGAACGCCAAGGCTGCCCCAGGCGAGGCGCCGACATGCATGAAGCCCACCGCCAGCGGCACGGACGCCGTGGCGCAGACGTAAATCGGGATGCCGGCCGCCATCAGGACCACCATCGAGAGCACACCGCCTCCGAGGTATGGCGCCAACTGCCCCGGTGGCGCCAGAACGGAAATCGCCCCCGCCACGACGATACCAACCAACAACGGCACGGCAATGTCACGCGGCAACGTCAGCAACCCATACCTGAGCATCCGCACGACAGGTCCGCGCTGGTTCGTCTTGGCGCCGCAAGCGCCCACACCGGCGTCACCGTGCTCTCCGGTGACCGCAGCCCGCTGCGGTTCCGGGCCGCCGAACAGCGCGACCAGCCCCCCGCCCACCAAGCCGGTCACCAGTGCTGCCAGGGGCCGAAAAACGGCCAGCACCGGCCCCATCATGGCATAGGTGACCAGGACCGAATCCACGCCGGTCTGGGGAGTCGAGAGCAGGAAAGCGGTTGTGGCCGCACGGCTCGCGCCCTGCCGGTGCATCGACACGGAGACCGGAATCACGCCGCACGAGCACAACGGCAGAGGGATGCCGAACAGAGTCGCCTTCAGCACCGACCCGAAGCCGCTCCCACCAAGCTGCCGCTGCACCCATTCGGGCGAGAGGAGCGTCGACAGCAACCCGGCAATGAGAAAACCGAATATCAGATACGGCGCCATCTGCCCCAGCAGCACCCAACTCTCAACGGCTATTTGTACGGCAAACGCCATAGCCCATTTCCCGACCACAGACGATCGTGGTCCGCAAAGCACATCGCTCTTCAGCCTGCCAAAGCATTAGACCAGCAACACCCCGGAACGTTGCACAGCATCCCTTGTTTGTAAGGATAATGTCTGAACTCATAGCCTGCAAGGGACGCTTTCTGCCCGTGCGCGCCGCACCGGGAAGGTGTCGCGGGTCAAGAGTGCCGGATTCGAGGCGTGTCGAGTGTCGGGTGTCGTGGGGCACTGAGTCATTGCGTCATTGCGTCATTGCGTCACAATCTGGACGGTGACGGCTCTCGGCGCCACGTTTCCCGAGCACCAGTCTCGGGAAAAGCGTAGTGCCTTCGGAACCCATTCCGTGAGCCAGGCCATCCAGATTGGGGCGCCGTGGGTGCCACCTTGCCAGGGCATTGGCAGGGCGGTTTCTAAGTCGGCGGTTTGAGCGTGGCGTGGCGGCTAGCGGCTCGAGGTACCCACGGCGTGCTTGTCGCGGCGTAGTGGCTGCACGAAGCCGGGTCCATACGCCGTGGCGAAGGTGCGTTCCGAGATGCCCGCCGACGGTCCGTTGCGTCATGCACTCTACACTGAGCCAGAGCGCCGCCGCCCCACGCACCACACACGTGGCTGAGAGGCCCAGCCTGGGGACCCGCCTTCGTCCGGGCACTTCGGCGTGACAAGTCGGCGTGGCGCGCAGGCCGGGCCTACTGGAGCGTCACAAGGGCAGCTCAAACCGCCGACTTTGAAACAGCCCTGAAAATCGCGACCGATCCCTTGCATTCCGACGTGACGGGGCGTACTTTCCCAACCAACGGGTTGAAGATGAAGACTGGAAGACCGGGAAGTTTCCTGCTGCAATGGTTTGCGGGTCGCTGCGGCACTCTTGTGTCCGGCCAGCACCGAAGAGATAGTCCTATGACCCGACTGACACTGAACGTTCCCCCTGTCTCCTGTCTCCTGTCTCCTGCAACGCGGCCGGGCCGCGACCTGCCGTACGCCCCA
>MHBL01000173.1 GCA_001803235.1 Lentisphaerae bacterium RIFOXYA12_64_32
CGGTCGGGGGGGCTGTCACGTCCGCCCCGGCCGTCACGTACTCATTTCCCCGATGAGCC
The DNA here is from genome assembly GCA_001803235.1 of Lentisphaerae bacterium RIFOXYA12_64_32. Taxonomy (GTDB): domain Bacteria; phylum Verrucomicrobiota; class Lentisphaeria; order Oligosphaerales; family YB12-FULL-65-16; genus YB12-FULL-65-16. The sequence continues at coordinate 60 of MHBL01000173.1, forward strand.
TTTTTTTCGACCTGTGAGGGTAAATCCGGGGAGAGGGAAGGCCCCACCGTAGACGGCAGGATATGCTCGTTCGTAGTGGGCTCGCAGTGCGTGGAACACAGTGGAACGCCAAGAGCCCATCTGGCGTGTCACGGCGAAGTCTCTCTACGAAGCCGGGCGTGTTGTGACGGCGTGGCGCGCGGATGGTGTCTTGCCCGGCGGACTACCGCCGGGACTGCGACACCACTACGAGCGGCGACGTGATAGAGCACCTTTCTGGTAACGTTGAATAACAACCGCTGGCGGGGTTGTTCCGCCGTGTGGCCGGACCGGCAAGAGATGGCGCGGCTGGCGGTGGAACACCTGGTCGGGCTCGGGCACCGTCGTTTCGGGATGCTCGGGTATCCCGTACCATCGCACGACATGACCACCGCCGACGCCAACGCCCGGACGGGGCGCCTGGTGCTTGAGGGAACGGCGGCCCGCGACCAGGGGCAGTTCCTGGCCGAGGAACGCATGCTCCGGCCGGAGTTGATCGTGCGCCAGACGACGGGACCGCTGCGTGGCGCGCAAGAGGGCAAGTCCGGCAAGCAGAACCGTCGGAAGAAGACCATCTCAAGTACTGCGGTTGGATGGACAAGGCGTGGACCGTCATGCTGTTCAAGCAGGGGTTGATCAAGCACGAGGTTGCGAAGAAGCTGCTGACCGTCCTCGCCGATTCTGACCATGAGCAGGGGCAGGGCGGTGAAGACTGGCTGAAAAAGAAACTGAACGGCGACGAGTACACGGCGAGCGCGGTGAACCTGGGCCGCACGCTGCAGGAACCCATGGCACGCATGCAGATGCGCGAGAAGGTCTCGGATGTGATCGATGTCCTGCTCCGCGCCCTGGAGCGAACCCTGGACAAGGCCGAGGAGAACGCGGACGCAGTCATGGCCGGGCAGAGTCATTTTTCGCACGCTCAACCGACCACGTACGGGGCGTATTTGCTGGCCGTGCACGACGGTCTGGCGCGCGGCTTGGCCCAGCTCGAACTGGCGTACCGCGCTGCCCGGATCAGCGATGAACCGGAGCCGCACCTGACGACAGCCCAGGTCCAGGACGCCATGGGGCTGGAGACGTTCTTCGACAAGCACTGCAATCTCGGCGATCCGTGTCCGTCTGAGACGCGTCGCATGATCGGGCTGCGCCGCGATGCGCTCCGGCGGCTTCAGGAACGGCAGGCGGAACGCAAGGCCAGGATCGACAAGGCCAGCGCTCGGCTCGCCGAGGAGATCGTCCGTATCGTCCAGGGGTGAAGGCCCGGCTGCACCGAATGCCCCCCCACTGGACGTCTCTGAACCGCCTTTCCCTTGGCCGCGCGTTTCCCGGACCGCGTGAACGCGGGACTACAAGCCTGGAGTCAGGTCGAGGAACAGCGCGCCCTGGTCGGATGTCGTTTGCGTTTTGGCGCCTTCGGGCGGCTGCGCGGCGAGGACCAGGGCGCCATCCTTGATGGCGACTCCGAGCGTCTGGTTTGGGGCTAGGCCGAGCAGCAGTGCTTTGCGGCAGCCGGCCGCCGGGATCGTTGCGTTCTGCATCGGTGTTGCGTCGCGCCTGAATGCCACCAGCGTGCTCTCCTGTTTGTCGCTGTCGTGGATGGCGACGCTGTCGAACTGCTCGGTGCGCTGATGCTCGGCCTGGACCGGCTTGGCCTGATCGCCGCCGTCCGTGACGGACAGCACATTGAGGAACGTGTCCTCGAGGCGCGCGGCGCCGGGACTAACCTCCACGCGCCAGCCGCCCAGTTCACGCGCAAACCCTTGTTCGCGGTCGCACGGTTCTTGGGCGGCAATCTGGGCGTTCCATGCGACGAGTTCTTCGCGGTAGTTGTGCGGCTGGCCCGTGCCGTCGTCGGCGACGTAGAACTCCTGGTTGTTCGCCACACCGCCAATGGCATTGACCACGGCGTCCTCGGGCAGGAGTACCTGGTCGTACAGGCGTCCGCGGTTGTTCGGGTCCATGCCGTCGCTGCCCTCGGTCCAGAACGTCTTTCCTTCGATGGTCGGCTGGCCGATCGTGTGCAGCAGGAAAGTCTTGCGGAACGCGGCGTCCTTGGCCACCACTTTGTCATAGACGACGATGGTGGGGTGGTCGCCACTGTGGCGGCGCAGATAGACGAAGTGGCGTTGGAACAGTTCGAGCTTGTGCGGCGAGTAGGCCTTGGTGGCGTCGCCGAGGGCGTGGGTATACTCCGTGCAATCCTCGTAGCGCAGAATGCCGTCCATGGCACACTTCCCGCCCGGCAGGATGTCCGCCAGGGTTCCGGCTTCCGGGCGGACGAAGGCCTGGCCGCCGTCGTTCGAGTTCTTGCCCCACTTGCTGCTGCCGAAGTCCTCCTTCGGGTCGTAGATCAGGACGGTGTTGTGGGCGATGCTGCGCGTGTAGTAGTTGAACCAGTGGCGGCCGCCGTACGCACCGCAGTTGTTGTAGCCGCCCGAATCGATGGCCAGCGGCGCTTTGTAGTAGATGACGAAACTGTTCTGGTCCCGGTGATGGTGGTTGTTCGAGAAGAACGGCGTGGACTTGAACACGGCTTGAGTGTTGCGGTCCAGGTCCCAGGTGTCGCGCATCACCACGAAGCCGGTGTTGCGGAAGCAGCGCGACAGGGGCAGGGCGTCGGGCGGTGTGGCCTCGGCGGCGTCGAACCCGCCATAGAGCAGGGTCTGCCAGCTCCCGGGGTCGCCGCTCGGCGGGGTATAGTGGCTCAGCAGCCACTTGGCGTACGGGTTGTTGTACCGGTAGGCTGCGGCGAGCAGTACTTCCTGGGGTGCGCCGCTCAGCGTGCTGCCGTCGTAGCAGTCGCCCGACTGCGGGTTGATGCCGTAGGCCTTGCGCACAAGTTCGGGTTGGTCGTGGTGCGTCACCTGCGCCTGGTGCCGCAGGCCGTACACGTACCAGAACACGTGTTGGTTCTGCCAGTCCGTGAACAGGCTCGGTTCCTCGGTGGCGAAGTCCCACGCCAAGTAGGGTAGCATGACGGTGTAGCAGGTGCCGTAGGCCCAGCCCATGTGATACCCGCCATCCTTGCAGATCCATTCGCGCGCCGGTGCGACGCCGTCGCGGATGTTGGCGGCGACCTTGCCGAGCCATTCGAAATAGCGCGTCTGGATGTCTGGCGGTTCGCTGCCGATATCGTGCCGGATCGCCAGCAGGCCCACCAGCAGGTACGGGTTGGCCCAGCAGCTCGCGTGGCCGCCGATGTAGCCGGAGGTGGGGGCGAGAAAATGCCATTTTGTGCCCAGCGCGTCGGCGGTCTCGACGAGCGCAACCCGCGCCCGGTGCTTGAGGTCCTCGTCCAACTCCGCGTAGATCCAGTCGTAGAGCGTACCGATGGCAAAGGCCCGGCCGAGCGCGTGGGATTCCGGGCTCTTCGCAGCCTCGATCCCGATGTCGATGATCGCACGCAAGTACTCTCGGGCGTAGGCCGTGGCGAGCGGGTCCTGGTTGATGAAGGCCACCGTGCCATACCACATGGACGCCTGCAGGTACCCGCCCGGATGCGTGCAGTCGGCAAAGGCCGCGACTTCCTTTCGGATGGCGTCGGTGTCCTGCGGGTCGCGGGTGGCCTTCATGCGGTAGCGGGTCACGGTGTCGGACAGGGCCTTGCAGCGCTCCGGTTGCGCCCGGACCTTCTGCACCAGTTCGGCGTTGACGAACAGCACTGGGTGCCCAGACCTGACTTTCAGGCCGGCGCCCAGTTCGCGGTAGTCCGTCGCGGCGCGTGTGCCTGTGGCACAGCAGGTCAGCGCTCCGGAAGCGAGCAGGCAAGCCCATGAGGTCCGCAGCATCTAAACACCCTCCGGCATTTGTGTGGTCATGGCCCGCGCGGTCGTGTGACCGGGCGTCGCCATTCACAATGGAGATACCGTTGCGTGCCGCGCTTGTCAAGTTCAAGGTGGAGGCCAGGTCTCCGTTGCTGGCAGGCCGCCAGGCGTCGCGCCGCGGCAGTGTGCCGTCGAGAGGCATGTCCGCGGCAGTTGGACGAAGGAGGATGCACTCCGGCACGGCCACGCCCGCGCGCCACGCCGGTCCGTGACCAGCCGCCAGCTCAGCCGTGGCCGCGGATTCCCGAGCCCGAGCGGGCTCGCCAGATGGTCCACTGTCAACTCGGTCACTTGAACAGCGTTTCCAGCCAGGGTCGACTCCCTTCTTGCGTCATCGGCGTCCGCCACCCCGAGAAGGGTGGTCGTTCCCGGCGGAATCGCGACGATCTGTACCCATTCAGCGGCAGATTGAATGGACGCCAAACATGTTAACTACTGCCGTTCGTTCGGGGGGCTGTGACCGGGCAAGCGGCCGGGCCGCGGCGAGCCGGTACTCTCCCTGACGACGAGTTCGGCATGCATCCAAGGTTCGTCTGGCCAGGCAGGCAGTTGCTCCCCCAGCGAGAGCCGGTGGACCCATTCGGCGGCGGTTTGGCCCAAGCGACGATTCGGGACTCGAATCACGGAAAGCGGCGGGGACGTGAATTCGGCGTAGCGGGAGTCGTCGTGCGCCAGCACGGAAAATTTCCGGGGTACGGCGATGCCTCGCTGACGGAGGGCGTGGAGAGCGCCGATCGCGGCTTCGCAACTCATGGTGACGAGGGCTGTCGGCGGTGAGGCGCGCGACAGCAGTACCTCCACTCCGTGATACCCGAAATCGAACTCGTCGGAGCCGCGGCATGCGGCCTCTGACGGCGCCAGAACCAAGCCGTCATCCACGGGAATCCGCGCCTTACTCAACGCGTCCTTGTAGCCAAGAAACCGCTTCGCAGTTGTATCGTTATCCGGGAAGTGGAGGGCGACGGCAATGCGCGCGTGTCCGAGATCGAGAAGGTACTCAACGGCGCGGCAGGCGTCGCGCCGTGAGTCGATCGTCAGTAACCGTCGATTCTCCCCGCCGTCGTCGGCCATGACATTGCAGTACGGAAACCGTTGGTCATTCAGTTGGTTGTAGAACCTGCTTCCCTGCAAGGCATTGAAGAAGACGGCCGCATCGGCGCCCCGATTGCGGAGTGTCCGTACCACATCCCGGCCATCGAACGCGTCCGCGTCGAACTGGAGCAGAGAGATCGTGACGTTGGCGCGAGTCGCGTAGTCCTGCATGCCGGCCAAAACGTTCGTCGCATAGGAAAGCAACGGTTCGGCCCCCGCGGGCGGTCCGAGCAACACGGCGCCGATATTGATCCTGCGGGGGCAAGGACTGCGGAGCTCGAAGCCCAGTGCCGCGGCTCTGTCGCGGACCTTGGCCCGTGTCCCCGCGCTGACTTCCGGACAATTGCGAAGCGCCCGGCTGATTGTGCCAGGCGACAGCTTGAGCTCCGCGCCGAGATCGTAAATGGACGGTCCTGTCTTAGGGCGTGCCATGGTCAAGTGCTCTTTCCGCTGCGCTGTGGCCGCGTACCGTCTTCCGGTCGAACCGCATCGCTTCTGGTGCAACAAAATAGCACTTAACGCCGGAAACTCCAATTCAACCGCATCCCCGTCCAGGCAAGCCGGGCGGTGGCAGAGAACGATTTGCCAGCAACCTGGGAGTGGTTCCCGGGGGGCGACCGCCCGGTCATATGAAGCCGTTACTCCGGCGTTCACGTCTGAGTACCGCCTTTCGGGCGGAAGTGGCAGCGACGCTTCAGCGAGCGGGCGCACGGTGTTGCCGTCCGCACACGTGTCGACACGCTGAGAGAGACGGCGCAACGCGAACGTCTCCGCCGCGAGCAGAACGACAGACCCGCGGGAATCCAAGGGGCGCGTCCAAGGTGGAGGCCCGGCTTCCACCTTGAACTGGATTGCCGAGAACCGCCGACGCGCCCCTTGAAACTTGACAGGGTCTCAAGCCTGCGCTAATGTATTGCATTAAGTTGCATTTGGTGCCGTAAGCCTGGCCGGCCCCGTGAAGGGCGCGCAGGCCGATCCCTCAGCACCGTCCGTTTACCGAGCCGAAGCAGGTTGAGTAGGCATGAGAACACGCATTGACAGGAAGGCTGATCACAGTCACAGATCAAGAGGCTTCTTGTACGTCCCCCCTGAGCCTCAACAGCGAATATGAGGAAAGTCATGACGAACAAGATCCTTTTCTTGTCGGTTGCCTTGCTTGCCCTGGACTCGGCTCGGCTCAATGCGGACGTGGAAGAGATGGAGCCAGCCAGCCTGGTGCTTGCGCACTGGGACTTCAATACAGCGCAACCCCCAAAGAACATCTCGCTCTTTCAGGCTAAGGGGGTGACACTTACCACGGAAATCGATCCGGAAGCGGTCTATCCGGAAGGCAAAGGCACGTACAAGGTTGTGCTCACCCAAAAGGGGGAAAACAGCAAGCCCTGGGACGTGCAACTCCATTTCCCCGCCCCGAATGACATCCAAAGAGGGAAAGCCTATCGCGTCACCCTCTGGCTCCGGTCAGACCAACCGAACCAAGTATCCGGCTTTGCCGTGAACAACCAAAACCCACTGCACGTCACGGCAACCCAAGATTGGCAAAGATGCACGATTGAATTCAAATCGAATGAAACGAAAACGAATGCAGATGTCCCGGACCTCTTTCTTGGTGACCTAGCCCTCAACTCGCCAGTGTGGGTAGGGTCTGTCCGGGTGGAAGAACTGCCCGGCGGACTGCCGCGAGTCATTAGGGGCACGGAAGAAGTCTCCACTTTCGGCACCGTAACCCTGCATCTGGATTTCGAAAATGACAACTGGGCGGCCTTTTCGCGAAACCAGGAACCGATGAAGTCGTTTGGTTCGGATCTGGTTGGCGACCGGCACGGCAAGGCCGCCAGCATATTCAACAATAGCGAATGCGGTGGGATTGGGGCCGTTGGCGATCTCGAAAAAGCCCGTGGCACCGCAATGTTCTGGTATAAGCCGTCATTCCCCAATGGGCCAAAGGCCAACTATTCGCTCTTGATTTCAGGAAATCATGGCGGAATCAGCCCCACCCGCATATGGCTTTGGAATGGAAATATCCGGTATGATTACTCACAAAATGGCTATCTCGTTTTCCCCATCGCCGACTGGCAACCGAACGAATGGAAACACATCGCCTGCAGTTGGGACAACACCCAAGGCGCGGCAATCGCGGTGGACGGCAGTATCGTTGCCGAAAAGGCCGAATCATGGCCGATCGCGAACGCGAAGACACTGATCATCGGCGGTGATGGCGCAAGAACGTGTGCCGACGGCCTGCTCGACGACCTGCTCGTTTTCAACGTGCCGCTCTCAGAAAAGCAGATGAAAGAACACTATCAGGGGACACTGAAGTATTCGTATGCCACGCCATTGGAAAAGAAAGAGCTCAGCAAACAATCGGAGCCCGTATTCGCCCTCACTTTTGACGAAGACATGGACGCGTTGGAAGGCAAAGACAGCAAATCGCCGGCAAGAGCGGAAAACGTGGCATTGACCCCTGGCTATCGCGGGCAAGCGGTCAAACTGGGCAAGGAAAGCGCGCTGCAGTATGCCGGCAACTCCCTGATGACACGCGTGATGGGAACGGCCTCGTTCTGGCTGAAACTGGACCGGGAACCGACCGGCAATGGTTTTCCGATTAAGAAAGCGGACTTCCTGAAGGTGCCGAGAGCTACGGTTTTCACCCTCGGCGATACTACAACAAAGGACAACATCCGGTTGGCAATGGATGACTTCTTCTGGCTCAACTGGAGTGAAAAGGGGCAGAACGACGGTTGGGGATCGCTGCACAAGCAGCTCTTTGTCAACGAGTGGCACAACTATGTCGTCACCTGGGATGCCGGGGCCGGACACATCGCCCTGTATTTTGACGGGAAGATGCTTGTTTCCGACAAGACATACGAATTGGGCACAAACGACCTCGAGCACATTCTCTTGGGAAAGGCGTCCGCCGATACCCCGGGCATGGAGGGCGCGCTTGATGAACTGTTGATCTATAACTACGCGATGACATCCGCGGCGGTGCTCGACCTCTATTCCGGCTATGAGCCCGTGGTCCCGGCCCTCATGGATTACTGTTGTGTCACCAAACGTCCGAACACTATCCGCATGAAATGGCTCAATATTGCCGGCGTGGAACAGTCCGCCGAGTTTTCCGTGGTGATAAAGGATCCGGCACAACAGGTTCTTTTTGAAGAGCAATCCGTGGTGTCCCTTTTGCCCGGCAAGGAACTCACTGAAAGCTTTACCGTCACCCCAGTAACCACCGGCACGCACACGCTGTGCATTTACCGCAACGGCGAACTGTATCGGAAGCGGGAATTGCTCGCGATTGATGACATCCCGGTCGCACAGGGCCGCCCCCTTTACGCAGTATCGGAGACTCCCGAGGTCCATGTTCTGGACGACATCGACTGCGCCAAGGAGTATGGCGCCGAAAAATACCGCGATGATCTGAAGACCCGAGTCGTGACCAAGGATTTCGGCAGGTATCGCGAGTCATCCACCGACGAGTTGTCCGGTTTCGCCTACCGCATCGCCCCGCTCAGCAAGCCCGGAACACCGCATTGGCTTGAGGTGGACTATCCGGATGACGCCATGCGGACGTTCTATGTGGTGGTGCTGCAGGAAAAGTATAACCACGTCGACGCCAAAGGGTTTGATACCATTGGCATTATTACCGGCGGCAATTTCCCGTTGAGCATGAAGATGCAGAAGAAACGCCTCCTGTTCTGGCCAGACTCACCGAATATCATGGTCGGGTGTTATCAATATCATAAATTCGAAAACCAGTCCGGGCCCGCATTGGCACGCATACAGGTGTGTGATAACAACGGTCCATTGCCGGTGTTGAAAACGGATACACCTGAAAACTATCCGCAGAGAAAGATCGGCGTCTGGAACGAAGATCCGACCATGCCCGGCTATGCCTGGTTCAACCAGGACACAATGTATGACGATATCGGGCTTGATTTCTGGCGAATCAAATACCAGCGGACACTCGAGTATTTGCTGTATTCAGGCCAAAACGAATGGGACATCATGTGCTCGGAATACAACGGCGACATTGCATCCGACCCATTCATCCTGCCGAGAAGTCAAATCGGTTCATGTCATGGTTACATCCCGGGATGGGCACACGTGTCCGCGACCATGCTGGAGCGGGACAAGATTGATTTCTTTGCTTCCGTGCATGCGGAGTTTCGTGATACATCCGGGGCGGTTGCGGCGTGGTTCGGGTCCTCATACAACACCGACATATTCGAGGTCGACCTCATGGGCGAAAAGAGCGTCAACCGCATGAGAAATGACAATTCGTTCGTTAACGGATCTACCAGCGTTGACCCGCTCCATCCCCTCGTTCAGGACGCGCATGTGCGCATGGTGAAGGCCTATTGCGAGATGTTCAAGCCTTATCAGCATTTCAAAGGGATCCGGTTCATCAGCGGCGCAAGCAGTCTGTATTATTCGGATATCACAGAAGGCTATGGCGATTATGACCTGGAAGCATTTGGAAAGGATACCGGCATCACGGTACCGGTGGCATCGGACGACAAGAAGCGATTCGCGAAGAGGTATCAATGGTTGATGGAAAACGCAAAAGAACAGTGGATCGACTGGCGATGCCGGGAATTCGCCGAGTATTACGGACGGCTCAGGGATGCGGTTTGTCAGGATGATCCGACGCGAAGTTTTGGGATTTATGTGATGAATCACATGCGGGTCGCCGCCACGTACGATAAGTGGCCGTCAACGGAACTCTCGGTGTATGAGTATTTTCGCCAATGCGGAATTGACATGAAGATGCTGGCAAAGGAAAAGGGCATCAGCATAACGCCGTCAATCGCGCCCTATCTCGAACGGTCCCCGGTCGGGGACGCCGTGAAGTATGCCATACGGGCGTACTCGCTTTCGCCCGACATGTCGCCGTATTATCAGGAGCAGAATGAACCCGCTGCGTTCTTTGCCTATCACGGGAATATGGAACAGTTGCCTTTTCACAAACCCAAGATCGCCGATTACTGGTGGGATTTCGGTTCGTGGTTTGGCCGCAAGAATGGCCCGCATCACATCTTCAGCTCGCCACAACCGCCCGACGCGTACGCCCGGGAGTTCTTCACGCATGTACTGGCAGAGTACGATCCGCAACGCATCACCCACGGCTGGTGGGGTTGTCCCGATAATGGCAACATCGCCGAAGCGCAAAGGTTTTATGCCGCTTTTCGTTCCATTCCCGCGGTCAAGTTTGAGGACGTACTCGGCGCCGAGGACCCGGTCAGGGTGCGCTATTGGCACGGCAACGGCGAGAGCTTTGTGTACCTGGTGAACCGCGAGTCCTATCCGGTGCAGTACTCGATGTCGCTGACCGGTGTGACGGTATTCACGCACACGCAAGACGGAAGCGTGCTCAGTCCCGTGGCGGACGGCGATCATTGCCGCCTGGACATTGCCCTTCCCTCCTACGACGTGACCTGCCTGAGGGGGAAGGGCACGGTTGGGATACTCGGGACGACCTTTAGCGTTCCGGAACCGGTCGTCAGGGAGCTCGAAGAGGACCTGGACCGGTTGGGCAAAGCGATCGCGGCGGCGGAGGGAAGCGGTGCGGACGTCACGGCCGTTGAGGCCGTCCAGGTTCTGGCTCAAGAGGCACTTGAGGCGCGGCGGTATGCCCAATTCCGGCACCTTCTCCAAAGCGGGCGCGTGCTCAAGCTCAAGGCACGGTTGCAGTCCCAGAAACAATAGAGGCCTGATCTGTGTCTTCACCCGAAACTTCGGCCGCCTCGCACCGGACGCCGGGGCTGTCAGATGGCGCGTGGCACGGACGTCTGCTCACAAGGAGTCACGCTATGACCAAGACACGCTGTTCTGTCGGCAACGACTGCGGCCCGGGGCGACGATTCACGCTGATCGAATTGCTGGTCGTGATCTCAATCATTGCGGTTCTCGCGTCGTTGCTCCTGCCGGCGCTGCAATCGGCCAAGAAGACCGCCAATGGCATCGTCTGCGTGGGGAACATGAAGCAGATCGGCCTGGCCTTTCAAGGCTACGCCATTGACTATGAGTGCGTTCCTCCCTGCCGGTTCGACCTGCCCGGTTACGAGTGGGACGATACGTGGAAACAAATGATGCGTCCATATCTTGGCGACAACATGCTGTTCATATGCCCGGAGCACACGGAAATGGCGTTCATCTTTCATCCGAACCAACCGGCGTCAAACTACCGGTACAGCATCTACATGGGCGCGGTTGGCGCCGGCGCCTGGGAGTATCCAATCGCGCCTAGAATGATCCCCAAGTTGCTGAGGAGGTTTCCGGAACCTGAAAAAGTGGTTACTCTGATTGACGGCTATGGATCCGACGTCTACGCATACCCGTTTTTTGGCTCCAATTACGCCACGCTGGTGGACCTCATGAGGCATAACGCGGTGGAGAACTATCTTTTCGTTGACGGGCACGTGAAACAACGCAAGCTTGTGACGTTTTCAGCTTCGCCCAATCAGTTCAAGCTGGAAGCAACGCCGTATCTGTATCACTATTAGGGACAAGGCAAGCATGGTTTATCGATCAGTGTCTTGGCTGTGGATGCTGCTTCTCGTGGGGACAATCGCCCTGACGGCGGATGCTCAGGAGCGTCTTCCCGTCGCCTACACCAGCAGGGGCAATTCGGGCGGCGGCGGGTACGTCCGCGCGCAGTCGCGGTACTCCGCGGTTGCGGCGACCCCGTTCGGGTTCGCGATTGTCCGTTTCGCCCGGTGCGACCCGAGTTGGTATTGAATCGGCCCAGGGCTGGCAACCGTTTGCCACCTGTCGACACGTGGTCCCAAGGTGACGCTGTCGCTCTGCCCTGGGCAGGTATGCGTTGCCCCTTCAGGGCAAGTACATGGTCGCCTCGCGGCGGGCCTGATTCTGCGGGTTCCGCAGGCGCGGTTCTCGGCCCCGAGCTGTAGTTCTGAGCACGTTTTGATGGTCTGAAGGCGGGAATCAGGAGGGGGTGACGGCTGTGCGTTTGACGGGTCTCCCATGTTACTCGCGGAGGGGATGTCCGCGTTGCGGCGTCTCTCTCAGCGTGTCGATACGTGTGCGGATGGCAACGCCGTTCGTCCGCTCGCCGAAGCGTCGCTGCCACTTCCGCCTGGAGGGCGGTACTCAGACGGAAACGCCGGAGTAGCAGCTTGATATGACCGGGCGGTCGCCGCCCAGCGGGCGCTGACGCATTCCCGAAAAGCGTCTGTGGCGGCTTGTTCCGGTTCGCTGTTCCGGTTACGTTGTGGCACGCGGTCACTCGGTACATCTGACGAACCCAAAAAGGAGGGGACTCTCGATGAACATTCCGCGCATTGGCACCGCAAGCCTGTGTGTGCTTGCATGGTCCGCTCTTGCCGCACCGCAGAATCTGCTTCCTGATGGGGATTTTGAATCCGGTTTTGCGCCCTGGACCTGCAATGAGGAGAAGGGTGCCGTGGCGACCGGGAGCGTTGAGGCCGCGACGGATGCTCACGGCGCACAGGTGGCGAAAGTGGTGATCTCCACCCCCGGCAAGGCCAACCATGTGCAGGTCGCCTGCGCGTTGGACCGGGCGTTGCTGACGCCGGGGGAACTCTACAAGGTGAGTTTCATGGCCCGGGCCGAACCGGAGCGGACGCTGTCCGTGCATCTGATCGGCAGCAACAAACCATGGGGGAACGCCGGGCTGCAGGAGTTGTTCACGGCGGGCGCGACCTGGGCGTCATTCGAACGGGTATTCCGGGCCAAGGAGGTCGAGCAACCGCAGGTGAAACTGGACTTCTTCCTGGGCGACATGGCCGGAGCGTTTTGGTTCGACAACGTGGTGCTGACGCCGTGCGAGTTCACGCGGCAGCAGGTCACAGGCCCGGTCCTGGAAACAGCCGACACGAAGGTCCAGTTCTCGGACAAGGGCGCCATCGGGTTGGTGGCTCGCAAGGCTGGCGACCTGGTCCTGGCCGGTGGTCTCCATGTGCCGCCAGCGTATGAGATAACACTGCGTCGGGGCGAGACCGTGACCGAGGTCGCCAGCAGCGCGGCCGAGGAACTCACGGTGGCCGATGTCGCCGGGGGTAAGCGCTTCACGTTCAGGCACTCGGACTTCACGGTGCATTGCTCGGCGATGCCGGAGGTCGAGACCGGCCTGGTGGTGTTCGGGCTGGAGATCGAGAACCGCGGCGATGCGGCAATCGACGCGGTCCGGTACCCCATCCTGAACTGTCCCGCCAAGCTGGGCGCAAGTTCCAAGGACGACGCCATTCTCTACCCGGCCTGTGACGGCGGCCTGATCGAGGACCCGTTGACCGCGATGCCCGGGCAGGACTTGAATGCGACCTACCCCGGGCCGCTGTCGTGCCAGCTCATGGCGTACTACGACCCGGCCGCCGGCCTGTACCTGGCCACCTACGATGGGAACGGATGTCCGAAGCGGTTCGGCTGCAAGCTTGGGGTTGACTTGGAGTTGAGCATCACGCACCTGCTGTCGGCCGCACCGGGCACCGGTGTGAAGCTGTCGTACCCTGTCGTTGTCGGCACGTTCACCGGCGACTGGTACGAGGCAGCCGAGATCTACCGGCGCTGGAGCCGGCAGCAGGCCTGGTGCGCCAAGACGTTGCGCGAGCGCGCGGATGTGCCCGAATGGGTTAAGAAGGGTGCCATCGTGACGTGCTACAGCCCCCGCCCCGTCAAGGACGGAAAACGGCGCTTCGATCCGGATGGATTGCACGATTTCCTGCAGAGTTTCCGGGATGACTTCGGTTTGCCCGTAATCCCCAACAACCGCGGCTGGGAACCGTACGGTGAGTGGTGCGGGCAGGAGTACTGGCCGCCGTACCCCGACGAAGCGTCGTTCCGCGAGGACGCCCGGATTATCCGCGAGGCGGGCGGGCAGGGCATGATCATGCTCTCTGGCTACCGGTGGACGATCGATAAACCGCAACCGGACGGATCCGTGCACTCGAACGAAGATCGCTTTCAGGCCGAGGTTAGTCAGTTCGTGACCTACGCTGCAGACGGCGTGACCCCGACCATCCGGACGTCCGAGAAGAAGGACGACTTCCACGGCACGAAGTTCGCGCAGCTCTGCCCGGCGACCCGGTTTGCGGAGGACACGATCGTGGACACGGCCCGGCGCTGTGCCGAAGCCGGGTACGCGGTCATACATTTCGACCAGGAGGTCAGCGGGCCGGCAGCGGCCAACTTCTGCGGGAGTCGCAACCATGGTCACACGCCGGGCTGGGGGCCCTGGATGTACGAGGCCATGGCCAAGCTGTACCAGCGCATCCGTGCCGAGTGCACGCCGCTGAACCCGGACTTCGCGCTGTCCATGGAGGAGCCTAATGAATTGTTCATTCCGTGGCTGAACATCTGCCAGTCACGGCCGAACGGCATTACCGCCGAGTGGCCTGCGATCGGTTCCATAACGCGCATGGTGCCGTTGTTCTCCTACCTATACCATGACTACGTTGTGGGCTGGATCGCGTTCTATCCATGGCGCTCGGGAGGGCATCCGCGGTACACGCTGGCCAACGGGTTCTGCGCGGGCATGATGCCGGGGCTGCATCGCGAAAGCCTGCAGCGGTTCAAGCCGGACGAGGCCGAACCGTTTACCAACATGCTGCGGAACTGCAACCGGACCTACGCCGGCGCGGGTCGTGAGTACCTGGTGTTTGGGAAAATGCTCAAGCCGCTGAAGCTCGACGTGCCGGTGCGGACGCTGCAACTCGGGCAGAAGTTCGGGCAGACGACCGTGCTGGCCGTCTCGAACAGCGTCTGGGAATTGCCGGACGGCCGCAAGGCGGTGGTCCTGGTCAATCCCGAGACCGAGGCGCGCGAGATCACATTGCCCGGCGTGGGCAAGACAGTGACCGTACCGCCGTTGGATATGCTCGTGGTGGAGTTCTGACGCCAAGCTGCAACCAGGCAGTTCTGGCTCGACAGGCAGCGCGGTGGCTCGGCGCGTTCCGCGCCGAAGCAGGGTGCCCCGGCCGGCTCTGTCCGGCGAAGCTGCTCGCGCGAAGACGGATCCCCGGCCGAGGGCCTCGGTCCGGGACGGACCTGAGCACCCCACTGCGGTCCCGGAGGTCCCGCGCTACGTACTGGGCCAAGTCACCGTTCATTGGCCGGGCGCGACACGCGCACATTGTCCCACCACAGCCGGGTCTGGAACGTGCGCAACCCGATCAGGCCGCGTTCGAGCGGTTGTTCGTCGCGCGCCTCCAGGCACACCTTACCGTCGACGGCGATTGTCAGAGTCTGTCCGATGCGGGTGATGCACGCGTGGTAGGTGGTTTCGCGTTGGCAATGCCCGGCGAACGTCTCGCTCAAGAGCTTGAAGCCCGGGCAGCGCCGGATGCGAAAGCGCGCCTGGGTCGCGCCTTCGGCGTCGCGGCCGCCTTCGGCTCTCGCGTCGTTCAGGAACGTGAAAATGTAGCCATCGAGGTCGTGGTACTTGGGGTATGCGCCGTCGGCGCGCGTATCACGTGTTTCCCACAGCGGCTGTCCGGCAGGGTCCGCATAGAGCAGGAAGAAGTTGATGTTGTTCGCGTCCGCGTGTGAGGCCAGAACGTGGCAGTCGACCTCGAGGCGCAGGTCGCCGGAAAACTCATGTCGGCACCACACGGTGCAGACCTGGCCCGGTTCGCCTTTTGGCGGGTCGGCGTCCACGTGCAAGCGTCCGTCCTCGATCCAGACCTTGCGCCCGCCTTCCACCCACCAGTTGTCCATGCCTTTGGCGAAGTCTTCCTGAAAGAGCAGGTCGCCAGGCGGCGGCGCAGTGCGGTCATCCGCAGCACGGCACGCCGACCATGCGAGCGGCAGGCAGACGAGCGGAACAAGGTGACGAATCATGAGGTGGACTCCCTGGTAGTGTTGAGAACCGTCATTGCAGAACTCAGGACGCAGTGACCCGATGACGCAGTGACCCATGGCGCGGGAACTGCGGACCCGGCATCGTCGGGTCTGCTCTCGCGTCGCGGGCGTGGTGCGTTACATCTTCTCTCCTCGCCCGGGCGTCCAGCGCTGGCGGCCGCCGGTGTCGGCGAGGAACTGCATGGCCGCCTGCTGCAGGACCAGGCCGGCATCCAGGATCATCTCGGGTGTCTGCCGGACCACCGTGCCGTCCCGGCGTGTCCCGGCAAAGCCGTGCGAGGGGAACTCAACGACCGTGCTGAGCGCGCCACAGTGTAGGTTCAGGGCGGTGTCCAGGTTGAAGTGGCTCAGCGCTGGGCGTGTGGGATCGGCTTCAACGGCCGGGTCGTTAGTCGACTGGCAGCCGGCCAGGGCCAGTGTGGTGTGGACGTGCCGGTACAGTGCTTCGAAGGTCGGAGTCAGAGCCGGTTCGGCCAGAGGCCGGTGCATGCGGATGTAGTAGTCGCGCGGCGGTGCGCCGGTGTGCAGGTTCAGGATCAGGTCCGGCCGCTCGCGGGCGACGAGGTCGAGCAGGGCTTGCGTTTCCGGCTGCCGCGCGCCGAGAAAGTCGTCGTGCTGGAAATTGACGCCGGCGTCGTTCGGGTAGCCGCCGGGGAACTGGGTGCGCGCGAAATCGAGGGGGATGAACTCCTTGCAGGTGGGCCAGCCGATGTGCGAGCCGTCGCTCCACACGCCGGTGTTCAGGTACTTGTGCACATGGTCGTCCTGGTCACGGTACGGGAACATGCGCAAGGGGATCCGCGCCCGCCCATCCACGTTCACAATAGGTACGACGATGATACGGTCCAGTCGTGCCGCGGCCGCGGTCAGGTCGGGCCAGGGCTTGCCGCGCAGGTCGGAGCCCGTCTCCAGGACCGCGAGCAGGTTGACCAGCGACATGACGCCTTCGACCTCGCCGCCGTGCACCGCGCCGAGCGCGACGTACACTGTCTTGTCCGAGTCCGGGCCGCGGTAGGCGCGGACGTTGCCGAATCCGAGCGAGCCGGAGAACGTGGTGGTGCCGACGCCTTGCCGCGCCGTGCCGTAGCAGGCCGCATTGATCGGGCGTCCGCCTGCACTGGTCCCGATGCGGGCGACCGTGCCTTTGCGCAGGTTCGTGTCGAGGTATCGGTTCACTTCATCAACGGTGCTGAGCCAAAACGCGGGGATTGCGTCCGGTTCCTGGAGGATGTCGGGCGGAATGGGGAATGTCTTCGGTGGGGTGCGTTTTCTGGGCATGCTGCCTTTCGCTCCTTGTGTATCCGTGCCGGCGCGAATGGAGTTGCGTGGCATGCCTGAAACACTACCGTCGCACAGCCGAGTCCGCCACTCGGCAGGGGAGAGACCCGTGCTGCGTCAGTCACGGGTGGAGATAAGCTCGAAGTCCGACATGGGCTGGCGCCCAAAATGGTCGGAGCGGCTCGCTCCGACACCCGCGGGAGCGAGCCGTTCCCGCCACTTTGGCCAGCCACCCCCAACCATGCAGCCGCGACTGACGCATCACGAGCCCCAGCGGTGCTTGGGGCGGCGTAACGATCGCGTGTCTGATGTTTCTGTTCAGAGCAACTTGACCGCGTGTGGCTCCCGTGGCAATTTTGGGCGGGTTCTGAGGGAGTCTTGCGCCCGGTGGCTCGGCGCGTCTCGCGCCGAAGCGGGGTGCGCCGGTCGGTCTCCGGCCGGGGGCCTCGGTCCGGGACGGACGCGAGTACCCTGCCGCGGTCCCGGAGGTCCCGCGCCACTGGGCGCCTCTGCGGACATCCCCGATGTGGGTGAAAAGAGCAAGCAAAAGGAGCGATCGGATGGCAGACCAGACGTGCATCATCTTGCGTGAGTTCACGGCCCGGAGCGTGCTGAAGAACGTGGGGATTGGCGGCACGGTGGAGGACCGCACGCCGCGCCGGTGCGAAGGGGTGATTTCGTCGGCGATCGGGGGCCAGGCGCACTCGCTGAGCTGGGCCACGGGACTGGACGGCAAGCTGCGGAATCCGCACAAGTTCGGGGACTACGTCGTGTTCACCGGCACACCCGCGAAGGCGGGCGACGCCGCGGTTCGAGTGATGGAAGCGGACAGCGAGCAGTTCGACAAAGCGAACGCGGTGTTCGGTGAGTTGTGTGACGCGGTCGGTGCGGGCGCGGCCTGCGCGCCCCCGTACGGTCCGGCGGTCGGCGCCGGGTGCAAGCTGCTCAAGGACTTGGGCACGGCGTTCGGGAGCCTGATCGAGGACGATCTGCAGCTCGCGTTCGACGGCGACCTGCCCGCGCTGGCTGATGCGTCGAGTGCGGCAACCTGCGAACTCCGCCGCACCGTGGGCGGCGACGGCAACGAGACCGCGCTGGCGCTGCGGTTCGAGTGCGTGCCGCTGGTCGAGACGGACGCGACGCCCGTGACGCTGACGATCCGGAACGCCCGATTCGACCTGGGCGCGGCGGCAGCGGGCCGCACGCTGGTGCTGGACATGAGTGTCAATCACGACAGCAAACAGAACTACAGCCTGCGCTGCCCGGCGTTGCGGCCCCGGTTCATGCGCGACGCGGTGCAGATCCGCGGCAAGACCGTGTACCGCGGCACGTGCCGTGGTTTCCTGCCGTTCCACGTCAGCGTCGCCACGCTGCCCGCCAAGACGGAGAAGCAACTGGCCAAGGACCTGGCGAATTGGCAGCGGGCTGGCGTTGGCGGTAAGGACCTCGTCGCGGCGATCGCGGCCCTGTGTGAGATCGACAAGGCCGGGGCCAAGGAGATGGTTGCGGACTACGCACATGCCCAGAAACTGGGCCAGTCCGTGCTGAGCCTGGCCATGGAGTTCGAGCCGGACAAGCTTTCGGTCGGCATCGCCTCCGGGCTGCTGACCCTCACCGATGACCCGCAAGCGTACCAGGCCGCGCCGGACGCTGGCGCCGTGCGCCGCGTCTGCCTCGGCCAGGAGTTCACGCTGCGCCTGCAGTCCGAGTCCGGCGGCACCGTGGACCTGACCCTGGTCGTGGAAAAGGACACGGCCGCCAAGCCGGCCACCGCACCGCGGCGGCGCAAAGGGACCAAGACCACCTAAAGGGCGTGTCGATCTAGTGCTCGTCCGCCAGAAGTCTTCCCGCAATTCACCGAGCTGTACGGCCGGGACGGCTCGGCGACCCCACCGGCCTTGCGCCGGTGGTGAAGCGGGTTCAGCGGCTACCCGCGCTGTCCACCCCCGCCTCTAGAAGCAGGAAAGACTGGAGAGGTGGGCGACACACGGTCCAGCCAACGAACCCCCTTCACCACCGGCACGAGGCCGGTGGGGTCGTTGCCTGCACAGGCAAAGGAAGTGCGGGGGAATTTCTGGCGGGCGGCCGAGCACTAGCCGACCTCAAATGTGCAGCCACGCCCAAAGTGGCCGGACCGGCTCCGGCTTCGTGCAACCACTTCGCCGGGACACGTCGGTCCGGCATGCGGGAGTGAGCCACTCCCGCCACTCTGGAAGGCCTGCTGCTGCTCTAAATCGACGCGCACTGGAGGCGGTGCTAAGAACCTCAACGGGCCGCTGGAGGTTTGTAGTTCCGCGTTTGCGCGGTCTTGGTGGCGGCGCGTGGACATGGGGCCGGGGACCGTCAGAAGGACGGAACTGTGAACTTGGCCGCCACAAGGCCTGACGCGTCGCTATATCGCTGTCCGCCGGCGGGGTATAGTACCGGCGATGAGTTCCCCACCGGCAACGAACAGGTCTCTTGCGCCCGACGCAGGCTCGGGTGTGGTGCCAGGCGTTGCCCTTGTTCCGTCCGGGGGAGGGGGCCTGGAACGGCCGGACACGACCCGCGCACTCCTCGAACGCCTGCTCTGCGACGATCACGACGCCTGGCGCGAATTGGTTCGGTTCCACTCGGGGCTGCTGCTCGAGGCGGCGCGGCGGCATTTCGCCGCCTACGGGTTTGCCGCATCGCACCATGACATCGAGGATGTTGTGGCCCTGGTGTGGCAGAACCTGCTGGCCAACGACCGCGCGCTGGTCCGGACCTGTCGTGACCGCGGTAGCCTGTTGCCTACACTACACGTGCTGGTGCGCAACCGCTGCGTCGACCTGATGCGGCGGAGTAGAACGTGTGCCGTGGCGCTGCCGGACCCGGACGCGGTGCCCGCCGCGGAGTCCGCTGAACCGAGCATTGCCGGGGTTCATCCGGAGCATGCGGTGGCGGCACTCGACAAACTGCCGTCGCGCGATGGCAATCTGCTGCGGTTGTTCTACCTGCAGGATCTGAAGTACCGGCAGATCAGCGAGATCACGGGCATCCCGATGAACAGTATCGGTCCGCTGCTGGGCCGCGCGCTCGAGCGGCT
Source organism: Lentisphaerae bacterium RIFOXYA12_64_32 (assembly GCA_001803235.1). Classification (GTDB taxonomy): domain Bacteria; phylum Verrucomicrobiota; class Lentisphaeria; order Oligosphaerales; family YB12-FULL-65-16; genus YB12-FULL-65-16. The sequence goes on from MHBL01000173.1 coordinate 20,181, forward strand.
GAAACAGATTCTGCGACAGGACGGGCCGGCGTAGCGGGCCGGGCCGCCGCGTCGCGCGCTAGGGGCGGCAGACTGGCGGGACCGTGCTGAAGCGTCGCTGCCATTTCCGTTTGAAAGGACGTGCCGATTTAGCCACCTCAGATGCGTAACCATGCCCAAAGTGGCCGGACCGGCTCGGTCCGGCATGCGGGAGCGAGCCCTTCGACAGGCTCAGCGTCTGCGACCGCTCCCGCCACTCTGGAAGGCCAGCTACCGCACTAAATCGACACGCCCTGAAAGGCGGGACTCTGACGGAAGCGCCGGAGCAACAGCCCGATATCGCCAGGCGGTGCCGACCTGGGTACGAGGACGCGTTTCCATCTCGCCCGGTTCCCCCCTTGCCATGTCGGCATCAGGCCGCTACTTTGTCCGTGCGTCAGGAAGAGTTGCGGGTGTCTGTGCGAACTGGAGGGACAGAAGACCATGCTTCACGGTTTCACTGCGCGACGACGGTTCGGACTGCTGGGTGCGGTTCTGCTCTGGGCGAACGCGGGGCCCGCCGCCGAGACCCATCCGGCGCCCGCGGCAGACGCGAACCTCCTGCCCAACCCCGGATTCGAGGAGGTTGCCGACGGCTTGCCTGCCGGGTGGCAGACCTCTGCGCCGTCGCGCATGTCCGTCACGACCGACGCGAAGGCGGGGAAGTACTCCACCGTCTTGGAACCGCGCGAGGAACCGACGTGGAACGACGCTATTGTCCGCGGCAACCTGCGCTGCGCCGTCACGCTGCAACCCGGACGCTACGTCCTGAGCGGGCTGGTGCGGGGCCAGAACATCACCAAGATGGTTCCTGCTTGCGCCGTCTCGCGTGGGGGTAAGCGTGAAGACATCCAGCCCTCGCTTGTGCTGCCCGGCAACTTTGACTGGCGGCCGTTCCGCGTCTTTATCACGTTGCCCGCCGATGCGGAGAAGGTCGAGCCCGCATTCTCGCTCTGGTTCTTCGGCCCGCGTGGGCAACCGTGCATCGCCACCGTGGACAACCTGAGCCTTACCCCAACCACGCAGACGCGCAACTTCATCCGGAACGGCAGTTTCGAACAGACTTCCATCGCCGGCATTCCCGACTACTGGCGCAACACGTCGCGGGCGCTGTATGATCCGGCCCAGTACGACGCCAAGGTGGTGGAGGACCCCGCGGTCAGCGGCAAGCGCAGTCTCTGCCTCCTTTTCGACACCCCGGCATACGACGATTTCGCGCGCCGTAAGAACTTCGTTCAGAGCATGTTCGTATCACCGCAACGGGACCGCGCGTACACCCTGTCGGTATGGCTTAAATCGGACCCGCCGGGCGTGCCGGTCGACGCCATCCTGAACTGGGGTTCGCGCCAGACGTTTCGCCCGACCGGCGAGTGGCAGCGGTACAACTTCACGGCTGTCTGGGTCAAGAAGGACGCGGAGGCGAGCCAGGGCTTTGTCAACTTCATGATTGGCGGCAAGGACGAGATCGGCAAGCCGTTCAAGGCCAAGGTCTGGATCGACGACGTGCAGGTCGAAGAGGGCGAGGCGGTCTCGCCGTGGTCTGCGGCACCTGAGGACCTGCCGCCGGACGCAGAACCGCAAGACGCCGCGGGCGTTGCGGCGCAGCCGCCCAACCTGCCGCCGTTGCCGTCGCTCAATGCTGAACGTGCTGGCGCTGCGCCGCGGATCGATGGTGTGCTCGACGAGGACTGCTGGCAGAAGGGAGCCGGCGCGGGCGAGTTCATGGGCTACCAGGACCGACGACCGGCAACCGCAACGACTGTCGCCAAGGTTGCGTTCGACGATCAGGCGCTGTACGTCGCATTCACCTGCCGCAGCACCGCCGCACCGCGCGCGGAGGCGACCGAACGCGACGGCAGTGCGCTGTTCGGCGACGATATCGTCGAGTTCTTCCTTGACCCGAACCCGGCTGGCGCCACCTACTACCACTGGGCGTGGAACGCGCGCGGCACCACCTACGACGAGCGCATCACCTGGGACCGCCGCGTCATGGACGTCGTTGGCAGCACCGGCAAGCAGGTCGACCGGGAGTGGAACGCCAGCGTGGAAGCGGCTGCCAAGACCGGGCCGGACGGGTGGACGCTGGAAGCTCGTATCCCACTCTACCAACTCGCCGCCGACTGTCCCGATCCGGCCCAGGCGCACGCCAACTTCTGCCGCGAGAATCCCGCGAACGGCGAGGTCTCCTGCTGGTCGTTCACGAACGGCAGTTTCCACACGCCCGAACGGTTCGGACGCCTGGGCGGTTGGGCCCCCGACCTGAGCGCGTACCGGATCGACATGAGCGCGCCCCGCTTCTCGCGCGACTGGCGGCACCAGGCGTTGTGCGGTGTGATGCAGGTCAAGGCCGCCTCGGGCGCGGCGATCGTCTGCGACGTTGCTCACCTTGGCGGCACCGAGACCCCGCTGGCGGTGGAACGCCAGGGCGACGCCGTAAGCTTCCTGGTTCCGAACGTGCTCCTGGGTCAGGCCGCAGCCACGGCGGGCCGGATGCGTGTGCGTGCCTCGGCTCCGGACGCGTGCCCGCTCGCGGAGCGCGTCTTCCCGGTGCAGGCGCCGCCCCTGTGGTATTTCGCCTGCAGTTCGCTCGCCTTCCTCGAGGAAAAGCAGATTCCGGCCGTGGCGGCGGTCTTCCTGCCTGTTGCGGAGACCGCGGAACTGCAGGTCAACCTGCGGTTGTTCAAGGGCTGGACACCCAGTGACGCAGCACCTGCCGCAACTGCAGCGCCTGAAGCACCCGCAGCACCGGTCTACACGCAACCGGCCAAGCCCGGGCGCAACGAACTGGCGTTTCCGTTCATCGAACTTCCGGCCGGCTACTACACGCTGGTCGGCGAACTCGCCGACCGCCAGGGCCAGGTCGTCGCGACCGCACGGCGCACCGTGGCGATCCAGCCGGCACGGCCTAACTACGTGCGCTTCAACCCGCGATCCTTTGGCCTGGAAAAGGACGGCAAACCCTGGACGCCGGTCGCTCTCGGGTTCGCGCGCCAGCAGGACCTGCCAGCCGCCAAGGCGCACGGCTTCAACATGGCGTGGTATTCACCGCTCGCGGGCACCAACACGGCGGCCCGTGGTGAACCCGCGACATTCTTCCCGGCTGCCACGGACGCCGGCGTCTCGGTGATCATCGACTTCGGATCCTTCCTGCACTCGGCCAAGCGCGAGAAGCTGACCATCGACGCCGTGCAAGAGAAACTGCGCGAGTTTGTCGAGGCGTACCGCCAACACCCGGCCGTCGGCTTCTACCAGGTGCTCGATGAACCCGAAGTGCAGCGCGGCCGGAAGGACGCCCCCATCTGCGCCGCCGAGGATCTGACCGGGCTTTACGCCTTCGTCAAGAAACTCGATCCGTACCACCCGGTGTTCGTGAACTGGGGCCCGAGCGTGGCGGCGTGGAATGACCTGTCCTACACCGATTTCATGGCCTACGACTACTACTCGACCGTGATCTCGCCGACCGAGCGGACGTTTGATAGGCATAACTATTTTGACGATAATGCATTACGACGCACAATGGAGACTGGAAAGCCCTTCTTCAAGTGGGTTGAGTTCGACCATGGCTGCACGGAATTGGGCGTGCGGCTGATGCGGCCGGTCGAGCTGCGCTGCGTCGCGTATCTCAGTCTTATCAACGGTGCACGCGCTCTCTCGTACTTCTACCACCGGCCCTGGAACGACGATGCCTGGGACGAGATGACCCGCATCGGTACGGAGATCGAGGCGCTGACACCGGTCCTCGGCGCGCCCGACGCCGAGATTGCCGCCTCGTGTGCGGACTCCGCAGTCCGTGTGCTGTTGAAGTTCGACCAGGGCAAGTACTGGCTGCTCGTGGCCAACACTGCCGCGCAGCCCAAGACCGCGGAAGTCTGCCTGACGCACGCCCGGTTCGGCGAGGACGCCAGCCCGCTCTTCGCGCAGCCCCCGGCGTGTCGCGAGCTGTTCGGTCGCGCCAGCGGCGAATTCCGCGACGGCAACCTGCAACTCCCGCTCGAACCGTACGGCGTCCGCGCGTTGGAGCTGACACCGCGGAACTGAGGGATTGACGAGTGGATATCATTGATGAGTGACACACCGAACAAGAACGGCCCGGACCTGCACCTGCGGCGCGCCGGTCCCGCCGACGCCGAAGCGCTGGCCAGGGTGCATATTGATTCCTGGTGCGCGGCCTACCGCGGTATTGTGCCGGACGCGTTTCTCGACCGACTCGATTATGCGCGGCGCGCGGCGCAGTTCCGGCAGTGGCTCGCTCCCGAGGCAGCGGCCACCTACGTGGCAGAGGAGGATGGCGAGGTCCGTGGATTCATGATGCTCGGGACCAGCCGGGATGCGGGCGTGGACAAGGCTGTCACCGGCGAGATCTGGGGTATCTACCTGGCGCCCAACCAGTGGCGGAAAGGCATAGGCTCGCGCATGTGTGGGTATGCCGAGGAACTGCTGAGCTCGCAAGGATTTGGGGTCATCACGTTGTGGGTTTTCGAGGCGAACGCCGCGGCGCGCAGGTTCTACGAAGCGATGGGCTTCCGCGCCGATGGCACGGTCAGCGAAATGAACGCCGACGCGCCGCTGAAAGTCGTGCGGTACCGGAAGGAACTGAAGCGCGCGGGGCGGGGGGAATGAGGTTGAAGGTGTCAGGTTTCAGGTTTCAGCGGCGGAACAGACCAGACGGATCCGACCGATCATCGGACGAACGAGACACATCGGCCCCCGCCCCCTGACACCTGCTTGCCACGGCGTAGTTTCTGAACGAAGCCGGGAAACCCGAAACCTGACCCCTCCCGCACGCTACACGTAAGGAATCCTCACCATGCTGAGAACCTGCACGTTTGTCGCGTTGGCCGGTGTTTGGCTGGCTGCCATTCCCGAATGCATGAGTGTTGAGCCTACGCCCGGCACATACTTCGTCGCCCTGAACGGCAATGACGCCTGGTCCGGTACGCTGCCGGAGCCGAATGCCGCTCGCACCGACGGGCCTTTTCTGACTCTCGATCGGGCGCGCGACGCCGTTCGCGCCGCGGACCGGAACCTGGGCCGGGCGGTGGTGCTCCGCGGTGGCACGTACTACCTCACCGCGCCGCTGCGGCTTGGGCCGGAGGACTCGGGCACGGCGCAGCACCCGGTAGTCTACCAGGCGTACCCGGGCGAAACCGTGCGGCTCAGCGGCGGTCGCCCAATCACCGGCTGGCAGGACAAGGGCAATGGCGTCTGGGCGGCGCCCGTGCCGGAGGCGAAGGTCGGCGGCTGGGAGATCCGGCAGTTGCGCGTCGGCGATGCCATGCAGACGCTGGCGCGGCACCCGAACCGCGATCCGCAGAACCCGACCACCGGCGGCTGGCTGTTCGCGCGTATGAAGAACCCCACCGACGCCGGCTGGTACCTCACGGTTGAGAGCATCCACAACGCCGGCGACTGGATGGAGTGGGACGTCGACGTGTCAGTGGCAGGCGAGTACGCACTGTGGCTCTGCTACGGCCAGGACATGAAACCGTTCGGCCGCGAGAGCATGGACGGACAAACGGTGTTCCAGGTTGACGCTGGCGCGGATGTGCCGCTGAGCAATTTGCCCAACACGGGGAGTTGGCAGAAGTTCACCTGGACTAAGACCGCGACGCTGTCGCTGCCCCAGGGCCGGCACGTCCTGCGCTGGACGAACCGCAAGGGCGGCGGCATCAATTTCAATGCCTTTGCGCTCTGCACCGATCCGGCCTGGACGCCGAAGGACATCGACCTGCCGCAACCTGCCGCGGGGAGTCAACTGCTCGTCGTGCAGGCTGAGCAGCACGCGCGCGCCGAGGGCAAGGAGATGCGCGTCGGCGCTGTCACGCCGCCGGGTCACACCAGCGAACTGCCGTTCGGCGACGGCGATATCCCGGACGGGGACCTGACTGGTGCGCAGGTCATGGTGTTCCCGGCCTGGGGTTGGGTCGGCGGTCCTGTCCAGGTCGGCGGCGTGGATCGGGATAAGTGCATTCTGAAGCTCACGGGCGCGAACGCAACGCAGGAGATACGGCTCGGAAACCGTTACTGCCTGGAGAACGTCCGCGGCGCCCTGGACCAACCTGGGGAGTTCTACCTCGACCGCGCAGCCGGTGAACTGCTCTACATGCCGACCGCTGCGGACTTCGCACAGGCCGAGGTGGTTGCACCCGTGTTGGACCGCCTGGTCGAGGTGCACGGCGACCCGGCCGCCGACACGTGGCCGGAACACATCCGCTTTCGCGGCCTGGCGTTCAGCGACTCAACTTACTCGCTGGCCGTGCGCAGCATGTACGAGCCGGATGACGCCGCGATCTGGTTCGACCAGGCGCGGGACTGTGTCGTCGAAGACTGCACGTTCGCACAGCTTGGCGGCTATGCCGTGCACCTGCGCAACCGCACGACGCGTTGCCAGGTCCTCGGTTGCAGCATCTTCGACATGGGGCAGGGCGGTGTGATCGCCACGGGAAAGACCGCGGACCAGGCGACCGACTGCGTCGTGGCCGGGTGTCTCATGCACCACCTCGGGCGCGTCTACAAGCACGTGTCCGGGGTCTACATCACGACCGGCAGCGGCCACCGCGTGGCCAACTGCACCATGACCGACCTGCCGCGCTACGGCATCTCGTTCAAGACCTACAACAAGGACGCCTGCTCGCACAACAACGTGGCCGAGTACAACGAGATCCTGCGTTCGAACCTGGAGACCAACGACACCGGCGCCATCGAGACGTTGGGCCGCGATTCAGAGCCGTCCGGGAACATCATCCGCTACAACCTGATCCTCGACGTGGTGGGCATGAAAGACAGCCCGGAAGGCAAGATCCTGACCCCGCACTACACCTGGGGTATCTACCTCGATGACTACAGCAGCGGCACGCAGATCAACGGCAACGTGGTGGCGCGCACGGTGCGCGGCGGTTACCACAACCACCTCGGGTTTGACAACATCGTGGAGAACAACATCTTCATTGACGGCCAGGACTATCAGGGCGAGTACAACGGCAATGAGAAGATGCGGCGCAACGTGTTCCGGCGCAACATTGTCGTGTTCGGTGATCCGAAGGCGGTCTACCTCAGTTCCGGCGGCTGGGCGCCCGAAGTGCTCGCCGAGTGCGACCGCAACGTTGTCTGGCACAGGACGGAGGACTTGGCGACCACCGAACGCAAGATCACGCCCGTCGGCAATTGGGCCGAGTGGCAGAAACTCGGGTTCGACACGAACTCGGTCGTCGCCGACCCGAAGTTCGTGAATGCCGCCGCGGACGACTACCGGCTCCAGCCCGACTCGCCGGCTTTGGCGCTGGGATTCGAGCCCATTCCGTTCGAGAAGATCGGCGTCAAAGGCTACACACCGGGGAAGTGACGAAGCAGGTCGGCGGCCCGGCCAGCCCTTTGGCCGGCGTTTCGACCGCTGCCTCAGCCTGCCGGGAACACATCACTCCATAGGCGATGCGTCAGCGCCCCCCGGCCGGTGGACCGGCCGGTCATAGGTTGATGTTACTCGCGCC
>MHBL01000174.1 GCA_001803235.1 Lentisphaerae bacterium RIFOXYA12_64_32
CACCGCCCGGACGAGCCGGGCGGCGGCGCGGAGTGACACGCGAGTAACATGGGAGTGGCAGGTGGAACGACGGCGTGCTGGCCCATGCGTGAGACCCCCGTGGCCTTGTGCCACGGGTGAATCGGGTTCGCCTGCCAAACGTAGGCGCCCCCCCCTCTTCCCTTTCCCCCGTCCGCCGGCGGCGGACGGGGGAAAGGGAAGAGAGGGGGCACGGTGCGGCGTAGTAGCCCAAATGAACCCGTTCACCTGCCACACAAGGTGGCAGGTGTCTATGCTCCACCCTTTGCTGACGCATTACCTCCAAAGCGCGGGTGCGGTTTGTATCTTGCGTCCAATGTGATAACATAATGGTATAAACGATTACATGGAGGCAAGGCATGCTACGGACGCAGATTCAACTGACAGAGCAGCAATCGGCCGCGATCAGGCAGGTTGCCAGCCGGCAGCATCTATCCATGGCGGAAGTGATCCGGCAAGGCATCGATTTCTTCCTGCGCTCCTCGGCTACCGCGAGCCGCGCGGAACGGATCGAGCGCGCGCTGGCCGCGGCGGGCCGGTTCCGCTCGGGCGCGCCGGATGGATCCAGCCATCATGACGATCATCTTGCTGAGGCATACCGGGCATGAGTTGTTTTGTCGACACCTCTGCCGTCTACGCGTTGCTCGATGCCGACGACGTCAACCACCTGCCGGCCAAGGGCGAGTGGCGCGTCCTGCTGGAACGCGACGAGACGCTGGCAACGACGAACTACGTCCTGGTCGAAACCCTCGCGCTTCTCCAACACCGGCTGGGGTTGGTCGCGGTGCGGACGTTCCAGGATGATATCCTGCCCCTTCTGACGGTCGAGTGGGTTGACCCCGCCATGCACAGCGCTGGGACGTCGGCCCTGCTGGCGGCGCAACGTCGTGGGCTGAGCCTGGTGGACTGTGTGAGCTTCGAATCCATGCGGCGTCTGGGGGTTCGTGACGTGTTCGCGTTCGACACGCACTTCGGCGAGCAGGGGTTCCTTGTGCGTCCCGCGCCGCCAAGACGCCGCACAGACCGCCGTTGAAACTGCTACCCCGCGCTCCCCGGTTAAGGCACGGTCGGCTTCCACTCGTAGACGGCCCCGTTGGGCGTCGGGGCATGTGTCTGTGGTCGTGTTCGTCTCGGCTCGTCGACACGCGTAGGTCTGGCGGTGCGGTGCGCCACGGGCTGAAACTCGTGGCAGGCTTCCGGTTGAAGTCGGGACTCAGGCGGGAATGCCGGGGGCAACCCCGTCATGTGACCGAGCACCAGGAGTTGATGCGTTTTTTGGGCCGGCGGGGGGCCGGGACCGGCCTGAGCACTGGCTTCGGCCCGAGGACGGTCCGAGCCACTGCCCCTACGGGCGGCTGCGCGTATCGTACATTGCGTACCCGACGTTGCGGACGGCTTGGATGGTTTCGGGATATGGCGTGTCGCAGGCGTCGACGAGGCCGATCTGATAGTTCTCGCCGTCGCCACGGCCGGTGGTGGATTCGTCCATGTACTCGAACCAGTGCGAGCCGACGATGAGCGGATTCCGCAGTGCGCCGGTGACGTAGTCCGTGTACGCTTGGGCGCGCGCCGCCTGGTCGGGGACGGGGACCAGGCCGGTGTGGAACAGGCCGCGGTCGAGCGCGCCGAAGTGGAACTCGCCGATGATCACGGGTCGGTCCATGTCGCCGGGCAGCCGGAACTCCGCCACGCTCTTGCGGTACAGGTTGTAGCTGATGACGTCGCAGTACTTCTCGGACGCGCGCACGGCGCGGTCGTTGACCCAGGCGAAACGGCAGCCGAGGAAGAGCTGGTTGGGCGCTACTTCCTTGACCGTCTCGCGGCAGATACGGAAGTAGGTTTCCGCGAGCTTCGAGTAAAACGCGCCGAGATCATCCTTCGCCTTGCCTTTGTCCGGCCCCTGCCGGCACGCCAGCAACGCGTCCCAAGAGGCGTGCGCGGTGCCCCACGCGGCATTGAGCGCCTCGATGGTGTTGAACTTCGCCTTTAGGTCTTCTACGAACGCCAGTTTCGCCGGTTGATCGGGCGGCGACTGCAGCGCGGCCAGGGCCAGCGAGAACTCGTCGCCCCAGCTCAGTTCGTTATCGACGAAGTAGCCCAGGCACCACGGGTCGCCGGCGGACTTGCCGGTCTCCGAGGCCAGGCGTTTCCGGAGTGCTTCGGCGAACTTCGGGTCGAACACATCCTTGAACTGCCCCCAGTACCCCTCGCTGCCTTCAATGTTGCGACCGCCGCTGTGAATGGTGCAGACGTACGGCGTGCGCCGCAGCAGGTAGATGTCCGGGTGCGACCAGTTGGCAATGGTGTTGAGACCCCAACTCCGGAGGCGGAGGTGGATGGTGTCCGCCGCCATTTTCTCCCATCCTTCGCCGTACTTGCGGCTCAGGTTGGCGGCGCCGAAGTTGAACGTTTCGTACGTCTTGTTCTCGTAGTAGTTGTGCGGCGCCCAGTTGCCTTTGCCGTAGTGCTTGCCGAGCGGCGAATCCTTGGGCGGCAGGTTCCGGAACCAGTTCTCGCGGTCGGTGATCGGCGTGGTCGCGTTCCAGAATGAAACGCAGTCGACGCCGTGCGACCAGAACAGGCGCCCCTCGGGGTCGATCAGCCACCACTTGCCGTTCTGCTTCTCGACGCGGAAGAATCCGGTCGCGGGCAGTTGCGGGCCTGACTGCCAGCCGCCGTACGGAGTTCGGTTTGCCGGGCCGGGCCGGGCCGTTAGGTCCTTTCCCTCGTCGGCGCGGCGGGTTGCGAAGTCCGCATCCGACAGGGTCTTGCCGGGCCACGTCGTGTGGATGAATTGGCCGTACTCGTCGATCAAGGGAAAGAACTTGTCCGGGCCGGCGGCAATCCACGGCGGCGTGATGCACTTGCCGGAAGCGCGGACCTCGCCGAGCTCGAACGCATGGTCCTCCTTCGGCTTGGGAATGAAAACGATGAGCCGGACCACTTGCGACGTGTCCATCGCTATCTTCTCGTCGGGTGCCAGGCCGTCCGGGAAGCCGCGCATCCCGAACAGCTTCGGCCAGCCCTCGGGCGCGCGCTGCGGCATCGGCACCTCGATGGTCCCCGTCGCGCCGGGTGCGAGTTCGACGCTGCGCGTGACGCAGTGTTTGCTGCCGTCGCCGGCCGGATCGTCGACCCGGCAGCAGACGGTGACTTGGTTTGGGCCCACATTTCGCACGTCGACCTCGACCTGCTTCCACGTGGACAGGTCCCACTGCCCGCCGTCCGGGTGCTTGAACGTGACGCCCGGCCAGTCGGTGGTGTGGCCGGCCGTTACGCGGAGCACCGTTTCGGCCTGGGTGGCGGTCAGCGACAGTTCCACGCCGTTGTGCTCAAGCCGCGCAATATCCGTCGAGGCCGAGAACGTGAGCAGCGCCATGGACGGCGGCGGCGGTTGCGGCATAGGCTCGGGTGGGCGTGCGGGTTGCGCAGGCTGGGCAGGTTGGGCTGCAGGTTTCATGGGTTCGGGGCCTCGGCAGGCGGTGGCAAGCATGGCGAGCAGGGCGAGTGCCGGCAGAACACGTTGCATGGGAAAGCCTTTCTGTGGTTGACCTCGGGACGGAAAGTCGAGCCGCCGTCGCCGTCCCACGCCGCCGCCAAACCCCGGCGCGCTCGCTGAAGACTCGCGCCTGCTTCCGCCTGAAGGGCGGGACTCAGGCACTGGGATTCGACCCTCGTCAGAGTCCCGGCTTCAGCCGGAAGCCTGCACCCGTGCTTCAGCCGGGTGCGCGGCGCGTTGCTTCCTGCAACAACCGTGGGCCACGTCTACACGCGTGGCACCCTTCCAGGCGAGTTCGGATCTCGCGGATGCGCGGTAAGGATCCCGCACCACGTCCCCCCGAGACTCCCGGACCGCCTGAAGGCGGGACTACCAACCTCGGTTGCCCACCTCCCGGTCGCGTCAGGCCTTCTTCGGGTCCTCGGCCGGTTTTTCTTCGATGCGGATCCAGGCGGTCTCATCGATGACCAGCGGGCCCTGGCCGGAGTTGAGCTTGACGCAGTACTCGGCCGCCGGTTGCGGTTTGACGGAGGCCAGAACCGCCACGAACCCCATGCTCATTCCCTGGTCGATGAGGTTCCTCTGGTTCTTCGGGTCGATCGAGGCCGCTTCGTCGAGGTAGTAAGGAATGAGTACTTTCCCCGCGTGCGCTTCGTCCATCAACTGCCCCATCATGTGCATGTTCACCAGGGCCTTGATGGTGATGGTCGTGCCGTGCGACTCGATCCGGTCCAGGTTGCGGTACAGAACCTGCCGCCCTTCGTGCGTAAAGGCGACGAAGCAGATCTCGAACAGGTGTGTGAGGTTCAGCTTCCGCCCCTGGCTGCTGACCCATTCGTAGAGGAAGCTCGCCGCCTGCGAGGCCTGTTTCTCGTCGGCGAAGAACCCGAACTGCCGACTCTTGACCAGCTCCTTGATCGCGTCCATGACCCGTTGGTTCGGGTCCAGCCGGAGCTCGAGTTTGGTCAGGTTCGAAATGGTGCGCTGATTGATGGCGCGGTTGAAGTTCTTCATCTCGTCTTCGAGCCGGTCATAGTTGTCCAGCAATCCCTTCAGGGAGCTGCCGAGTTCGGCGACGGCCGTCCGGCGCGCGCGCTCGAGCAGTTCTTCCTGCTGCGAGATGCTGCCGACCGCCTCGGCGAGATGCGTGATGGACTCGTCCTCGTTCTCGCGCAGGAAGACGCCGCCGCCCATGGCCTCGACCAGCTCGAGCTGCCCCTGCACGGCAATGTCCACGTCCTGCTTGTCGCGCCAGTCGAGTTCATAGCTCTCCAGCAGCTTCTCGATGGCTTGGGGCAGTTCGATGGTCTCCGTGGTCTGGATCAGTTCGTGCTGCTCCAGCGGTTTGATGCGTTCCTGCAGGGCTTGAAGCCGCAGTTTTTCGCGTTCCCGCTCCGCGTCATTGCCGCGGATTTTGTGCACCTCGTCGTTCAGTTCGCGTTCCTGCGTACGGCACATTTTCAACTGTATTTCGAGCCGCTCCTGCTCGGTGCGCAGTTCCATCTCCCGCGCCTTCTCGGTGTCGAGCTTGCGGCGTTCGGTGAGGTAACGTTCGAAGCGGTCCCGGAACTGGCGCTTGGCGCGGATGGTGGCATCGAGCCCTTCCTTGCGGCGCAGCAGTTCGGTCATCGTCTGGGCTGCCTTGAGGTCAGCGCGCAGCGACTCGAGCCGCGCCCCCAGTTGTTCCATCTGCTTCTCGACAAACTCGGGGTCCTGCAGCTCCTTCTCGTCGAACGAGTCGAGCAGTTTCAGCGGGACGGAAACCGCGTCATCCTTGTAAACGCCCTGCTTGACGTGACCCAGCAGGCGCCGAATGCGCTTGATCAGAGCGTCCTCGTCACTGACCACGATGCCGCCCTGGCCGCCCAGCGGCAGGTGCAGCAGTTCGTGGTTGAGCAAGGCGAACACGCTGCGAAGCTCGGTGGCCTTGAAGTGCTTGGTGAGCAATCCCCAGACGTTGTGGTCCCAGCTCCGCGACAGGCGCTCCAGGCGCTCCTTGCGCCGCTCACTGTCGACAATCTCGCGCTCGATCAGTTCCGGCACGACGCGTTCGCCCGCGCCGATAGCTTTCACCACCTGCTCCTGCTCGGCAACCAGCCGCTCCACGTCGCTGTCCAGCGAACCCATGTCGTCGATCAGCCCGAACTCGGCCTGCGCCTTGTCCATCCACTGCAGCCAGTCCTGCAGTTTGCCGCGGTCGGCCGAGACCTGCTTGAGCTGGCGCATGCCCGTCTCGGTGGACTGGCTCAGCGCCTGGCGTTCGGGTTCGACCGCTTTGAGCCGCTGGCGACTGCGTTCGACGGCCTTTTCGTAGTCTTCGTACCACTCGTCGAGCCGCTTCTGGATCAGCGGGTGCGCGGCCGACAGGCGGATCCGGAAGTCGCGACGCTTGGCCTGGCGTTCCTTCAGCTTATCGACGTGCGGGCGCATCTTGTGCAGGAGCCGCAGTTCCTCGGCCAGGCGCGCCACCTCGGTATTGACCCGCTGGTACTCGCTGGCGAAGTCGATGTCGCTGGCCACCAGCCGGATGTCGAAGACGTACAGCAGGAGCTGCTTCAAGTCCTGGCTGTTGACGTTGCGCATGTGCAGCAGGTTCTTAAAGATGGTGTTCCAGGCGCTGATGGTTCGTTCCTGGTGGCCGCGCAGCGGGATCATGGTCAGGTCCAGGCGCCGTTCGCCCGGCACGCCGAGCAGCATGTTTCGCAGTTCGAGGGGCTGCACCCGGTAGAACGGAATACCGCGCCGGTGGAAGTTCGCGCTCAGGTCATCGAACGTCAGCACGTTATCGCCGTTGCGGAACAGTTCGCGGTCGAACTGGCCTTTGTAGACGAAGTGCTGCATGGCATGCTGCGCCGCCGGGCCGGACCCCGCGGCGCCGAGGACGAACTGGCCTTGTTCCAGGTGGATTTCCACCAGCACATAGCTGCCGGGGCCGGGGAAGTAGAACTTGCGCGTCGTCAACGCGTCGTACTTGCCGAAGTCCATGTCGCGCATGTCGGCGAGCAGCAGGAACTGCAACGCGTTCACCGCCGTGGACTTGCCCGCGTTGTTCTCGCCGCAGATGGACAGCGGTCGGTCGACCGGAAAGACGCTGAAGGCGTACATGCCGCTGTTGATCAGGATCAGCCTGCGAATGCCGTAGATCGGTGTCTGCTCAGTTACCATCAGGTTCCTCCGCGGTCACCGCCCCGCCCGCCGCTTCGGTCTTGGAGTCGTTCTCTTCCGTGACCCGCGCCCGGCCCAGTTCCAGGCAGACATCGAGGAAACGGTTGACGGGGGGGCGGAACCGCAGTTCATCGCCGTTCACAGTCGCGAATCCGAGGCCCACAAAATTGTTCAGAATGCTCTTCTCGATGGACTCGGGCGAGTCCAGGCCGCCGTCGCGCAGGATGTCCGCATGCTTGGAGAACAGCCCGGAGGTGATCTGCGTCATGCTGAAGTTGCCGCGCGCGATGCCGGTGTACGGGTCCATGCCTTCGTCGGCAAGATACTCGATGAGGACGAAGACCAGCAGGGCCATGCGCCGCGTCGTGACGTTCATGGCCACCTGCGGTTCGGGCAGGAAGTAGTAGTAGCCGCGCTGGTCCGCCTTCAGGGTGTAGCCCAACTCGCGGAACAAGGCCTCATAGTACCCCTCCTTGTCCTGCAGTTCATGGTACAGCCCGAAGTCCTCGTTCGAGAGGTGGTACCCGGACTGCAGCGTCTGGAAGAGCTCCTTGAGTTTCGGGAGGTCCTCGAGCTCGATCTTCATCGCTTTTTCCTCCGCCCACCGATCCGGTCCACGCGCAGGGTCGGCGCTTCGATGCGGTGGGTGCGCGTTTCATACCAGTGCCGTCCGTCCGGGACGGTTTCCAGGCCCTTGCCCTGGTCCCGAACCATGAAATACAGGTCGAGCAGGTCGTCGAGGTCCACGGTGCGGTCGTAGTTGCCGATCAGCCAGTCGAGGAGGTCCTCTACCGGGAGGTCGTCTCGCAGTTGGCCGAGGACCCGCTCGGGGTCGATCCGGCGCGGGCTCTGCGCCCGCAGCGACCCGGATGTTATCAGGCGCTGCGGTTTGGGCTTGAACTTGCTGATGTCGGCCACGTACGCCTCGATGTGCTCCTCCGCCGACACGGCGTTGGGCGCCACTTTGCGCTGCACCGGGAGCCACTCGGGAATGGGCGCGACAAAGAAGCCGTCGCGGCGGATGCGCTGCAACGCGATCGTGGCGCCGCGTGCCACGGCGCTGTTGCGCCGTACTTCGCGGACGAGAGGCAGCAGTCGTTCCGCGGTCAGGGTCAGGTGGATCTTGAGCTGACTCCGCAACTGCACGAGGCGGTAGACCAGCACGTCGAAGATGCGGCGTTCCTTGATCGCACCGGAGAGTTTGGCCAGCTTGCGGGTGGCGTGGGCCAGTTCGCGCTCAATACGTTCGAACAGCGCCTCGAACGGACCGGACGGCTCGACCATCTCGCGCAGGGGCTCGACATATGATTCCCACGCCTCGAGTACTTCACCGTACCGCTGCCGGGCCGGGACGTAGGTTCGGCGTGTCTTGGCGCGGAGGACGATCTCGTCCACCGCCGCGGTGTTATTGTGCAGGTGGCGCAGGATTGTCTTGATGCGGCTGTCCAGCGCCACGGCATGTCGGTGCAGTTTTTCCAGATCTTTTTCTTCGAGCGCCGCGACGATCTGGCGCGTGTGGCGGTTCAGGTCCTCGAGGTAGACGCGGATCTCGAGGGCCAGCCCGAGCGTGTGCTCCTTCTTCAGGTCTGCGATGATGTCCTGAACGAAGTCGCCCATCTCGAAGGACGGGCTGTGCGGCAACTGCACGACCACGCCCATGTCGATCAGGCGCTGCATAACGTTCGGCGTCTTACTCATGTCCGCCAGGTCGAAAAGCGTCTGCGCGCGCAATGGCCCCGTCTGGGTGCGCTCGTAGATCGCCTCGATCAGCGGCCACTCGTCGACGATGAACCGCAAAAAACTACGTGGTTCGATTCTAGGCATGACCGTTCTTCCGCCAATGCGCCGAAAACGCCCCGGAGCGTACGGCGGAATCACAACATAGCACCGCGACGCGGAAATTCTTGCCAGGCCGAATTGTGGCACCCAATCACCCACCGGGAGGGAGCGGCTTGATTTTCTGGCCCCTGCGGCGCATGTTGAGGCTGATTCCAAAGGAGGAGACCCCGCATGCTCCACATTGAGCGTTCGGTTTTGGCCATTCCGACCTATCTACGCGGCCCGGACGATCCGTATCCGCCGCTGACGTTCAGCGGTCGTGGGCCGGTGCACCTGAAGCCGTTCCCGTACCCGGTTCAGGACGACATCGATCTGGCGACGATGCCGCGCGACGCAGAGCGTCCGCACCGCGTCATTCGTCTGAGCAACGGGCTGCTTGAGGCCTTGGTCCTTCCCGATATGAACGGTCGGCTCTACTCGCTGCGCGATCTCCGCAACGACCGCGAAATCTTCTACCGGAACCGCGTCGTCAAGCCCGGCCTGGTCGCGCTACGCGGTGCCTGGCTCAGCGGCGGTGTCGAGTTCAACTTCCCGACCCTCGGCCACACGGTCAGCACAGCCAGTCCGGTCTTCAGCCGTATCGAGCGGCGTGACGACGAAGTGGCCGTGGTGGTCGGCGACATCGACCGCACGACGCGTCAGGTCTGGGAGGTGCGCATGGCGCTGCGGCCGAACCGCGCGGCGCTGGATATCGAGACGACCTTCACCAATCCGAATCCATACCGCGAACGCCTCTACTACTGGGAGAACGCGGCCGTGCCGGCAACCGACGACTTGCGCTTCATCTGCCGCTGCGACTGGACGCTGGGCACGCCGCCGCAACCGTTCCCGATTCGCGAAGGCAAGGACGTGTCGGCGCATGTTAACAACCCGACCCCGCACGATCATTTCGGGTACCGTTCGCACGCGGACTTCTTCGGGGCTTACTATGCGACGCGGCGGCTGGGCACGTACCACGTGGCGCCGCGGATTCGGGCGCCCGGGCAGAAGTACTTCACCTGGGGCGTCAAGGAGGACAGCAACATCTGGCTGCGGTACCTGACGGACGCCGACGGGCAGTACGTCGAGATCCAGGCGGGTGTGCTGGAGAGCCAGTTGCTGACCGACTGGCTGGCGCCGCTCGAGCGCCTGACCACCGCCGGGTGCTGGTTCGGCACGCAGGACATGGCCGAGTTGACGTGGGCCAATGCCAGTGTAGCCGTCGCGGTGGTCACGGAGCAGGGCCGGGGCAGCCTTGAGGTCTTTTCCGTTGACGTGGAAGGCGACTGCGACGCCGTGTTCCGGCGCGGCGCGGCGGCGCACACGGTTCCCGTGCGCCTCAGCCCCGGCATTGTGCACCGCATTCCCGCGGATACCGCAACCCCGTTTTGTCTTGAACTCCGGCGCCGTTCCGGGCGTCTGGTGCTGGCGGGCGAGTGGTACGGCGCCGAGCATCGTGGTATGGACCCGGCGCGGCTGCATGACGTCGCACCGCAACCGTGGTCGGCGCTCAGCCAGACGACCCCGGCGGTACGCAAGGCCGAGCACGCCGAGAAGTACCACCGCTGGGCGGAAATGGAAAGGCTCCTGAGTGAGAACGGCGTGAAGGACACGCTCGAGGCGGGTGTGCCCTCCGCACTGCTGGCGCTGAAGACCGGCGATCTGGCCGCAGCGTGGGATCGGGCACAGCAGGGGTTGGCGCGCGATCCGGTGAATGCGTCGCTGCACGCCGTGGCGGCGGTCGTGGCCGTGCGGCAACTCCGTCTGACCGGCGATCGGGCCTGGTACTACCGCGTCTGGGACCATGCCCTGGCTGCGCGTCGCGACCGGCGGTCGCGTCCGGTGTCACTGCGGACCCTCGCCGAGGCAGCGATCCTCGACCACCGCTTTTTGGAGGCGCGGGACGCTCTGGAACTCCTGGTTGCGGACTCCGCACACTCGGCGGCTGACCGCGCGCTGCTGGCCGCGGTCTGTCGCTGGTGTGGCGATCCGGAAGGCGCGGCACAACAGTGGCCACAGGTGGCCAGGCTTGCCGGACTGGGCGGCGTGTTCGAGCGATTCCTGGCGGGCGGGACCAAACCGGAACGCCCCGAACTGCCGGGGGAAGACGGATTGTCGGCGGCAAACCCAACGCCGAACGCCGAACGCCGAACGTCGAACGTCGAAGGCAGGAATGCCGGAGATGTGTCAACCGTGGCTGCGGCGTGGCTGCCGGTGCAGCATGCCGAACTGGTGCTTGAGCACCTGATGTTGTACTGGCGCGTTGGGCTGCTTGAGGATCTGGCGCGGTTGCTTGACCTGTGCGCCGAGTGGTGGCCGTGCGTGGCCGCGCATCCGGTCAGCGCCCTTCTGCGTTCGGACCTGGCAGCCGCGAAAGGGTCTGGCACGGTTGCCCGGCAGTGGGCGTCGACGGCGGCGGATTCGTCGATTGAGTGGGTGTTCCCGTCGCGATGGGAAGACGCCGCCTTGCTGCAGCGCGCCCTGACTCGGGCGGGCGCAACTTCAGCGCCGACACTGCGCTACCTGCTGGCGCTCTACCAGGCCGAAAATAACCAGGTGGCGGCGGCTCGCGAGAGCCTCGAAGCGGGATTGACTTCGAATCGCGCCGAGGTGGTACGGCTTGCGGGAAAGGCACTTGCCGATTGGGCCGCGGCAGTCCAGGGCGACAAGGAACTGGCGGCGCGGCACCTGGAAGCGGTGCTGACGCTGGGCGGTCCGGACCGGCGGCTGGTTCTGCGGCTCGACGACTGCCTGCGCGACCGGCAGGACATCACCCGACGAAAGAAGTTGTGGGCGGGCATTCCGCGCGACTGGCAGGCGCGCGGCGATGTGACGTTCCGTTTGGCACAGCTCGATTTCGACGAAGGTCGCGCTGGCGCGGCCATCGCGCGGCTCGTGCCGGCGCAGTTCTCCGTGTTCGAGGGCGGCAGCGCGATCCGGCGGCTGTATGTGGACGCATTGCTGGTCGACGCGATCGGCGCGTGCCTCGCCGGTGACGCGGCGCGTGTCGAGTCCCGCTGCAAGGCGGTATTCGAGTTTCCGGAGAATCTCGGCGCGGCGTCGTGGCTCGGCGAACACAGTCGGTTCGCGCGGTTCCTGCTGGGATTGTTCGCGTGGCGGAAGGGCCGTCAGGACGAGGGGCGGCAGTGGTGGGAAGACGTGCTGGCGCGCAGTGGCGTCTCGAAAGCGTACGCCGTCGGCGAGGAACAGAAGACGGTCGGACTCCGTGCCGACGAAGCGTTGGCCGTGTTCCTGGCGGCCCGGCGCTTGAACGGACAGGGACCAGCGGAACGGGCGCGCCCGCCAACGTCGAGCGAGAACGTGGACGAACGGACTGCGGAGATCGCAGACGGTATCCGGGCCGGGGCGCCCGACGTGCTGGGCGAGGCGGAGCGTGCCTTGGCGCGCTTCCCGTGCGCGGCGCTGTTGCGGATCCTGACCGGATTGGCCCGGTTCCGACCGTGGGCGTGACGACTCGCGCGTACGGCATCGCATTACGTAAATAGTCAGGAGTAAAGTGTACCATAGTCCCCTGGTGCCGTTTCGGGGGTGGGGAAAGGCGATCTGTGCAATAAGCGGAGCGGGGCCGGGTAGGTCGCGGACCAGCCCAGAACGGCCCCGCCTGACAGGCAGTCCTGCGGGCGGTCCTCCGACCGCTGTACTGTCGGAAGGTGACGGAGCCTGGTCGTGTTGCTCAGGTCGAAAGAAAGACGGACAGGGATCAGAAGTCTACGCCGGTGCGGACTCCGCAGGAGAGCGGTGCGCCGCTCTCGCCGAGGAACCCGGACTGACGGTTCGGGAACTCGAACGCCACGGGCACGTAATCCTTGTCGAAGGCGTTCTTCACCCAGGTTTCGCCGAACCAGTGGTTGCCCCGCACGCCGACGCGGAAGTTGGCCAGGCAGTATGCGTCCTGTGACTCCGTGTTGGCCGGGTTGTAGTAGTACCGTCCGTAGGCCACGACCTCGGCGCGTGCAAAGACCTTTGTTCGGGCACTGACGTCCCACGTTACCTGCGTGCCGGCGTTGGCGGTGAATTCCGGCGCATAGATCAAGTCATTGCCGCCCACATCCACGGTGCTGTTCGTCCCGTAGGCGTCGGTGCGGATGCTGGAGGCGCCGCTGAGGAAACGCGTGTCGGTGCATCCCACACCGCCGAAGATGTCCCAGCCGGGCAGGGGGCGGGCGGTCAACTCCAGTTCCACACCCTTACTGGCGGCGTCGCCGGCATTGGCCACGTAGTAGCCTTGCGCCACCGGCAGGTTCAGTTGCAGGTTTTCCCACGAGATGTAGAAGGCTGCGACGTTCAGCGTCAGGCGGTCTTCGCACCAGCTTGTCTTCAGCCCGGTCTCGTAGCTCCGGCTAGTTTCCTCGTCGTACGTTTCGCCATCGGCGGGTGAGACCGGATTGAACCCGCCTGCCTTGTAGCCACGACTCACCGTCGCGTATGCCGTCTTGTCCGGCGTAATGTGCCAGGCCAGGCTGAACTGCGGCGAGACCTGGGAGAAATCCTTGTCCGTGTCCAGGGCGGTGTCGGGTGCTCCGATGGACGGGTTGTAGAACGTCTGCAGGTCGGCGTCCTTGTGCTCATAGTCGCCGCGCAGGCCGGCGCCAAAGTCCAGTGTCTCCCACGCTATCAACGTGGTCTGGGCGTACGCCCCCAGTCCGAGGTCGTTCAACCGCGCGCGCGGCGACGTCTGAGTGACGGGATCGTCGATGTACGGGCTCAGCACGTACGGCGCATACTCGTTGAGCGCCTTCTCCCGGTAGCGTTGCGTGAAGAAGAACACGCCCGTCTGCCACTTGAGCTTGAAGTCGTCCGACAAGGACCATGGCGAGTCTTTGGCTGAAGCGAGTCGAATCTCCTGGGTGAACTGGGTGTCCTGCAGTCTTGCGTCGTGTCGGACCGCCGGTATCGGCGAGTAGTCCAAGTCGGTCAGTTCACGCCGTTCCCATCGGACCAGGCCGGTGATCATGGTCAGGTCCACATCATCGCCCTGGCGTTCGATCAGCAGCGTCGGGGCGAGAATATCGCGGTCCACGTACCCCTCGAAGTCCTGTTGCACGTGGTGCGGGTGGTGACGGATGGCGTCGAGGTCGCCGAGTGCGTAGTCCCCGTCGCGGTCGCGTTCGCCGTCGACGATCAACCGCACGGACCATGCCTCGGAGGGCGTCCAGCGTAGTTGCAGTTTTCCGAAGGACGCCTGCCGGTCGTCCAAGTCGTGGCCGGTCACGTCATTGTGCGTGTAGCCATCGCGGGCCGAGTACCCGCCCGCCAGGCTCAACCCGAGGTGGTTGGGAACGAGCGGGCCGCTGGTGCTGAACCGGGTGTCCGGGGAATCGTAGTTTCCGTAGCCCCCTTCAATGTCGCCCCGCCAGACGTCCGAGGGCAGACGACTGGTGACGTTGATCGCGCCGCCGAGGGTGTTGCGCCCGTACAGAGCTCCCTGCGGACCGCGGATGAACTCGATCTGCTCGACATCCAGCAGTTCCCGGTTCGCCGAAAAGGCGTGCAACTGGGGCACGCCGTCGTAGTAGGCGGTCACGGCGGGGTTGGCGGGGCTTGACCCGACGCCGCGGAAATACGGCATGCTCAAGGCGCGGCTGCTGAACTCCGTGATGCTGACGTTCGGCGCATACGCGGCGGCGTCCTTCAGCGTCCGGATGTCGGCGTCCTCTATGGTGTCGCGGGTGACGGCGGTGACACTGACCGGCAGGTCTTGTGCCGCTGCCGGCGCCTTCTGCGCCACCACGGTTATCTCTGGCAGGCTGACGACGGCAGCGCCGGTGCTGGCGCCGGCCGTGTCGGTCGTCCCCTGCGCGGCCGCGAAAAGCGTCAGTCCGAGAGCGCACCAGCACAGGGCTGCCCGCTCAAGTGTTGCTCGTCCATTTTGCGTTGTCATGGCTCCTTTCCGTCGACCTGTGAGGATGAATCCCGCCTCGCAGAGATACGGCTTGCCGGGCCAGCACGCGGTTGCTCGCCCAGGGGCTCGGCGCGTCCCGCGCCGAAGTGTGGTGCGTCGGCCGGTCCCCCGGCCGAGGGTCTCGGGCCGGGACGGCCCGAGGGCACTCTGCCGCGGTCCCGGAGGTCCCGCGTCACTGCCGTTCGGCGCGGTGCCCGCCGTCGCGAACCAGCACGAGCCGGCGTATCCTAACGCCCATAGTGCAACCGTCTCTAATCGGTGGATTCACTCGCACAGGTCGATTTCCGTTTTGCGCGGGGAGTGCCCCGCGTGGCGTGTAATATACACGGTTGGGAGGCCCTCGTTGTGGCCCGTCGCTCAAAGCGCCTCGGTCGTACCGCCCATGTGGTGGGTCGGTTGCGGCCGGCCAGGGCGGAAGCTCTGGATTTGCAGAACGTTGACCCGGCACTGAGCGCTGGCGGCGGCCTTGGCCAGCGCTGCCTCCACGGCGGCCCTGAGGTCATCCGGGGACATGTGCACCCGTGCATTTACGGTCAGGCTGGCATTGGACGCCAATGGCCCCGTGTCACCGCGAAAGCTGGGTGTCCCCGCCGTGCTGGTGAGATTGGCGACGAGTGAGCCGGAGGGGGTTGTGAGCAGGAGCTTAAGGTGTGCGATCTCCGCGCTGCGCGCTTTCAGGTCGGCGTGCAGCAACGCCAGGTAGCCGCGCACGAACGCCGCCCAGTCGGTCGGCAGGCCCGCCTCGAGCGTCACCCCGGCGTTGAGCCAGCCGAGCACGGCCTCGCCGTCGGCGTAAGTGTCGTAGTTGACAGGTATCTGGCGGCGTCCGGCATTGCTGCCGGAGAGGACGGCGTCGAGCCACTGGTCCACGCCGGTCCCCGTCTGGGCGGAGATCGCCAGGACCCGCGTTCCCGGGTACTTGCTGGCCACCGCCTGCTGCAATTCCGCGGCCGCTGCCGGGGTGATCTGGTCGAGCTTGTTGACGACGATGAGGTCGGCTTCCTCCAACTGCTTGCGGTAGATGTACAGGACGTTGTCCGGGAACGATGCCGACCCGCCTTCGGCAAGCGCTTCGCGCAGGCGTCCCGGGTCGGTGAGCACCGTGAACGGGGCGACCTTGAACCAGTCTCCGTGCAGCGCCTGCATGGGCCGGATCACGGTGGCGGCCAGGTCGGTGCAACTGCCGACCGGTTCACCCATCAGAATGTCGGGCTTCAGTTCGGTCATGAGTTTGTCGGCGGCCGCGACCAGGTCATTGAACCGGCAGCAGAAACAACCCCCGGCCACCTCGCCGACCTGAAGTCCCTCCTGGCGGAGAAGGCCGGAGTCGACCAGGTCGGTGGCTTGGTCGTTGGTGATCAGGCCGACGCGTTTGCCCTGGGCGACGAGGTGCGTGGCCGCCTGCGCCAGCAGCGTCGTCTTGCCCGCACCGAGGAACCCGCCGACCAGAACCAGTTGCACTTGTTTCATGCGTGTCTCCTTACCCCTGCCGTTCTGAAACGAACCGCCTGCCGGCCCGTCGTGATGGGTCGGCTCTGCCCTATCAGCGTCCCCCTGCCGCACGGAGAGCGGAATAGATAAGCGCCGACAAGACGGCGGAAATCGGCAAGGTCATGATCCATGCCGAAAATATTCCGCCAATGCTTTTCCAGTGGGCCTTGCCGTTCACAAGGCCGATACCGAAAAGCGACCCGCAGGAGACGTGCGTCGTCGACACCGGTACGCCCATCCTGGAGGCAAAGACGACCAGAAGGGCCGTCATGAGGTTGGCCGTGAATCCTTGCCCGTGATTCATTGCTGTGATGCGGTACGACATCGTAGTCGCGACTTTCCTGGCGCTCAGCAGCCCACCTATGGCCATTGCCAGAGCCACGAGGCCGATGTTCATTCTCAGCCCCAGCATTCCCGCCGTCACGGAGAGAGCCACGATCTTCGGCGTATCGTTCAAGCCGCGGGCGAAACTCAAGGCGCCGGCGCTTAGGAAGTGCAGGAAATCCAACAACTGATGAGCTTGAATTCCCATGATATGTCCTCCATACCGCTCCATGGCCACGGCCTGGCAAGACTTTTCAGTGCCGGTGACAATGCCCAGGGCTTGCAGCCTGTCCATGGCGATGGCCTCGCCGTTGCTGCAATCCAGGCGCGGGACGGGCACGATCCTTCCCGCAATGCAGACACACATTGTCCGCTCTATCCCGAACACGTTGCGAACGCCGCGAAATATCACGTAGACGATCGCCGTCAGAACAATGGCAATAAATGGACTCATGACTAACGGCACAATGAAGCTCTTGCCGAGCGTTGCAAATCCCATGTTTTTTCCGACCGCCATGACCCCGGCCCCCACCAGCGAGCCGAGCAGGCTGTGCGTCGTGGAAATAGGGATGCCCGTCAAAGTCGCCAGAAGGACCGTGGCGCTGGTGCCAACGGCAACCGCCAGAAGAAACTCCGGACTTGCAGTGAGCGTGTCAGGAACCAGGCCTTTCCCGCTGAACGTCTTCACCAGGTTTGTGGCGCAGAAGAAAGCGGCGCCCGAGCCGGCCAGGGTTGTGATCGTTGCCCAGCACAGGGCTTTGCGATAGTCCGTCGTTCCGCTTCCCAGAAGCGTGGCGACGCCCTTGAAGTTGTCGTTCGCGCCGTTCACGTACGCGACGAACAATGTCGCCAGCAGTATACAAACCGCCCATTCCATCCGCAGCCCCTTCCGGGTCGCTTCTCGCAATCCTCGTCGCCGCCGCGCGGACCGGGGGGCCGCCCGCAGTACGGTCGGAAGGTGACGGGTCCTGGTCCGCTCATTGCACAGGTCGATTCTTCTTTCAGGGTGAAGTTGTCGCTACCCTTCGTTCCCCGCCGCTGTGGTGCCCCGCCGTGGATGCGAGCCCACGGTACGCGCTGAGTGCTTCAGTGTCGCGGCGGAATGCCGGTACGGCGTGAGCCGCAGCATGTCCGGCGCGCCGGCGTCTTGCCCTGCGGCACGGCTGCCATAGCTTGCTCCGCCAGCGCCAGCAGGCCCGCCACGGCCACCTGGTACTCCCTCAGAGTTTCGACCCACTTCTCGACGCAGGCATGCCCGTCCTTCGTCATCCGGTAACGCCGTTTGGCCGGACCGCTCTCCGACAACTCCCAGGCGGCGGTGATCAAGCCCTCCGCCTCCATGGCGCGGAGGGTGCGGTAGACACCGGCCGAGTTCGGTCGCTCGCCCTTGAAGGTTGGCAGATCGGTCAAGCGCCGGACGATGTCGTAGCCGTGCATGTCCTTCCCGACCAGCAGCATGAGCGCCGCGGGCTTGACGAGCTTGTCCAGGTTCTTGCCGGAACAGGCACAGGTGTCCAAGTCGATCATGATACTTGCTCCTCTAGTTGACAATGTATACTACTGCCCCAACGGGGCGAATTCACCCGGGGAAATATGAAGAAAGTGTGAAGTCAGTCCAGTTCCGCCTATGGCTTGCTTGGGGTGCGGTGCGTGCGGCGGTGTCGAGGGCTCAGGTCGGACGGTGTTCCCTGGAGCGCCCGCGTCCTCGCGGGCTGAACCGTCGCCAGGTGTGCCGGTGCGTGCGGCAGCTGCAGCAAGTTCAGTCGCGCCGATTTCACACTTATTTCACACATTCGCTCTCGGTTTCCTTGCGGCTGGAAGCTATCTGATAGATATAGGGCAGCATACCCGGCGGGGGCAGGTGACCACGTGCGTGCGGGCGGGTTGAAGAGGGATCGGAGAGTCGGACCGTGATTCGACGCAGGCGAGCGATAGGAGCGGGCGCTGTCATTCTGCTTGTGGCGGCGTGTGCCGCCCTGGCGTTTCGGGACGACGCCGACGACGGGCTCTTTGTCTACTGTGGTGCCGGGTTGCGCCCCGCGCTGGAGGCGGTCCGGGCCGACTTCACCCGCGAGACCGGCATTCCTGTGAATGTGACGTACGCGGGCAGTGGCTGCCTGCTGTCCATGCTCACGTTTGCCCGCAGCGGCGACCTCTACATGCCGGGCGAGTGTTACTATGCGGAGCAGGCACGGGCGGGCGGGCACATTGAGGAGGACGCCACGGTGGCGTACCTGGTGCCGGTCCTCATGGTGCAGAAAGGCAATCCGAAGCAGATCCGGTCCCTGCGCGACCTGGCGCGGTCGGACGTGCGGGTCGGGGTCGGGCAGACCGAGGCGGTGGCGTGCGGCATGGTGGCCAAGCAGCTCCTGGAGAAGGCGGGCCTGTGGGCCGCGGTGAAGGCGAACATCGACGCCCGCGGGGCCTTTTCCGGTACGGCGGTCGAGTTGAGCAACGCTCTGACTCTGAACGCGTTGGACGCGGTCGTCAACTGGGACGCCATGGCGTACCTGGTGCGCGACAAGACGGACATCATCACCATCCCACGGGAGCAGAATGTCGACGTCGAGGTGCCGCTGGCGGTGCTGCACTGGAGCAAGAAGAAGGACGCGGCGCGCCAGTTCCTGCACTTTGCCAGTTCCGAACGTGGGCGTCGATGCTTTGAAACGCAAGGCTATCACACCTCGCTGGAGCCCTACGCGCTGCCGTATTTCGGGAAGTTGGTCCTGGAATGAGTGTCCGCTGGTCTGCGTCAGGGAAGCATCTCGCGGCGGCGTTGGCCCTGGCGTTCGCGTGCGGCTGTGGTCGGCGCGTTCCGCCCCAGCCTCTGTTCGTCTACTGCCCGAGCGGATCGCAGCCCTATGCGGCGCTGCTCGCGGGCCTAGTGCGGGATGAACCTGGCGGCGTTCCCACGGTTGTGCCATTGCGGGATGCCGAGTTGCTGTCGGCCCTGAGCGGCATCAGCCGGGGCGATCTTGTCGTTTGTCCCGCGGGTGCGCTGTCGGAAGCGATCGAGACGAGCGGACTCGTGCGGCGGCGTTATGCGCTCGGGACGGTCCGCCTGACCGTTTTGGCCCGGAAAGCCGCCACGGTCGAGGACCTCTGTCGACCGGGTGTTCGGCTGGGTGGCGGTTGGGCCGGTGGATCGCTGGATGCCTTGACCCGGCGTTGCGTTCCGGATGCCTGCCGGGACCGGTTCGAGGCCAAGATGGTGCACCGTTCCGACGTTGCCGCAGAACTGCTGCGGTTGCTCAATCTGGGTGGACTGGATGCCGTCTGTGTCTGGAGACCGGCGAAACTGCCGACGGGGCTGCATGAGGTCGAACTCGGTGTGCCGAACGAACGTCGTGGCTGTCGCCTGCTGGCCATTGAGCTGAGGTGCACGCGGCGCCCTTCGGCGAGCCTCGACCGCATCCGAGCGCTTTGGACGGGGGCCACGGCGCAAGCGGCCCTGGGCGCCGGGGGTGTCGAGCCCGTGCCGATGGAAGGAGCGCACCCGTGAGCACGTCACCTCGCGGTCAGGCCTCGGAGCGCCTGTTCAAGTTGGCGTTTGGCGGGGTGTTGCTGCTGTCGGCGCTGATCATCCTCGGCTTGCTGGTCGGGATGGCCCTATATGTGGACTGGCCCGAGCGCGTCCGCTGGGCCATGAGCACGCCCGAAGGCAAGGAATTCCTGCGCCAGGTTGGATTCTCTGTGCGCCTGAGCCTGGTGACTTCCACGACCACCACGGCCATTGCCCTGATCCTGGCCATTCCGTGCGCCTACGCGTTGTCCCGCTTCCGCTATCCCCTGGCCGTGGTCGTGGACACGATCCTGGACTTGCCGATCGTGCTGCCGCCCCTGGTCGCCGGCGTGGCGCTGCTCGTCGTGCTGCGGTACTGGCTGGGCCCGTTCTTCGACGCCATCGGCATCCAGGTCCACTACACCAGCCGCAGCATTGTCCTGGCGCAGTTGTTCATTGCCGGGCCATTCGCGGTGCGCACCATCAAGGCGGCGTTCGACGACGTACCGACGCGCTACGAGGACGTGTCCCGCACGCTGGGTTGCAGCCGGTTCCGGGCCTTCTTCGCCGTGTCCTTGCCGCTGGCGCGCAACGGCATCCTGGCGGGGACGATCATGACGTGGGCGCGGGCGGTCAGCGAGTTCGGGCCGATTCTCATCTTCTGCACGGCGTCCGAGAAGACCGCGGTGTTGCCGATCCGCGTTTTCCTTTTCAATTCCTGCGGTGACGTGGCTGGCGGGGTGATGACCAGCGTGATTCTCATCCTGATCGCGGCCGCGGCGCTGCTCGGTTTCAAGGCGCTGGGCGGACGACGGATCAGTCTGTAGGCGTGGCAAGTCAGGCTGTAGGTGGATAGACTGTAGGCTGGTAACTACTGCAGGTAGGGAGGGTTCAGGGTTCGGGGTTCAGGCCATTCAGGAGGGGAAACTCATCCCTTCCCGTGGATTAAGGCACTACGCTTCTCCCGAGACTGGCGCTCGGGAAAAGTGGCGCTCCACGGGTGCGGTGACTCGGTGACTCGGTGACTCAGTGACGTGGTGACTCAGTGACGTGGTGACGCGGTGCCCCTCGACACCCAACTAACACCAACGTGTTGGTCGAAGTTCAGCGCTTAAGGCGCTACAGCCTAGTAGCTTGCGGGGCAGGGGTTATGCTGGAAGTCCGCAATCTGAAGATCAATCTCGGCGCGTTCAGTCTGCGCGACGTGTCGTTGCACGTGGAGCGCGGGGAGTACTTTGTTGTCCTGGGCCCGACCGGGGCTGGCAAGACCGTGCTGATCGAGTGCATCGCGGGGTTGCTGCGACCGGACGCCGGTCAGGTCTGGATCGACGGCAGAGACGTGACCGCGGACGCGCCCGAGTCGCGGCGCATCGGGTATCTGCCGCAGGACTATGCCTTGTTTCCGCACCTGACGGTGCGTGAGAACCTGGAGTTCGGACTCTGGGCGCAGCGCCGATTGGGCGAGGCCTCGGCCAAGGTGGAGTGGCTCTCCGGTCTGCTGGGGATAGGCCCGCTGCTCGGCCGTTACCCGCACAACCTCAGCGGCGGCGAGAAGCAGCGTGTGGCGCTGGGGCGCGCCCTGGCCATCGAACCTCGGCTCATGCTGCTGGACGAGCCCCTGTCGGCCCTCGACGTGGCAACCCGCGAACAGATCGGCAAGGAGATCCGGGACATCCACGACCGCACGGGAATCACCACCGTTCACATCAGCCACGACTTTGAGGAAACGCTTCGGCTGGCCGACCGGGTTGCCTTGATCCGTGCCGGCCAGGTGGTGCAGGTCGGTACGCCGCAGGACCTGTTCCGCAGGCCGGCGAGTCTGTTTGCCGCCCGTTTCGTCCGCGCCGAAAATCTCTACTCCGGGGTGGTTCCCAACGGGACGGCGGCGGTTTGTGTCCAGACCGGCGGGGTCGACCTGCGTTGCGAGACGGACCTGCGCGGGCCGGTTCACGTGGCGATCCGCGCCGACGACGTCCTGGTTCTCTCGCCGGATGAGCGTCCCGCCCATCTGAACCTGATCGAGGGCCGCATCGTTCGGGTGCAGGACCGCGGTGCCATGGTTGCCGTCGAGGTGAGCGGGGCCCTGGACATGACGGCCTTGCTCAGTCGCGGCGACTGGCGGCGGTTGAGCCCCAGCGCGGGAGCGGCGGTGACCCTGGGTTTCGCACCCGAAGCGGTCCACGTCTTTCGGGACGAGGAAGAATCCGGCTTGTGTGGATGAATTTGGAGCTGTGCCGGTAAGTTTACAGAGGGGGGAAAGCGGCGCAATGGGCGTGACGATGCGCGTGTTCGCGGTTGTCCGCAGCGGCGGGCGCAGTGGCGCGGGACCTCTGGGATCGCAGCAGGGTGCTCGGGGCCGTCCCGGCCCGAGGCCCTCGGCCGGGGACCGGCCGGTGCACCCTGCTTCGGCGCGGGACGCGCCGAACCACCGCGCGGCACTTCCGTCCGGAGTGCGGCAGGCCCCGCAAGCGGCGGCGGTCACTTGGCCGGCTTCGCGTCTTCGGGTTGCTGCAGCGTTTTGCGGACCGCGGCGACCAAGTCCGTCTTGGTCCACTCGCCGTCGATGCCGCGAACGAACAGGACCTTCACGGGCTTGCCATCGACCTCCAGGTCAAAGGTGTTCTTGCCGTTGATCACTACACCGGCGCAGACGAGCCCGGTGGCATCCCGGCGCGCGAGGCCTTGCTCGGTGCGCCAGTCGACAATCTCGACCCGGACCTGGCCGGGGAATTCGGTGAGCAGGTCTTTGACTGCAGCCAGGGTGTCCTCATGTCGGCCAGGATAGAACGCTTCGACTTTGACCTTGGCGTCTTCCGGGCCGCCCGCAAAATCACAGGAAGCGCCGCCCGGGCTGCAGCTTGCACCGCCGCCAGAGGCCGCCGCCTCGGGTTTGGCAGCCGGTGGGGCAGTGTCCGTCGTTTGTCGGTCGCCACCCTTGCCGCATCCGGCCGCTCCCAGCAGAATGAGAGCAAGCCCCACGGTTGCTCCTGCCGTCCGCCACAAGACAGCCATTCGCTTCGTCATGGTCGTCACTGCCTCCTCATTGCAGGTCCGGGTGTTTGGGCTGTAGACTGTTAGCGCCTAAGGGCTTGCGGTCAGTGGCCCGGCCAGTCCCTTGGCCGGCGGTTCCGGTCCCTCGACACCCGACCCTCGACACGCATTACCCATTGCGACAAACATGTTGTTGCAGAGATAGCCGCTAAGCGGCTACGCTTTTCCCGAGACTGGCGCTCGGAAGAAGTGGCGCGCCGCGCCGCCGTTACGTGACTCAGTGACCCTCGACACCCAAACTAACACCAACATGTTGGTCGAAGTTCAGCGCCTAAGGCGCCACAGCCTCTGAACTCATGGCACCGGCACGAGGCCGATCCGGGTCAGGGCCTGTCGTGCTTCCGGTTCGGACAGGAACTGGATGAACCGCGCCGCTTCCGCGGGGTGTGCGGCCGCCTTCGGGATGCTCGCATACGCTATCGCCACCCCGCCGCACATCTCCTGGGAAAGAACCTGAACCGTCTTGACCTTGGAGTATTCGGCCTTGTCCGGGTCCAGGGGCAGGGGGCATCCCACGTAGGCGAAACTCGCGTCGGCTTTGCCCGCGGAGACCGCCTTGTGGCAATCCTTGATCGTTGGCAGCCAGGTGATTCGGGGCTGGACTTGGTCCCAGATCCCCGCTTTCTGCAGGGCGGCCTTGGCGAACGCGCCCACCGAACTGGTCTCCGGCGACGTCAGCACAATGGTCTGGATCTCGGGCTTGACCAGGTCGGCAACCGAGGTCAGGAGACTGGCCTTCGAGACGTGCGCGCAGAGGGCCAATCGGAACATTCCGAACGGAATCGGAGTGCCGGGTTCCACCTGTCCGGCGGTGACGAGTAAGTCGGTCTCGAGCTTACCGATGGACAGGTTCACATCCGGGACGTCGTGGCCCTTGAGCAGGCGATCGCTCAACACCTGGATGTTGTCGAACTGCAAGTCCAGCGTCAACTCGGGGTTGCGGCTCTCGAAGGGGCCTCGGAGTTCGAAGAACGGCGCGATCATGCCGCAGGGCACGAAGACCTTCAGTTCGAGCACCGGCGGGATGTCATACTCGGCCAGCAGCTTGCGGCCTGGTTCCGACATGAGGAACGCGACGAAGCGGTCGGCGACCTCGCGCCGCGGCGTGTCTGCCAGCGGGGCGATGCTGGCGTAGGCCGGACCGTAGATGCCCAGTGGCACGCTCTCGATGATGCGGACCTTGGAGTACTCGAGTTTCTCCGGTGCGGTCTTGAGCGGGCAGGAACGGTAGGCGAAACTGGCCTGCGCCTGTTCCCGCGCCACCTGCTTGTACGCCGTGATCGGATGATCAGTGAAGAGGGTCTTGGGTTTCAGCGTTTCCCACAGGCCGAGTTTCTCAAGTGCCTCGCGGGTGTAGCGACCGACCGAGTTCAATTCGGGGTCCGCGATGGCAAGGACCTTGACCTCTGGCTTAAGCAGATCGGCGATCGTTGCGATGTTCGCAGGGTTGCTTCGCGGTGCGAACAGGACCAGTTCGTAACGGCCGAAATGGGACACGCTGTCAGCCTGAACCTTCCCCAGAGAAACCAGGCGCTCCATCTCCACTGTTCCGGGAGAGACGATGAGGTCCGGGCGCTCGCCCTTCTCGACGCGCTTGACGAGAATGTTCGCGTTATCGAGCACGATCACGACGGGCGTGCCCGGATTGGCCGCCTCGAACTCCCGCTTGGCGGCCGTGAACGGCAGTTCCATGCCGCAGGGCACGAAGACGGTGAGTCCCGCGGTCCGCGGGGCGGCCGTTTCATGGCGACCACAACCCGTTAGCATCAGCAGTGTCAGGAGCGCGCCGGTTGCGATCTGGAGAATCTGAAGTCGGAATTGCATAGGTGGTATGGTATCTCATTGGACGCGACAAGGCAAGCCGGGCAAGCCTGGAGATCGCTCGATTCCCCCGGAAAAACCGAGGACACCTATCCGTTCCAGCCGCAAACCGCGCTAAACGCGTGGTGCCAGCGGTCACGATTGCCTTCTCCGACGAGATCGGTGAAGTGCTCCGGTTCCTTGGAGAAACAAACGAACAGGTCAATGTCGGAATCTTCACGCTCCTCATCCCGCCCCATGCTTCCACCCAGGATGATGCTGCAATTGGCATCGAGGACGATCAACTCATCAACCATGGCTGCGAGTACCTGTCGATGTTTGTTCATCCTTTTCCTCCCGAACGCCTCAGCTTTGCCGCCCCGAGCCGGGCGAGGGGGCGACAACAGCGCCCCGTTCGGGCCTCCCCTGTTCTCAGGCGTTGTGAAGTTGGAGGGCCATTCTCAGAGCCTGGTCCAATTGCTGGAGCTTCTGCGCGGAAAGGCAACCGACGTAATCCGTCAGCACGGACTTCGGCAAGCTCACCAACTCGTCGCACAGGATACCACTCTCATGCTTCAACCCCTCGTCGGGGCCGGCCGAGACCTGGGTTGACAGGCCGTCGTAAGCCGAGTAGACGGGCGCGCAGATGACGGTCGAGAAACGCGAATCGATGAGCACCTGGCGACTCACGACGACGAACACGCGACAGCGCTTCGGGTCCTCGGAAGTTGTGCGCCGGACTCTGTACAGTTCCCCACGTCTCACAGCGGCACCTGATAGCTCAGCACGTCATCGGCTTCCGCATTCAACGCCTTAGCACGGCGGTTGATGATCTCAAGATCCCGTTGCTCGGTCGCCGTTCTGGCCAAGCGCGTCAGGAACTCGCGCGCTGATGCTTCCAGGAACTCAGACCGGCTCCGAAATCCCCCAGTATGCCGGTCTATTGCGGCAAGGAGATCGTCAGAAAGTGTGATGGATGTCTTGACTTTCATACTACCAAGATACCGCCATCGCCCTTGCCTGTCAATCTGCCTCATGGCCCGAACGCCGGCGTTTCGGGGCGAGCATCCGCCCGGCCCGTTCACGAAGGGCCAAGAAACGAGCCGATCCCCCAGTTGAATTCTTAACGTTGCGTGTTGCAGTTCGCCCGGATCGTTCGTCTGCCGATCCGTCACGCTTGGGAGAACAGCGGGCAAGGCTGGAGCCGTGCTCTACGTCCTCAGAGCGACGAGCGGCGACGCGGGGCGTGTTATTGCCTGGCGGGTTCGTCACGCAGGCTGCGTTCAATGGCGCGGCGCCCGACGCGTGGCCGTGGGACGGTGACATCGAACCAGGCGCGCACATCCTCGGCCAGGCCGACGCCGTGCATGTAGTTGTAGACCGCCCGGTGCAGCCCGCGGCCCAGGTCATCCCGGTTCTCGTCTGCGGAGTCCGCAAACGCGATTTCGTTGTGTGTGAAGGTTGGCGCACTTGTCGGTGGGACGACAATGCCATAGCGTTGCGGGTTGGCGGCAGCGCCGCTGTGGGCCGTCAGGGCAAAGCGGTGCCAGTACGCCGAGTGTACGAGTCCCAGCGCGAACATCTGGCGCAGGCGCTCCAGCGAGTCGACCGTCTCCTGCGTGGTCTCGGTGGGTACGCCGTACATGAGGTAGGCGTGGACCAGGATCCCGGCGTCGGCCAGGACCGCGCAGGCCCGCACGGCGCCGGCGACGCTGATGCCTTTGGTCAGTAACGTCAGCAGCCGGTCATCAAAGGCTTCCAAGCCCCCGGTGACCGCGATGCACCCCGACTGGGCCATCAGGGCCGCGAGGTCCGCATCGAAGGCGTTTTCGAAGCGCACGTTGCCCCACCAGGCGACTACGAGGCCGCGCCGCAGGATTTCGCGCGCCAGGCGTCGGACCAGCGCCGGCGGCAGGGCTTCGTCGACGAAGTGGAACCCGTGACTGCCGGTCTGGCGGATGAGGTCTTCCATCCAGTCGACCACACGCGTTGCCGTCGCTGGCTGGAAGCGGTGAATGTGGTCGAGCGACGTGTCGCAGAACGCGCAGCGATGCCAGTAGCAGCCGTGCGCTGCCATGAGTTTGTTCCAGCGTTGGCTGCTCCACAGCACGTGCATGGGGTTGAGCATTTCGGCCAGGCCCAGGTAATCGCCCAGGGGCAGGTCTGCGTAGGCTGGCGCCGGCAACTCGCCGTGGCCGGGTTCCGGACCGGTGGGAGAATCCGCAAGGCGTACCTGCCCCTTGTCGCGGATGAACGTGCGCACCAGGACGTCCGTCCCTTCGCCGCGGGCATGCCGGACCACACCCCGCAAGGGCGCAAAGCCGTCGTCGATGCAGACGTAGTTCACGCTGTCGAACAGTCGCGCTTCGCGGAGTTCGCGCAACTCGGTGTTCACGTAGCCCCCGCCCAGGGCAACCCGGACGGTTGGTGCGAGGCGTTTGAGGCCTCGGGCCAGGCGTAACGCTCCGTAGAGCGTCCCAGGGAACGGCACGGTGAATGCCACCACGTCAGGATGGTGTTGGTGCCAGAGGGCCTCAGCCGTCTCGTCGATCATCTCATCGATCAGGGTGGGCGGGCCGTCGAGGCGCTGCAGCAGCGGGTCGAACGACGGCAGCGACTGGCACAGGCGTTCGGCGTAGCGCGACAGCCCGAAGTCCGGGTCGACGCAGCGCGTCACCACGCCAGTGATATCGTCCAGGAACAGGCTGGCCAGGTAGCGTGCCTGGTCGGCGACCCCGAGTTTTCCGAAGACGCGCTGCAGCGTCCCGTCCTCGTCCATCTCCTGGTCGCGCATCACATGGAAGCGTGGGCCTTCGGGGAGAACGCCGGAACGCGCCAGCCGGTAGGCCAGGCTCGGATCCTTGCCCTGCAGGAAGCGCACGACCGGTTCCACCCATTCGACGTACGCCTGGAACTGGTCGCGGAAGAACGCCGATTCGTGCTTGTCCCTGCGCTGCCTCAGCACCGCGCCAACCCGTTGCAGCCCCGACGTGCTGAACAGCCGCAGCAGCAGTGCCAGCGAGGCGTCATACTGTGCGACCTCGACGCCCTGCTGCCGCAACCAGGCGGCCAGCATCGGCGTCGCCGGGTATGGCGCATTGCACTGGATCAGCGGCGGCGTGACCAGTAGGACACGCTTGGATGTCTGTTTCGCATCATGCATGATTCAATATGCCCCGCGACCGCCGGTCAGCCAAGTCACGCCGCGGATGGCGCAGGGTTGTTTGCTTGACAGGTTGCCCTGCGCCGTGGATATTGCGAGGTGGTGCGGCGAGTGGGTGCGGGCCGCAGTCTTTTCCGTCGGCGCAAGGTGTGTTGGAAATGGTTGTGGCCTTGCGGAACGTGAGTCCGGTCCGGTCGCCGCCGGGAAAAGGCCCCTCCCGATTACCGTCCAGGAACGGATGGATGACGCTCAAGCTGTACAACTTGGTGCTTGCGGCCATGTTCCTTGCCGGGGTGGTTGTGCACCCTGCCTGGCACAAGGCGAACACCGGCGCGGCAGACCGGCACGAGTTGTCCGTTTCCGAGTCTCATCCGGTCGAGGACGAGAACCGCGGCCTGCCTTCAGGGCATGACCCGGACCACTGTCCGGTCTGCCAGGTCGCTGCGGTCGGGTGTGTCCCGGCGTTGCCCGCGGTCGCTCCGACTCCGAGCCGTTCCGAGGTTTCCAACTTCGGTTCGAAATCAGAGTTTGCACCGCAACCTGCCTTCACTCTGCCTTACTCCTGCGGTCCTCCTGCCTGAGTGTGTGGGGGCGTCGCGGACGGCACAAACGGTCGCCCGCAAGTTGCCATGCACACCTCAAGCGCGGGAGGATTCCGACGGTGAGGAAAAAGTCTCTGCTTTGCCTTTGGCCGCTGGTCGCGGCCCTGTCTGTCACGCCTTGTATTGCCCAGCCTGTCGCGCCCGATACGAAGCCTGAGAGCGTCGAGGCGCTGCGTGCCGAAGTGGCCGGACTACGTCACCAGTTGGACACGCAGCGCCGCGAGTTCGATGCGCGTCTGCGGGAGATGGAAGCGAAGTTCGCGGCCATCGAGACCGCCGCCGCGAAAGTCCCCGCGCCCGCAGGTCAGGTGTCCGCCGCAGCGGCGGTTGCGCCGCCACGGCCGGAACTGGCCGAACGTTCCCGCGTGCTGCCCGGGCGGCTCGGCGGCGCCGTGCAGAGCATGAACCCGGACGTCTCGGCCATCATCGACCTGAACTACCACGCCGACGATTCGAAGGAAGGCATCAGCCACGTGCTGGAGGCGTTGCCCGGTTTCGACCACACGCACGGCGGCGAAGAGGAGCATCATCATGGCCCTGATGAAGGGTTCAACATGAGTCACCTCGAGCTGCAGTTCTCCGCGGAGGTCGATCCGTACTTCAAAGGCTCAGCCATTGCCGCCGTCTCCGAGGACGGCGCGGAGATGGAGACTGCCGAAATCGAGACCACCAGCCTGCCCGGCGGCCTGAAGCTGCGCGGCGGCAAGTTCTTCAGTGACTTCGGCTACATCAACGCCCAGCACAGTCATGCGTGGGACTTCGTCGACCGGCCGCTGGTCTACCAGTTGCTGCTCGGCGACCACGGTTTGAACGACAAGGGCCTGCAGCTCTCGTGGCTGGCGCCGACGCCGTTCTATCTGCTGGCCGGCATTGAGGCGTTCCAGAGCGGGGGCGAATCGGAGATGTCGTTCGCCTACTCGGGTGAAGAGCCGCTGCCGCGGCACGATGGTCCCCGGCTCTGGGTCGGCTGGCTCAAGTTTGGCCCGAACCTGCCCGGCAACCACGGACTGCAGTTTGGCGTATTCGGCGCCACCGGCAAGCACCAGGAGGCGCATGACGGCCAGACCGAGAACCCGCCCGGAGTGTGGACGCCCGACGGGGACGGAATCGCGGACCACTGGCTGGACGGCGACACCACCTTCTGGGGCGGTGATTTCGTCTACAAGTACAACTCACCCAAGCCGTACGGGCAGGGCGACTTCACGCTCCAGGGCGAGTACTTCAACCGCCGCAAGGACCTGGAGATGGTAGGGAACGACTTCAACCCGGCTCTGGTGGGCAACCGCAGTATTGCCAACCAGGATGGCTACTACGTGCAGGCCGTGTACGGGGTTCTGCCGCGCTGGCGCGCCGGACTGCGCTGGGAACAGGTCGGGTTGACGAACCACATCGATTACCCGGACGGCTCGGAGTTTTCCGGCGACGCAAGCTACCGGTTTGGCCCCATGATCGACTGGAGCCTCTCGGAGTTCTCACGCCTGCGCCTCCAACTCAACCGCGGCGAGTACGAGACGGACGCGGACCGGGATGGCGTGACCGAGCTCTATCTGCAGTGGGTGGTCTCGCTTGGCGCCCACGGCGCCCACAAGTTCTAACCGACACATCAGAGGAGACGACGATGAAACATACAATACTGCTGAGGACCCTGGCGGTCCTGACTGTCACCTGCCTGGCCGCGACCGCCGGCACGCTCAAGATCGTGACCACCACCTCGGACCTGGCTGCCATCGCCAAGGCCGTTGCTGGCGACAAGGCCGAGGTGCACAGTATCTGCACGGGCAAGGAAGACCCGCACATGCTGCAGGCCAAGCCCAGTTTCATTCTGCAGGCCCGCGACGCGGACCTCTGGATCCGGCTCGGGCTCGAACTGGAGATCGGCTGGGAAGCCCCGATCCTGGACGGCTCGCGCAACGCGCGGATTCGGGAGGGGACCCCCGGACATCTCGACGCCGCGGAGTCCGCACTGATCCTGGACATCCCGACGGTGAAGGTCACCCGTGCCATGGGCGACGTACACCCGCAGGGCAACCCGCACTACTGGCTCGACCCGCTGAACGGCCGACGTATTGCGGTGGCCATTGCTGAGCGGCTGGCGGAGATCGCGCCCGACGGCGCGGCAAGCTTCCGCGCCAACGCGGCGGCGTTTCAGCAGGCGCTGGACGAACGGATGTTTGGCGCTGAGCTGCTGAGGACGGTTCCGGCCGACAACCTCTGGGCCATGACCGAGGACGGCACCATCGTCGCCGTCCTGGCTGCCCCGGCGAACCAGGGCAAGTCGGGCGGGTGGCTGGCGGCCATGCAGCCGTTGCGCGGTCAGAAGATCGTGACCTACCACCGTAGCTGGGTGTACTTCGCGCATCGGTTCGGTCTGCGCGTGGCGGCCGAGATCGAGCCCAAGCCCGGCGTGCCGCCGACCGCGGTGCATCTGCGCGAGATTGCGGAGACCGCACGGCAGCAGAAAATCCGGATCATCCTGCAGGAGCCGTTCTACAGCAGGAAAGCCGCCGACCGGCTCGCCGGCGAGACCGGCGCCAGGGTGGTAGTGGTCGCCAACTCGGTCGGCGGCCAGCCCGAGGCCACCGATTACTTCGCACTCATGGACCTGATCGTGAAGCGGCTGACGGAGAAGTGACATCCCGGACCGGCGGGGGGGCAGCCGCTGAGGTACCTGATACCTGAACACTCATTCCGCAAGACGGAGTTCTGCAAGAGGCTCGATGGTTACACGTCGCCGACACGACATGGAGGACGCATTTCCGCGATGACCGCTGACGGTCCACCCATCATCGTCTGCGAGCATGTCGCCGTGGCCTACGGGCGGCAGGAGGTGCTGCACGACGTGTGCATAGCAATAGCCGCCGGCAGTCTCCTGCCGTTCGTCGGACCGAACGGCGCCGGCAAGACCACCCTGCTGCGGGCAATTCTTGGCCTGCTCAAGCCAGCGCGCGGCCACATCCGTACGCCGTTCGCGGCGAAACCGGCCGGCTACGTGCCGCAACAGAAGAGCATCGACCCGCTCTACCCGGTCTCCACGCGGCAGATCGTCGAGATGGGACTCTACTTCCAACTCGGTTGGTGGCGGCGGCCCGATCGCGAACAGACGCGGTGCGTGGACGGTGTTCTGGCCCGCTTCGGCCTGCTGGAACACCAGCGCAAGACGTTCGGCGAACTGTCCGGCGGCATGAAGCAGAAGGCACTGCTCGCCCGTGCCCTGGTCAGCGGCGCGGACATCTTCATCATGGACGAACCGACTTCGGAACTCGATGAGCAGGCCGAGCAGGACGTGCTGGCGCATCTGGTCACGTTGAGCCGGGATGACGGCAAGACCGTCCTGATGGCGCACCACGGCCTGGACCAGGCGGGAGCGCTGGCCCCGACTGTCTGTGTCGTGCTGCACGGCCGGGTCCGGATGGTTGATGTCGCCCAGGCCCGACGGATTCTGGCCGGGACTTCCAGTGCCGGGGAGATCAACCGTGGGTGAGTCCTGCGTCCAACTCCTGCATGCCTTTCCCTGGGCGCTCGCCGCCGGGCTGCTGGTCGCGAGCGTCTGCGGCGTGCTGGGCGTCTTCGTGATCCTGAAGCGTGTTGTTTTCATTGGGATCACTCTGTCGGAAATGGCCGCCTGCGGTATCGCCGTCGCCATGCTGATCGGGATCCCGCCTCTGGCTGGCGCCGTGGTGCTGACGTTGCTGACCGTCGGGTTGCTTGCATTGCCGTTCGAGGATCGGCGCCTGCCGCGCGATGCGGTGCTCGGCGTGTTGTTCGTTGCCGCCTCCAGTCTCAGTGTCCTGCTCGTGTCGCATAGCGGTGCCGGGTTGCACGAAATCAAGGCCCTGCTGTACGGCGACCTGATCCTGACGTCGAGGCGGGACGCGGCGGCGATTGCGGCGGTACTGATCCCGGCCTTGATTTACCTGGTGGTATTCTTGCGGCCCACGTTGTATGCGTTCCTTGACCGCGAAGCAGCCACGGTCCTGGGGGTCAAGCCGGGGCGCTGGGAACTCGGGTTCTTCTTGGTGCTTGGTGTGGTCGTGGCCGCCGCGTCAAAGGTTGCGGGCTCTCTGCTGGTGTTCTGTTACCTGGTCGTGCCGCCGGCCACCGTCCTGCTGCTGAGCCGGCGGTTGGGTCTGGTTCTGGTCCTGACGGCGCTGACCGCTGCCGTTGCGACTCTGCTGGGCATGTGTATCTCGTTCTCGGCCGACCTGCCGACCAACCAGACGATCGTGGCGGTGGCATGCGCCGGTTTCCTGGCCGTGCTCGTGGTGGCGGCTGTGAGCAGACGTTGGCGGCGCGCTGCGCCTGCGGGTTCCCACGGGCACAGGACCGCAGGCGATCCACGCTGACGAAAGAGAGGCCCGAGATGATCGTCACTCTTCGAGATCTCGTAGTGGAGTACCGCAACGGCGGCGAGGCGCTGCGTGTGCTGGACGTTCCCACGTGGGAGTTGGCCGAAGGCGAGCAGGTCGCCATCTCCGGTCCGTCCGGATCGGGCAAGTCGACGTTGCTGAACGTGATCGCGGGGCTACTCGTGCCGACGCGTGGCACGGCGGTGGTCTGCGGCCAGGATCTGATCGGTCTGGGTGAAGCGGAGCGTGACCGCTTCCGTGCCGCGCATATTGCCTACATCTTTCAGACCTTCAACCTGCTGCAGGGCTATACCGTGCTGGAGAACGTCCTCCTCGGTGCGGTGTTCTCGCCCGAGCGACCGGATCGCGCGCGGGCGATCGCGCTGCTGGAACGGGTCGGACTGCGACAGCGGCTCACGCACACGCCGGCGCGGCTCTCGATCGGCGAACAGCAACGTGTGGCCATCGCGCGGGCGCTCGTCAAGAAGCCGGGCCTCATTCTGGCGGACGAGCCGACCGGGTCTCTCGACCCACGGCACGCGGGCGAGGTCGTGAGGCTGCTGCGCGAGGCCTGCCGGGAGAACGGTTGTGCGCTGGCCCTGGTCAGCCACGAAGCGGGTGTCGTTTCGGCATTCGAGAAGAAGGTCGACTTCCTCGCTCTCAACCGGGCCGTGTCGGCGGCGGGAGGTGGCCCATGAGCTTCTGGCACATTGTCCTGAAGAGCCTGTGGCAGCACCGGTTGTCGACCGGCCTGGCTGTCGTCAGCATCGCGCTCGGAGCGGCGTTGCTCGTGTCCGTGGTCTCGCTCCGCGAACAGACGCACCGGAACTTCACGCAGGAAGGGCTGGGCGTGGATGCGGTGCTGGGGCCGAAGGGCTCGCCGCTCCAGATCGTTCTGAACGCGCTCTATCACCTTGAGGAGATGCCGGGCAAGATCAAGTGGACGTACTACCAGAAGGTCTTGGCGAGTGAGGTGGTCGAGAGCGGCATCCCTTTTGCTACGGGGCACTCCTATGCTGGATTTCGGGTAAACGCCATCGACGAACGGTTCTTCGCGGAGTTCGAGTACCTGCCGGGCCGACGTTTCTCGTTTTGTCCGGAGGACGGTGGACGCGGCCGTGTCTTCGAGGCCCGGGACGAAGCCGTGGCTGGGGCCGACGTGGCCAAGGCGCTGGGGATTGAGTTGGGCGGAACCTTCAACCCCACCTGCGGCGTGAATCCTGGCGATCCCGTGCATCGGAACGACCTGATCCGGTTCGTCGGTATCCTCGCGCCGACCGGCACACCGCATGACCGGGCCATCTACATTCCGCTGAAGACGTTCTACACACTGGAGGGGCACGGCAAGGAGGTCCAGGAGATGGCGATCGACGAGGAACACCGCGAGATCAGCGGCGCGTACCTCAAGATCAAGCGAATCCGGGGTGGCGTACTCCATCCCGGCATCCAGGACCTGAAGTACAACATCAACCAGTCCACGCAGGCGCAACTGGTGGTCCCGAACGAAGTGCGGCCGCGGTTGTTCGGCATCATCGGTTGGGTGGATCGGGTGCTGCTGGGCATTGCGGCGCTGGTTACGGCGTTGGCGCTGCTGTTCCTCTTTGTGGCGCTGGTTTCCGCGTTGCGGGAGCGACGACGCGACCTGGCGCTGCTGCGTTGTCTGGGGGCCACGCAGCGGACGGTCTTTGGCCTGATGCTCTGCGAGTCGGTTTTCATCGCCGGGCTGGGGGCGATCGCTGGCTTGGCGCTGGGGCATGGCATCGTGGCGGTCGGGTGCGAACTGATCCGCGTCGAAACCGGACTGCGGTTCACGCCGTTCTACGTCTCGTCGGCGGACCTGTACCTGCTTCCGGCCGTGGCGCTGCTGGGGCTGATCGCCGGTCTCGTGCCGTCGATCCAGGCGTATCGGTTGGGGGTCCTGAGGAATCTCGCCCCCGTGTCGTGAGGACTGCGATGGCGAGGGGACCCGCGGCAATGGTGACCCAGCAAAGAAGGATTGCTTAGTGATGACGGAGAGCGGATGGTGAATGGTGAACGGGGTTGTTTGGTTGTTGAGTTGTTGGGTTGTTGAGGGGGAAGCTGTTGTGGCAATCCAGAAGTCTGGATCTCGGGTTCTCCAAAACTCCAAAACTCCAAAACTCCAGAACTCGACAACTTAGCAACTCAACAACTGAAGAGGAGGACGAGCAATGTTCAGCAAGCGATTGACGATCGGGTGCCTGGCGGCGCTGGCGTTGGGGGTGTTTGTCTGCCGGACCGTGGCGGGGGACTCGCACGGGCATGAACACGGCCATGAGCATGGGCACACGGCCGCGCACGGCGGTTGCCTGAACGCACTGGGCGCCTGCGAAAACGGGCACGCGGAGGTGAAGCTGGCGGGCGATGTGTTGGACGTCTGGTTCGTTGGCGGCGGGGCCGATACGGCCAAGGCGGTGCGCATTCCGGACCCGGAGATCGCCCTCGCCGTGACCCTGGCCGGGGCGAGCGACGCAAAGACACTCACGCTGAAGGCCAGGCCCAACGAACTGGCGGAAGAGAGGGTGGGTGACTGTGCGCACTTCGTGGGGCAGGCCGATTGGCTCAAGGATGCCAAGGCGTTCAAGGCCACCGGCTCAGTGACCTTCAAGGGCCGGACGCAGCAGGTCAGGATCGAGTACCCGCGAGGGTACGACCCGGACGACGACGCGGCGCACGAGCACCCCGACGCGGCCGGGGAGCATCAGGACAAGAAAGTTGACTCGGGGAAGAAAGTTGAACCCCGCGACTGAGCGCGGTGGCGGCGAGAAGACAGCATGACGCAGACGCAAGGTGACAACCCGCATGCGGAGCCGGTGCCTCGGGACCTTTCCCGGCGTCGTTGGTGGTCGTGGCTGGGCGGACTGGTCTTGCTCAGCGTGATCGTCGCGAATCACGCCGAGTACCACTTCCGGTGTCAGCGGCTGCAGGCCGCTGGCGGGCCGGTGGTGGCAGTGCGCCAGGAGGGCGGGGTACTGGCCGGCCACAACACGATCGGGATCGATGAGGCGAGAGCCGCTGCCGGCGGATTCCTGCGCTTCTCGACCCTGGCCGAATGGGAATACGATCCGAAGACGCCGTCGCCCTGTCCCCCGGACGTTCAGGCTCGGAGTGGTCGCGACGTTGCCTGCATGGGGTTCATGTACCCGCTCGAACCGGGGGCCGCGATCAAGACGTTTTTCCTGCTGCGCACGACCCAGACCTGTTGCTACGGACCGCGGCCGCAGTACAATCAGTACCTGTTGGTCGAAATGAAGGCGCCGGTGAAGTTCGAACGGCTGCGCCCGGTGCTGGTCCGCGGCCGCTTCGTGGCTGATCCGCAACCGGACCAGGGGTTTATTTACCGACTGGAAGGACAGTCTTGTACTCGGGCGGGCGATGACGAGCCCGACGCGAACCCCGCGGCGTCCGCGCGCAAAGCGGGTCTGACGCTGTTCCAGTTCGCCTGGCTCGCCGCGGCCGGGGGCACGGACGGCAAGACCGTACCGCCGGACCTGGCGGCGGTGGACGGCAAGCGTGTCGTTGTGTCCGGCTACTTTCTGGACCGTACCGAGGGCACGTCGCCGCGCATCCTGATCGGCAAGGACTGGTGGGACGGTGTCAGCAAGGGGGTTCGGCCGACATCGGCCACGGCCTTGGCGGCCTACGTGCGCGCCGTCGGCGATGTCCCGCCGCTGTGGAAGGACCGCGGTATCATGACTGGCGTGCTGCGGGTCGAGCCGGACCCGGGGCGTTGGGCCGAGACGGGAATCGTCAGCCTGCGCGATGCCGTCCGCGGCGTGCCGGGCGTGCTCGATGCGCGGGTTCGCCTGGACGGCGGCCCGTTTCTCGAAGTATGGCACGAGGCGCTGCTCCTGGCGGCGTTCATGTTCCTTGTGTTGCGCCCGCGGCGGCGGACCGTGGCGTCCTCTGAAACACCCTGATTGAACGGGAGTCCAAAGCATGCATTACCTGTCGCGTCTGTTGCTAACGCTGACGTGCCTGAGTGCCTGGGGCTGGTCGTGCAACGCCAAAGCACAGACTGCCAATTTGCCGGCCGGAAAAGCCGGACCGCCGCCCGTCGTTTCGGCGGTGCCGGAGGCAGGCGTAGTCGCGGGCACGC
Source organism: Lentisphaerae bacterium RIFOXYA12_64_32 (assembly GCA_001803235.1). Classification (GTDB taxonomy): domain Bacteria; phylum Verrucomicrobiota; class Lentisphaeria; order Oligosphaerales; family YB12-FULL-65-16; genus YB12-FULL-65-16. The sequence continues at coordinate 36,820 of MHBL01000174.1, forward strand.
CCGGACCTGTTGCGGCACGGGTGAACGGCGAACCCATCTATTGCTGCGAGGTCGACGCCGGGTTGCCGAAGCCGAGTCTGTTCCAGCCGAACCTTGACGGGATGCGCCAGGCCAAGTTGGACCGTCTGATCCGCGCCCGTGTGCTGCGGCAGTTTCTGAAGGCGCAACGGGTTGAGGTTTCGGCATCGGAGATCGACGCCGAGATCGAGCAACTCCGGAAGACGCCGCCCGCTGCCGGTTGCGCGTGTTGCCGGTACTCGAGCCTGGAGGAGTTCATGCAGGGTCTCGGTATCGATATGCAGGAACTGCGCACGGGCATTGCCAACGATCTTGGCGCGGACTGCTATTTGACCGCGCGGTGGGAGAAGGAGTATCCCGCGGGTGAGAAACGCGAGGCGTTACTGCGCACCGAGCGGCCTCGGCTTGAGCGGGACTTCGTCAAGGCGTCGCACATCTTCTTCAACACCTTCCAGAATCCGAAGTTCGCCGATGACCCGGACGGTGTCCGGCACGCGGCCCAGGCCCGGGCCGAGGCGGCCTGGGGACGGTTACGGAAGGGCGAGGCGTTCGAGGCGGTGGCGGGCGAGGTTTCGGAGGATAACCTGAGCAAGCCCAAGGGCGGCGTGTTGGGGTGCATTCCGCGCGACGCCTTTGGCAAGCAGTTTGCCGCTGCGGTCGAAGCCCTGAAGCCCGGGGAGTACGGCAAGCCGGTCGAATCTCCCTGGGGCTGGCACATCGTGCGGCGTGAGTCGCTCGCCGACGCGGACGTTCTGGAACTTCTCAAGAACGACTACGTGAGCCGTTGGTCGACGGAAGAACTCGGTCGATGCCTTGTGCCGCACGCTTTGGCCGTCGATATTGCGCCCGGCTACGAAGGCTCCGTGCCGCCCATCGCCTTGAGTTTGCGGTACAGGGTGCTGGGGTCGATGCCGAGTTCGCGGGCGCTGGCGCGGCGGTTGCCGCCGTGGCGGGTAAGCGTGCTCTGGATGACGGCTTGTTCCACGGCTTGGAGGGACGTGCCCGCGGACAGATGCGCAGCGGTGTCCGGCGTGTTACCGCGCAACTCCGGCGGCAGGTGCTGAAGCCGGATCAGGCCGGTGCGGCAGAGCACGAACGCGTGTTCGATGACGTTTTCGAGTTCGCGCACGTTGCCGGGAAACTCGTGCTCCATCAGCGTGGCGAGGACTTTCTCGTCGACGCCGGCGACGTCCTTGCCCTGGAGTCGGTTGAAGCGGGCGACGAAGTGTTCGATCAGCAGCGGGATATCTTCGCGGCGCTCGCGCAGGGGCGGCAGCCTGAGGCGGACGACGCGGATGCGGTAGGAGAGATCTTCGCGGAACTCGCCGTTGCGGACCATCCGACTCAGGTCCTTGTTCGTGGCCGTGACCACCCGCACGTTGCCGCGCACGGGCACAGTCCCGCCCAGGGGCTGGTAGGTGCGGTCCTGCAGCACGCGCAGCAACCGCACCTGCATGGCAGGGGAGACATCGCCGATTTCATCGAGGAAGAGCGTTCCGCCCTCGGCCGTGGCGAACAGTCCGGGCTTGTCGCGGCGCGCATCGGTGAACGCGCCCGCCTTGTAGCCGAACAGTTCCGACTCGAGCAACGTATCGGGCAGTGCTCCGCAGTTCACGGCCACGAACGGCTTGCGCCGGCGTGGCGAGAGACTGTGCAGGGCGCGTGCGACCAGTTCCTTGCCGGTACCGCTGGGGCCCTCGATCAGGACCGTGCTGTCGCTGTCTGCGACCAGCGGCAGGGTGCGGAACAGTTCCTGCATCGCGGCACTGCGCCCGACGATGTCCGCTACCGTGTAGCCGGCCTCTATCTCCTTGCGCAGTTCCTCGATCTGGCTCAGGTCCTGGAACGTTTCGACGCCGCCGATGACGCGGCCGCGGGCGTTCTGAAGCAGGGCGGTGGACACGCGGATGGGAATGCGCCGTCCGGCGGCGCTGATGATGTGAACCGCGACGTTGATGGTGGGTTTGCCGGTGCTCAGGGTGCGCCGGAGCACGCAGGCGCCCTCGCAGACGCTGGCCCGCAGCACTTCACAGCAGGGCCGGCCCAGCGCCTCCTGGCGCTTGACCCCGACGATGCGTTCGGCGGCACGGTTGAACGAGGTGATGCGCCAGTCCAGATCGACGGTGAACACGCCCTCGTTGATCGAATCCAGGATGACGTCGCGTGTGCTCGCAGGGGTGCCGTTTTTCATGGGTATCGGCTTCCTTGTCCGGGCCGGCGTGTACGTCGGGGCGCGGCCCCGCAGGCCGCTGAGTTTGGCCTGAACGCGTGGCTGATGCAGTGATATCCGGCTGTGGCGCGGGACCTCCGGGACCGCTGCAAGGTGCTTCGGGCTGTCCCGGACCGAGGCCCTCGGCCGGGGACCTGCCCGCAGTGCCTGCGCTTGGGCCGCAGGCACAGGCGCTGCAGGCGGGCCGGCCGGCGCACCCCACTTCGGCGCGGGACGCGCCGAGCCACTGCGCCCTCGATTGCATCCCGGCGCGGCGGTACCATGTAGCCGCCGCGCCGGCACTGGAGCGGCCCCGGTCTTGGCATTGCATTCTGCAATATACACCCGCATCAAGGCATTGCATATTGCCACCATCCCGTTCTAGAACAGACTCCAGGTGCAGCCACTAGTATTGGATGGCTAACATGTTGCGACGCAACTGCTCGGATTGGCATAGGCCGTGCATCGCTTGGTGCAGAACCATGAAGATAGCCATCGCACAATGGAACGGTCGGGTTTCGCCGGTGTTCGATGTCAGCCGCAGTCTGGCGGTGATCGACACCGGGGACGGCGCGGTCACGGCGGCGCGAGAGGCGGACTTGCGGCCGGGCGATGCCGCCGCACGGGTGCGGCAGATCAAGGAATTGGGGATTGAGTTGCTGATCTGCGGCGCGGTGTCGCGGCCGCTCGAGGCGTTGCTGAACGCCGAGGGGGTGCGCACCGTGTCGTTCGTGGCCGGCGACGTCGAGGCGATCGTGGCAGTCTGCCGCAACGGCGGTCTGCCGGGGCCGGAGTGCCGGATGCCTGGCTGCTGCCGGCGCCGCCGGTGCGGGCACGGGCGGCGGCGCGGCGGTTCGGCGGGACGCGAGTAGGCAGAGCATAGGAGACAGGCGTTCATGAAAGTCTTGGTTACATCGCAGGGGTCGGCGGTCACGGACCTGATCGACCCGCGGTTCGGGCGCGCAGCGCACTTCATCGTGGTGGACACGGAGACGCATCAGACTACGGCGCATGACAACGCGCCGAACCTGAACGCCGCGCAGGGGGCTGGCATTCAGGCGGCGGAGGCGGCGGCACGCCTGGGTGTGGAGGCGGTGGTCACGGGCAATGTCGGCCCCAAGGCGTACCGGGTGCTGAACGCGGCCGGTATTCGGGTGTTTCTGTGCGATGTGGTGACGGTCGAGGAAGCCGTTGGCCGGTTTGACGCCGGCACACTGACCGAAACGACCGGCGCCAATGTGCAGGGGCACTGGGCGTGAGCAGCAGGTGGTGTCCAGTTCGCCATGAAAGTTCGATGAAAGCATAGGTTGGGACGTAAGTTGAGGACAGGAGACGAAGAGTGAGAGACAAAAACGTCGGGGGCTGACTTCTTGGGCCTTCGTCTGCGATCTTAGTCTCTCAATCCTCTCTCGCACGAAAAGGAGATCGGAAAATGCCAAAAAGTGATGGAACGGGTCCGACTGGGCAAGGGTCTGGCACCGGCCGCGGTCGCGGTCCTTGCGGCGGTGGGCAGAGACAGGGTCCAGCGGCAGGCGCCGGCAAAGGGCAAGGCGGGCAGGGCCGCGGCTTGGGCCGTGGTGGTCGAGGCAAGGGTCGTGGCCAGGGGCGTGGCCAAGCGAAGGGCCGTTGAACAGGAATCGCGAAGCGAGAAAGGTGAAACGACAATGCCAGCAGGAGATGGAACGGGTCCGATGGGAATGGGGCCGATGAGCGGCCGCGCCGCTGGGGTCTGTGCGGGTTTCGGTGTGCCGGGGTACATGAACCCGGTTGGGGGCCGCGGCTTCGGCATGGGCTTCGGCCCGGCGACGGGGCTCAGGGCCGGTCGCGGTGGTGGCTTTGGCGCCCGGGGCGGTCGTGGCGGCTGCGGCGGCAGAGGGTGGCGCAACAGGTTCTACGCCACTGGGCTGCCGGGTTGGGCGCGTGGCGACGTGCCACAGGCCGCCGCGCCCGCACCGGAGCAGGAGCTGACCCTGCTGAAGCAGCATGCCGAGCACGTCGGTAACGCTTTGGAGGTCATTCGCAAGCGCATTGAGGAGATGGAGACCAAGCCGGCGGAGAAGTGACGTTCCAAGCAGCTCTCGCCATGCCTGCCGGGTCTCGCGGCCCGGCAGTGGCGGGGGGCCTCCGGGACCGCGGTGCGGTGCGCAGGTCGGTCCCGGACCGAGGAACTCGGCCGGGGACCGGCCGGCGCACCTCGCTTCGGCGCGGGACGCGCCGAGCCACGGCGCGCTCGGGCGTGCGACGCCACTAGGAGCGGGGATGCGACCGGATCTTGGCACGAGACGGACGTCTTTCCGTGGGACTGGATTCACTCGGGAAAGTCGGAGTCCTCCAACAACGCCGGGAACCCTGAACCCACTGCCTGGAACTCAATCCCATGGCGACAAACCCCACTGACAAGCCCTCAGGCGAGCGTTTTGCGCATCTCTTCGGTCCCGTGCCCTCGCGCCGTTTCGGTTGGTCGCTGGGCGTGGACCTGACGCCGTTCAAGACCTGTACCCTGGATTGCGTATTCTGCCAGCTCGGCCGGACTACGGCCCTGACCACAGACCGGCGCGAGCATGTCGCAACGAACGACGTCGTGGCCGAGATCGAGGCATGGCTGCGAGCCGGCGGTACGGCGGACTACATTACATTGGGCGGGTCCGGTGAACCGACGCTGCACAGCCGTTTCGGCGAGATCATCGACCGGGTGCATGCGCGCACGAGCATCCCAGTGGCCCTGCTGACCAACGGGACGCTGCTGCATCTGTCGGAGGTGCGTGACGCGGCGCGGCGCGCGGACGTGGTGAAGGTGACGCTCGCGGCGGCGGACGAGCCGCTCTTCGCGCACATTCACCGGCCGTGTTCGGGGGTCACGTTCGACCGGTTGGTCGAGGGTGAGTGTCGGCTGCGCGAGGAGTTCACCGGGCAACTGTGGATGGAGGTGTTCCTGCTGTTGGGCATCAATTCGACGCCCGCCGCGGTACGGCGGATCGCCGCGGTTGCTGCGCGGGTCAGGCCGGACCGCATTCAGCTCAACACGTGCGTGCGGCCGTCCGCGGAATCGTACGCCGAGGCTGTTTCGGTCGAACGCCTGGTCGAGTTGGCCGAGTTCTTCGCCCCGAGGGCCGAGATCGTGGCCGCGCCGCCCTCGGTCCGCGTTTCCGGCACGCGCGCCGACGAAGCCGAGGCGGCGATACTCGGCATTCTCGGCCGACGTCCGAGTACGGCGCCGCAATTGGCGCGGGCCTGTAACCTGCATGGCAACGAGATCTCAAAATACCTCGGTCGGCTGCTGCAGGCCGGGCAGATTCGGGCGGAGCGGCGGCAGGGCGAAGTGTTCTACGTCGGCGGGACGGTGCCGGCAGCGGGAGGTGCTGTGACGAAGACCGATGCAAGCCAGTTACAGGGAGAATAGGATACCATGGCCACCAAGCTTGATGAGCGCGAGGTGACAGGGGCTGAGGCCGAGCCGTTCTACGGACGAATGAACGACCCGACCGCGTCCGCGTCGGTCCGTGGTCCGTGCGGCGACGAGATGGAATTCTACCTGGTCATTGCGAACGGGGTCATCGAGGACGTGCGCTACTACACGGAAGGCTGCGGGCAGACCCGGTCGTGCGGCGCGGCGGTAGCGCGCCGGGCCAAGGGCCGGACCGTGCTGGACGCGCTGTCGATCAATCCGCGCGAGATCATTGAGGCCCAGGAATGCCTGCCGCGGGAAGGCCGGCACTGCGCGATCCTGGCGGTGACGACGCTGTACCGGGCGATTGCCGATTACCTGTTGGCGCCGTAGGGCCGGAGGATGGAAACCGCAGATCACGCAGATGGGCGCAGATACGGTACACATGGAAGGTATGGGATGAAGATAGCGATAGCCAGCGGCAAGGGTGGGACGGGCAAGACCACGGTGGCGGTCAATCTCGCGTGGGTTATGGCCGAACGCGGTGTGGCGGTGCAGTACCTCGACTGTGACGTCGAGGAACCGAACGGCCACTTGTTCCTGAACCCGTGTATCGAGTCGAGCGAGCCGGTCGGCATTCCGGTGCCGGTGGTGGACGAGAGCAAGTGCAACGGCTGCCGCAAGTGTGCGGAGGCGTGCCAGTACCGTGCCATCGCCGTTTTGAAGAAGCCGCTGGTCTTCGCGGAACTGTGCCACGGTTGCGGCGGGTGTACGTTGGCCTGTCCGACCGGCGCCATTCGCGAGGAACCCCGGCCCATCGGTGTCGTCGAGACCGGTGTCTCGGGCCGGATCCAGTTTGCGCAGGGCCGCCTGAACGTCGGCGAAGCCATGTCGCCGCCGCTGATCCGGGCGGTGAAGAAGAAGGCGCAGTCCTGGGGCGTGGTGCTCATGGATGCGCCGCCGGGAACGTCCTGCCCGGTGGTCGCCACGTTGCGCGGCGCCGATTACGTGCTGCTGGTCACCGAGCCGACTCCGTTCGGTTTGAACGACCTGCGACTGGCCGTGGAGACCGTCCGGGAACTCCAACTGCCCTTCGGCGTGTTCGTCAACCGCGAGGACGGCGGGGACCGGCGCGTGCACGAGTACTGCGACGTCGAGCGGATCGCCATTCTGGGCACGCTCCCGGACGACCGGCGCGCGGCCGAGGCCTATTCGCGCGGGCAACTTCTCGCTGAGGCGTTGCCGGAGTTCGCGGCTGCGTTCGGGCGTCTGGCGGACTGGGTGCAGGCCAAGCCAGCGACATTGGTACGGGAGAACGCATGAACGAGATCGTGGTCATCAGCGGCAAAGGCGGCACGGGCAAGACCAGCTTGCTGGCCTCGTTTGCGGCGTTGGCCGGGAACGTCGTCCTGGCCGATTGCGATGTGGACGCCGCGGACCTGCACCTGCTGCTGGCGCCGACCGTGAAACGGCGCGAGGAGTTCCGGTGCGGGCGCGAGGCGGTGATCGTGCAGGAGGTCTGCATCCGCTGCGGCGCCTGCCTGGCACGCTGCCGGTTCGGGGCGGTCCTGCGCGTCCGCGGCGGCGACGGCACGCCGGTCCCCACCGTGTCCTGCAAGGACTGCGATTTCTGCGTGCGCTCCTGCCCGGTGAAGGCGATCGATTTCATTCAGGCGATGAAGGATACCTGCGTCAGCGTTGACGAGGCCATGTTCGTGATCGACCCGACCGCGTGCGAGGGCTGTGGCGTCTGCGTCCACGCGTGCCCGGCGCAGGCGATTGCGTTTCCCGAGCGGGTAAGCGGCGAGTGGTTGGTCTCCGACACGCGTTACGGCCCCATGGTGCACGCGCGGCTGGAGCCTGGCGGCGAGAACTCCGGGAAACTGGTCAGCCAGGTGCGAACCGTGGCGCGGGAACTGGCGAAGGAACGGCAGGCGGACTGGATCCTGGCGGACGGGCCGCCCGGGGTGGGGTGTCCGGTGATCGCGTCGGTCAGTGGCGTCAACTTGGTCGTGGTGGTGACCGAGCCGACGGTATCCGGGGCGCATGACTTGGGACGGGTGCTGGAGTTGACGCGGCATTTCGGCATTCCGGCCGCAGTGTGCGTCAATAAGTGGGACATCAACCCGGAGATGACCGAGCGCATCGAGGCGGCGGCGACCGTGGCGGGCGCCAGCCTGGCCGGCCGCGTGCGTTACGACCGGACGGTCACCGCGGCGCAGGTCGAGGGCAAGACAGTCGTTGAGGTCGCGACAGCGGGTGCCGGGATCGGGGCCGACATTCGGGCCGTATGGGAGCGAGTGCGGGCGACGCTGGCAACGCCGAGGGTCGAGGCAGTGGAGGTTCGTTCTTGAGCACATCGCACGCATGTCCGGTCTGGGTTGGATACCTGCTGGCGAACCCGTTTCGGAAGCTGGTTCACAGTCCGGGGCGCATTCTTGGGCCGTATGTTTCCACTGGCATGTGGACGTTGGATGTCGGCTGCGCGACAGGCTTCTTCAGTCTGCCGCTGGCTCGGCTAGTCGGCGCATCCGGCCGCGTGATCTGCGTCGATGTGCAACCGAAACTGCTGGAGGCGTTGCGGCGCCGGGCGCGTCGGGCGGGGCTGGCGGAACGTCTGGACGTGCGACTGGGCGGTCTGCATCCGCTCATCGCGGACGGCCTGGATGGGCGCGTCGACTTCGCGTTGGCGTTTGCGGTCGTTCACGAGGTCGACGATTCTGGCGCGCTGTTTTCCGACGTCTACGCATTGCTGAAGTCCGGCGGACAACTCCTCGTGGCCGAGCCCAAGGGACGCGTGCCGGAAGAGGAATTCGTCAAGACGGTGCATGCCGCGAAGACCACCGGATTTGCCCAAGTGTCGACGCCGTGCATTGCCGGGACCCGGGCTGTTCTCCTATCGAAAGGCTGAGGGTCGCATGCAACCGAGTTCACTGGCATCTCCGCCGCGGTCGGGGACAACCCGCGTCGCCGTGTTGGCCGAGAATACCGTTGCCACGCGGGACTTGGTGGCGGAGCATGGTCTGGCGTTCTGGGTCCAGGCCGGCAGCGCACGGTTGCTGTTCGACACGGGGCAGGGCCTGGTGCTGGGCGCCAATGCGCGGCAGTTGGGGGTTGACCTGCGGCAGTTGGATGGCGTGGTCCTGAGTCACGGCCACTACGACCACACGGGCGGGGTGACGGAGGTGTTGGGGCTTGTCGCAAAGGGCATACCGGTCCATGCGCACCCGGATGCGCTGCAGCCGAAGTTCCTGCGGCACGCCGCGGGGGTGCGGGACATTGGGATCCCGGCCCCACGTCGGGCGGCGCTTCTGTCCGCATCGTGTTCGGTGGTTCTGTCGCGGGAACCGCGGGAGGTTGTCCCGGGCGTCTGGACGACCGGCGAGGTCCCGAGGCGGCACCCCGAGGAGACCATCGAGGCGGGCTTCTGTCTCGATTCGGAAGGACATCGACCCGATCCGCTGAAAGACGACCAGGCCCTGTTCTTCGGTACAGCCGTGGGCACTGTGGTGCTCCTGGGCTGTGCGCACGCCGGCGTGATCAACACGTTGGACCACATCCGGGACCTGACGAATGGCAAGCCCGTGCATGCCGTGCTGGGTGGCATGCACTTGCGCAATACATCCGAGGCGCGGTTGCAGTGGACCGTGGCGGCCCTGCAGCGCTTCGAGATCGGCCGCCTGGGCGCCATGCACTGCACGGGTGTGGCGGCGTCCGTCGCGCTGTGGAACGCCTTCCCCGGCCGGTGTGTCGCGTGCGGCGTGGGCAGCACGTTCGAGTTCTGAGGGTGAAAGGGTTCGGTGCCGGTGGTCGACAGTGCGAAGTCACTGAGTCATTGAGTCACGGCATCACTGAGTCATTGAGTCACGGCATCACTGCGTCACCGAGTTCCGGCCTGCGGGCCGGGACCGTCAACAAGGGAGGAAGTTCATGGCAGAGTCAGATCGTAAGGCATGTGGCGGCGGGAAGCAGGGGTGTTCGGACAGCGGGTGCGGCAGCAAGCGCCGGCCGGTGGAGGACAGCCTGGACGAGTTCCTCGAACGCGAGCAGATGGAGGAACGGTTGGGGCGGATCCGGCACAAAGTCCTGGTGCTGTCCGGCAAGGGCGGTGTGGGCAAGAGCACGGTGGCGGTGAACCTGGCCACCTCGCTCGCTTTGGCCGGTCGTCGTGTCGGGCTTTTGGACGTGGACTTTCACGGGCCGAGCATTCCGACGATGCTGCACCTTGTCGGCGTCCAAGTCACGACCAAGGACCAGTCATTGGTTCCCGTTGAGCACGCCGGTATGAAGGTGATGTCCATCGGATTTCTGTTGCGCCAGCGCGACGATGCGGTAATCTGGCGCGGGCCAATGAAGATGGGGGTTATCAAGCAGTTTCTGAAAGACGTGGAGTGGGGCGATCTGGATTACCTGGTGATCGATTCGCCGCCGGGGACCGGCGACGAGCCGCTGTCCGTCTGCCAGCTTGTGCCGGACGCCGACGGTGCAGTGGTGGTGACGACGCCGCAGGACGTGGCTACGGCGGACGTGCGCAAGTCGATCACGTTCTGCCGGCAGTTGGACATGCCGATCCTGGGCGTGGTTGAAAACATGAGCGGGTTTGTGTGCCCGAAGTGCGGCGAGGTGACCGAGATCTTCAAGACCGGTGGCGGCGAGAAAATGGCGGCCGACATGGGCGTGCCGTTCCTGGGCCGCATTCCGATCGACCCGGCCGTGGGCGCGGCGTGCGATGTCGGCACACCGTTCGTGTATCACTATGCCGGTACGGAGACGGCCAAGGCGTTTGAGCGGATCGTCGCCCCGATTCTGGCGCTCTCGAATGAGGACGCCAAGAATGAGAAACAGCAACCGTGTAACGAGACCAAGGAGGGTATGATGCGAATCGCAATACCGTTGGCGGACGGGAAACTGGGCATGCACTTTGGGCACTGCGAGCAGTTTGCCCTGGTAGACGTGGACGAGAAGGCGAAGAAGATCACCGGGCAGCAGCTCTTGACGCCGCCGCCCCACGAACCCGGTGTCCTGCCGAGGTGGTTGCGTGAGCAGGGCGCGCAGGTCATCATCGCCGGCGGCATGGGCCAGCGCGCTCAGTCGCTGTTTGCGCAGAACGGCATCAAGGTGATCGTCGGCGCGCCGGCCGAGGCGCCTGAGGCACTGGTTGCCGCGTATATGGATGGGACGTTGCAGACGGGCGATAACGTTTGTGATCACTGAGCGGAATGCGGGTTGTCGGCGTCGCGGCGTGGACGTCGCGGGCGCCGCCGTGTGGCGGTGTGGACACGGTGCTTGAGGTCGCCGATGACGGGCGGTAGTGTCCGCAATCGTTGACGTTTCATTGGGCGAATAGGTGTCACATGCAGATTCGACCGATCGGGATCATTAGCACTCCGTTCAAGGAGCCGAAAGGCACCCCTATTCAGCCGGTGTTTGCCGAGGAAGACCATGGCACGGCAGAGGTCCTGCCGGAGTATAGTGACGCGTTGGCCGACCTGGCGGGTTTCGAGCGGGTCTGGCTCATCTACTGGTTCGACCGTGTCGGACCGGTTCAGTTGCGCGTGACGCCGTTCCGGGACACGGTCGCGCACGGGCTGTTCGCGACGCGCGTGCCGTGCCGCCCGAACCCGATCGGTCTGTCGTGCGTGCGGTTGCGTGAGGTGCGGGGCAACACGCTGGTCTTCAGCGGTGCGGACATGCTGGACGGCACACCGCTGCTGGACATCAAGCCGTACGTGCCTGGGTTTGATGCGTTTCCGGGCATTCGGGCGGGCTGGTTCGACAAGCCAGGGACTGACCGAACACACGCCGATGGACGGTTCGCAGGCCAAGGCGCCGGCGCGCCGGTCGCCACAGAGTGAAGTTCGAACAGGAGAGAACGAGACATGAAGATTGTCATTGTGGGTGGAGTGGCAGGCGGGGCGGCGTGCGCGACACGCTTGCGGCGGCTCGACGAGAAGGCGGAGATCGTGCTGTTCGAGCGCGGCGAGTTCATCTCGTTCGCGAACTGCGGGCTGCCGTATTTCATCAGTGGAGAGATCGAAGACCGCGACGACCTGCTGGTCGCCACGCCGGCGTTTATGAAGAAGCGCTACAACCTCGACGTTCGGACCGGGCAGTGCGTGACGCGCATCGAACGGGAGAAGAACCGGGTTGAGGTTCGCGACGTTGGCAACGGCCGCACGTACCTCGAGTCTTACGACCACCTGGTGTTGTCGCCTGGCGCGCAGCCGGTACGGTTGCCGATCCCCGGCATGGACCTGCCGACGGTGTGTACGCTGCGCACCATTCCGGACGCGGACCGGATCCAGCAGTACATCCAGACTGGCGCCCGCAGCGTGCTGGTCTTCGGCGCCGGTTTCATTGCCCTGGAAATGGCGGAGTGCCTGAAGAAGGCGGGGCTGTCCGTCAGTTTGGCGCAACGCTCGAGCCAGGTGCTTTCCGTGCTCGATCCGGAAATGGCGATGCCGGTTCAGAAGGAACTGGAGAAGAACGGGATCGCGCTGCACCTCGGCAATCCGGTCAAGGAGTTCCGGGCGCACGGGAACGGCGTCGCGGCGCTGCTGACCGATGGGAACTGCGTCGAAGCGGACTTTGCCGTGGTCGCGACCGGTGTGCAGCCAGAGGTGGATTTGGCGCGCGACGCGGGCCTGACCATCGGCCACGGCGGCGGCATCACGGTCGACAGCCGGATGCGGACTTCGGACCCGCGGATCTTCGCCATTGGCGATGCGGTGGAGATTCCGCATGTCGTTACCGGGAAGCCAACCGTGATGGCGTTTGCCGGTCCGGCGACCAAGCAGGCGCGCGTGGTGGCCGAGGTGATTCACGGCCGTGACGCCGAGTACAAGGGCAGTGTCAATACGTTCATCCTCCGGACGTTTGATCTCGCGGTGGGAAGCACGGGGTGCAGCGAGAAGCAGTTGCAGTGGGAACAAATCCCGCACCGTGCGTGCCACGTGCATCCATCGTCGCACGCGTCGTACTTCCCGGCCGCGTCGGCGATTTCGATCAAACTGCTGTTCAGTCCGGACGGCGGTCGTGTGCTGGGGGCGCAGGTGGTGGGCCGTGAAGGTGTGGACAAGCGCCTGGACGTGTTTGCCACCGCCGTGACCGCGAAGCTGTCCGTGTTCGACCTCGAGGGAATCGACTATGCCTATGCGCCCCCGTTCGGCGGCGCGAAGGACCCGGTGAATGTGGCGGCATTCGTGGCCGCGAACCTCCTGCGCGGGGATGTGACCGAGTCGCACTGGCGGCAGTTGGCGGAGTCGTTTGATCCGGGGCGTGAGCAGGTCATCGACGTGCGCACCCTTGCGGAGTTCGGCAAGGGCAGTGTCCCGGGCGCGGTGAATATTCCGGTCGACGAACTACGGGGGCGGTTGGGCGAGGTCCCGCGCGACCGCACCGTGCACGTGCACTGCGGCGTCGGGCTGCGGTCGTACATTGCGGCGCGCATTCTCCAGCAAAACGGCTTCGAAGTCCGCAACCTCAGCGGCGGGTTCATGACGTACAAGAACAGCGGCACGGCGGCGCGGTTTGCCGCGTCGAGCAAGACATAGCGAGTCGGGCGCCGGGCATTGAGCAGCTACAAACACCTCTTCGGCCCTGTTCCGTCCCGGCGTCTGGGGCGTTCTCTTGGCGTCGACCTGACGCCGCCCAAGACGTGCAGTTTCGACTGCATTTTCTGCCAGCTCGGGCGGACGACGAATAGGACGTTGGTTCGCGCCGAGTATGTGCCGATGGGCGAGGTGCTGGACGAGATTGCCGACTGGCTGAAGCATGGGCCAGGCGGACTTCGTCACGTCAGCCGGCAGTGGCGAACCGACATTGCATACCCGTTTCGGGGACGTCATCGACTGCGTTCATGCGTCCAGCCGCATTCCCGTGGCCGTGCTGACCAATGGCACACTGCTCAGCGACCCGGACGTGCGCGCGCAAGCCGCCAAGGCCGACCGGGTCAAGGTTTCGCTGAGCGCCTGGAGTCAGGCATCGCTTGAGCGCGTCAACCGGCCCTGTGCCGGTGTTACCATCAAGGAGCTCGTTAACGGAATATGGCAGTTTCGCACAACTGACGTAGCCACGTGTCCTGCGCGGCAGTCGGCCACTGGGTGCCGTTAGTTTGGAGAGTCGTTGTGTCATGGTAACCTTTATTGAGTGCATTCCCTGTCTGGTCCGCCAAGCATTGGATTCGGTCCTGATGACGACCGCCGACGCCGCGCAGCGGGAGCGCGTGCTGCGCGAGGCGCTGAGATTGCTCAGTGGCATGGACCTGCGCGGTCCGCCGCCGGCCGGGGCGCAGAAGCTGCACCGCCTGGTTCGTGGCCTCACGGGCAAGGAGGATCCTTACCGCGAGGTCAAAACGCGCTTCAACCGCTGGGCGGCGGCGATGTATCCGCGACTGCGGTGCATGGCGGACGAGGCGCCCGAGCCGTTTGAGGCCGCCGTGCGTCTGGCCATTGCCGGCAACATCATTGACCTTGGCGCCAAGAGCGGGCGGGTCGCACCCGCTCGCGTCGGCAGGAAAGACTTGGCGCCCCGCGACCATCGTCTCTGACGAATGGGCGCTGGTCTACGGTGGCTTCGACGAGCAGCCCGCGGCATTTGAGGTGGCTGGGACGCATAGACGGGACGGCTGTCCCTCTTGTCCGCTTAGGGTCCGCGCAAGAATACCTTGGCAGTTTGGCGTGGCGCCAGGCCGTCAGATTCTAGGAACGAGGACTGAGCA
>MHBL01000175.1 GCA_001803235.1 Lentisphaerae bacterium RIFOXYA12_64_32
GTCCATTGTCCATAGTCCAGAATTGCGGGGGAACTTGTGGCGGACGAGCACTAGCCTGCGTTGGACTCCGGCCCGTCGTCGTCGCCGCCTGCCGCAGCGGCACTCGCGGCCTGCCGCCGCAACCGTTCCTTCCGCAACCGGTTACGGAGTTTCAGGATGCCGAGAAGGTTGAGCCAGGTTCGGGTCTCGTAGCGGAAGACGGGCAACGGCTCGCCCAGCAACGTCCGCTTGTAGTCAAACTCGCCGGGACCGAACAGGAAGAGCTCCGCCCGGTGCGACTCGAGCATTTCACGGACGAGCCGGTAGGCAAGGTAGAACCCCGGCGAGTACTTGTCCCAGGCGCCGGGCCGGTGTGTGAGCAGGTGCAGGTTGAACGCCTTGTCCGTGAGATAGCCGAGGCTCGCGGCCAGGCATGTGCCGCCGGGTTCGCGCAGCAGGAAGCTGCAATTCCTGCCCCACTCCTCGAGTTTCAGAGTGACGCGGAACCAGCTTTCCTTGAGCGCACCGCACCAGTCGGCGCCGGGCCACTGCGCCAGGTACATGGCGGCAAACTCCTCGAGTCCGGCGCGATCGCGAATCGGTTCGAACCGGACCTCGTTCTTCTCGTACGAGTTCTGGAGCCAACGCAGCTTCTTGCGCGTCTTCTTCGAAAGCTGCCCGAAGTAATCATCCGCGTCCCGAAACCGGCTCATGTCCAGACACCAGTTCGTGTTGACCTGAAGCCGCAGGTAGCGGCCGGCGATGTTCTCGACCTGAAGCGGGCCCGGCTCAGAGCCGATGACCTCGAAACGGTAACGCCACTTCACGGGAGGAAAGAAAAACTCGGGCCTGCCGTCCGCGCGGCAGTACGCCGGACTCCAGAGCGTGCGGCGCAGCAGTTCGGGAAGGTGCGGGTCGTTCGGGAACTCCGCCTGAAGCCTGTCGGCGAGTTCACGACGCCCCGCACAGTATTGCTCAATGATGGGTGAAGACATGTCCATCTCGTCATGAACCGATTGCCCCGCGCCGCCCGGACGGGGACGGGCTGAGCCAACCGTGCAGCGTGACGCAAGTCGGACAGGCGAAGACCGTCAGGTTGCGCCGGAACCGGCCCCACTTCTCGCCCACGCCGATGCGGGGCAGTACGAACGCATCGCTCGGAACCCGTACCATCCCCTTTTCCGTCGAAAGAGTATGACGGAACCCCACGTCCCGCGCCACGGCCAGTCCCGCGTCGCTGTACTCGCCCCACGGCCAGAACAGCAGCTTCGGTTCGCGCCCGGTGATGTCCGTGATCGCCTGCCGGCACCGCTGCAGGTCAAGGCGCAGGCGTTCGCAATACTCGGCAACAGACTCCGCGGCAACGACCGGGTCTGCGAACTCCGCCAGAAGCGCCGCGGCATTGCCGCCGAGCCGTAAACGCTCGAGCAGTTGCGGATTCAGCACGCGCCGCGGACAGGCCAGGTCACTGACCAATTCCCCCACCGGGACGCCGGGGAACGGGCATGCCCCGCCCAACGCATGCGTCAGCGTCCAGTCCGTCGATGCAGGGTACAAACCGTGCCTTAAGTCCACCCGGTAGTAGCTCCGGGCATGCGTGTGCCCATGCGCCTCCACGGTCCACACGCCCGACGCGACCATTGCCCCGAGCTCCGCCCGTGAGAGGAACGCCTGGTTGTCGCCCTGGTTCAAGGCGTGATCACAGGCGACGTCGCAGCGCATTGTCGCCGCCTCGTGATCCTGCGCACTCCGCACCGGCCCGTCGTGCAGGTAGCCGCTGCTCAACGCCAGGATGGCCGGAACGCCCTTCTCCTTCAGTACCGGCGTCGCGATGGCCCAGTTGTCGAGCCAGCCGTCGTCGAACGTCAGCGCCGCACCCGGGCGAGCGAGGCAACGCCGTCCATCCAGAACCGCGAGCAGGTCGTCGCCGTTCAACACCTCGTACCGCTGCCGGATGAGATCGAGCTGGCGCGCGAATGTCGCCACGCAGACTCCGTCCGCAGA
The DNA here is from genome assembly GCA_001803235.1 of Lentisphaerae bacterium RIFOXYA12_64_32. GTDB lineage: Bacteria > Verrucomicrobiota > Lentisphaeria > Oligosphaerales > YB12-FULL-65-16 > YB12-FULL-65-16. Next base: position 1,984 of record MHBL01000175.1, read on the forward strand.
CGGTTCCGGCAAGATCCGGTGGTACATGAAGATGTTGAGAATGCCCATGGAAATGCTGTGACCTGTACGCGCGAGCCGGGCGCGCAGAAATGCGCTCTGCCCCGGCCTGGAAGCGCACGGTCGCACAGTGGCTCGGCGCGTCCCTCGCCCCCACCCCCATTCACAAACCCGGCAAGGCCTGCCGTGCAAGCAACCCGGACTCGCCGCGGTCGGGCCCGCACGGCCGCAACGTGTAGTCGAACACGGACGCACGCGGGTGCAGCAGGTACTTCGACATGGGCCGCGGCCCGCAACTCGCGCCGCCCAGCCCCATCTGCGCATAGTCCATGCACACCACGACGTCCGGACGCGGCTTGACCTTGTGGATGTGCTTGGCCTCGTCGAACTCCTCGGCGGTGTTTCGCAGCGCACTGAACGCCATGGTCGGCGCCCCGACGATCAGCAATCCCGCGCCGGTGCCGTCGGTCAGCGCCGCCCAGCGCACGTCCTCCTTGTTGCCGTTCTCCTGCGGCCGTGCGTAGACCTCGTACTGGCTCGCAACACTGCCGCGGTAGACGCCGACGTCCATCCCGCACTTCCGATCCGGGTAGCTCTCGCACGGACCGCGACCGAACCACTCCAGAGTCTCGAGATCGCCCTGCACAAACATGCGCAACCCGAGCTTGGGCAGGAATGGCAGGTCGCCACTGGGGTCGAAGAAGTTCGTCACCTGGATCGAGCCGTCGGCCAGGACCGTGTAGACGGCCCGGTGGTAGAACCCGGAACCCCGAGCCCCGACGCAGTCCACGGCCATGGTCACCTGTGCGGCCACGCCACTCAACTGGACCGCTTCAACCTTTTCGACCACGTACCGCAGCGGGTGCAACCCCGCGTCGCGGAACGCCTGTGAGAACCACTTGTCGTTGTCGGTAAAGGCGCGGAACAGGTTCAGGCGCGGGCCGCCGTCACGGATGACCAGCCGCTCGCCGTACGTGAGCGTGCTGATCGTGCCCGCGCTGCGACTGAACTCGACCGCGAAGTCCGCACCACTGACCGTGACCTTGTCCCGGACCTGCTTCAGTTTCACGTCGCCCAAGCCGCTCAACCGCGCGTGCGGCGCGGCGGGGACGATGACGGGCAGTGTCAACTGTTCCCAAGCCGCTTCGTGGCCTTTCGACGCGTAGACCGTGTCCGCCTTGAGCTCCAGGCTGACGCGCAGGTGGTACTCAGCGGCCGGCCGCGGCGCAAACTTCCGCAGCGGCAGGAGCACCGTCTCGGTCTCGCCCGCCGGCAGATGGACTGACGCCAGGTGCCCCTGCTGCAGCTCGCGCCCGTCCTCGGTCAGCGTCCAGCGCAGCAGGAAGCGGTCAAGGTCGATGAAAGCGTACTTGTTCTTGACCGCGACGAAGTACCCGCGTTCCGGCGCCGGCGCCCAGCCGACCGCATAGATGCTGACATACTGATACACCTTCTTGATCTCGATCAGTTTAGCCGTGACCGCGCGGTCGGCGGTGACCACACCGTCGGTGCAGAAGTTGCCGTCGTTCGGCTGGTCCCCGAAGTCGCCGCCATAGGCCCAGAACCACTCCGGGCTGCCATCCGGGTTCTTCGCCCCGGTGTACTTCTTCAAACCGTGGTCCACCCATTCCCAGATGCAGCCGCCAATCAGGCACGGGTAATCCTCAATGGCGTCCCAGTATTCCTTGAGATTGCCGATGGCATTGCCCATGGCGTGACCGTACTCGCACATGATGTGAGGCTTCTCGTGCCCCCACCCCTGACCGCGGTTCTGCAACCACTCGACGGTCGGGTACATGCAACTGTCGATGTCCGCGACCTCGTTCATCCGTTCGTAGTGGATCGGCCGCGTCTTGTCCATGGCCCGAATGGCGTTGGCACAGGCGACGAAATTCCGGCCCGGCCCGGCCTCGTTGCCCATCGACCAGATGATGACGCAGGCGTGGTTCTTGTCGCGCTCCACCATGCGCACGACGCGGTCCACGTGATTCGCCTCCCAACTCGGCCGATGCCCCAGGCACTCCTCGCCGTAGCCCATGCCGTGCGACTCGACGTTCGCCTCGTCAATCACGTAGATCCCGTACTGGTCGCACAGGTCGTACCAGCGCGGATCGTTCGGGTAGTGGCTGGTCCGCACCGTGTTGATGTTGAACCGCTTGAACAGTTCCAGATCCTGAACCATCGACTCCAGGGTGACGGCATAGCCGCGCTCCGGCTCGAACTCGTGGCGGTTGACGCCCTTCAGCAGCACCGACACGCCGTTGACCAGGAGACGCCGATTCCGGATCTCGACCTTGCGGAACCCGAACCGGCACGACACGGTCTCGTCGTGCGCACCGCGGGCACCGCGCAGCTTAAGCACGACGGTATAGAGGTACGGCTCCTCGGCCGACCACTTGTGCGGCTTCTCGATCGGAATGGCAATCTGCGCCGTCACTTCCTGGCCCGGTTGAATGGCGTTCAGGGAGACACGTCCCCGGGCCTGGCGCACCGGCCGGCCGTTGGCGTCGAACAACGAACACTCGAGGGTCCGAACCACCGCCGCATCGGTGAAGTTCTGCAACTTCGCCGTGACCACCAGTTCCGCGTTCGTGGTCGAAGCGTCGAATTCGCTCTTGGCCCAGAAGTCGCGGATCCGCACCGGCGCGGTCGAGAACAAGGCGACGTCGCGGAAGATCCCGCTCAGGCGCCAGAAATCCTGATCTTCGAGGTAGCTGCCGGCGCACCAACGGTACACCTCGACGGCGAACAGGTTCCGCCCGGGTTTGATGAACCGCGTGAGGTTGAACTCCGCCGCGGTGCGGCTCTCCTGGCTGTATCCCACCTTCTGGCCGTTGACCCAAAGGTAGAACGCCGACGCCACACCTTCGAAACGGATGAACACCTGCCGGCCAGCCCAGGCCTTCGGGATGCTGAACTCGCGCCGGTACGAACCGACCGGGTTCGGCTCCTTCACCGCCGTGTAGTGTGGCGGCACCTCAGCCAGGATGAACGGCGGCTTGCGCGGATGCGGGTAGGTCGAGTTGGTGTAGATCGGCGTGCCGTAGCCATGCAGCTCCCAGCAGGATGGAACCGGAATCTCCTTCCATGAACTCACGTCGAAGTCCACCCGATGAAAGTCCTTCGGGCGCCGATCCGGATGCGGCACCCAACTGAACTTCCAGTTGCCGTTGAGAGTCTGAACGTAGGGCGATTCTTCCGGCACGCCCTTCACCGCGGCACGACCGTCCGCCAGCGGCACGAAACACGCGCGCGGCGGTTCCTTGTTGATCCCCAGCAGTTGCTCGTTCTCCCAGTCCCGACGCGGAGTCGCGTTGCTCATGCCACTGTCCTTTCAACGTCGTCCGAATGTGTGCCGCGTGAAGACACAAGACCGCCGCCCTTGCCTTCGACCTGATCACTATAGGTGGACACACCACGTGCGCCAACTCGGGGACACAGTCATCGTAATGCGTCAGCAAAGGGTGGCGCATAGACCCCTGCCACCTTGTGTGGCAGGTGAACGGGTTCATTCTTGGTTACTACGGCGTCAGTGCCCCCCAGGCAGATGCGCCCGATCATGTGTGGGCGTTATTCGCTGTTTGTCCGGGTCGTTCTGGCAACGTGGCGGGAGCGGCCCGCTCCCGCGGGGGCCGGAGCGAGCCGCTCCGGCCACTCTACCGCAGCCAGCGAGTAACAGGGTACCCCACGACTGCAAACTCGCGTTTTCTGGCAGACTTTGTGACGATCGCAACAACGCTTTTCGAGTGTCGGGGGGCGGACTTCAGCAATCAGCAATCGGCGTCGGTCTTGGTTCCGGCTACGCCGGGTTAGGAGTGTCCCGGGGGCATACGCATCACGGGACACAGGTCCACTCCACTTGCGAAGTCCGCAGCCGGGGGCATGGTATGTATCATCATGGAACTTAGAGGGGCCAGCGTGATTGTGACGGGTGCGGGGCGCGGCATCGGACGCGCCCTGGCGCTGGAATTCGCCCAAGCCGGCGCCAACGTCACCTGTTGCGCACGACGGATGCAGGAAATCGAGGAAACGGTCCGGCTCATCGCTGCGGCAGGAGGAACCGGCTTGGCCGTGGCCACGGATATCGTCGACCGTGCGCAGGTGGAGCGCATGGTGCAGACCGTCCTGCAGCGCTTCGACCGCGTGGATGTGCTGTTCAACAACGCAGGCAGTTTCTCATGCCTCGGCGGCGTCTGGGAAGTCGATCCCGACACGTGGTGGCGCGACGTCACCGTAAACCTGCTCGGACTCATGCTGTGCTGCCGCGCGGTCCTGCCACACATGATGTCGCGCCGGCAGGGAATCATCATCAACATGAACGGCGGCAACCAGATCCCGGGTGGCACCGGGTACAGTTGCTCGAAGGTCGCAGTGGCACGCCTGACTGAGCTGATGGCAAAGGAACAGGAACGCGAACACACCGGCGTGCTGGTCTTCGGCATGGGGCCGGGTTTCGTCCGCACCGAGATGACCGAGTACCAGATCCAGAGCCCGGAAGGACAGAAGTGGTTGCCGTCCAGCCGCGACGCGGTCCTCGCCGGACACGACCGCAAGCCGGAAGACTGCGCCCGCACCTCAGTGGAGCTCGTGCGCTGCGCCTGTCCCGAGATGAACGGCCGGCACTTCGGCGCGGGGATGGATGTCGACAAGACTCTGGCCGAACTGAAAGCGGCGAAAGGATAGGTCCGCCATGCACACCAAGGCTTTGCCGCTCCGCCTGCACACCCTCGCGGCGCTAATCTGCTTCAGCGGGTGCAGGGTTCTGCTTTCCGCGGACATCGCACCGCAGCCTGACCTGCAGATCTACCGCGTCCAGATGCAGGGCGCCGTCCAAATCGCACTGCCGGTCCCCACGGGCGTCACGCAGGCGCTGTTCCAAGCCGGCGACGCGCAGTGGCGCCCGGTCCAGGGTGAAGTCAGGGACAACGTGCTGCGCTTCAGTCTGGATCCCAAGGACATCCCGACCGGACGCACCACGCTCCTGATCGGCAAGACAGACTCGATCGACCTGACCGACACCGAACCGCCCGCGGTCGTCCGCTTCGTGGTCGACGGCGCCGACCATGGCGCCGTGCCAAACGTCGCTCTGGGCGGTGTCGAGCGCGTCCCGGCGACGGTCGTCATCGAGATCGCGGACAAACTGAACGCACTGAAGCCCACGAGCCTGGCCGTGGGCGTCAACGGTCAGCCGGTTGCCGTGTCCGGCGAGGGAGTGACGTTTGAGCAACGGGATCCGAAACGCGCGATCATCACCCTCGACCTCGCAAAACTGCTCCCCAAGCCCCCGCTCAAGAACGCCGTCGCCGTCTCCATCGACGACTGGGCCATCGACGACCAAGGCCTGGACTGCAGCCTGGCGTTCACCTACGTCGCACCGTACACGCTGCCGGACGGCCGCGTCGTCGCCGTGGACACTCTCGAGGACAAGCCGGGCTGGGCCAAGTGGTGGGTCATGTTCGACGGCGTGCACATGGAGAACACCCATGCAACCACGGCCGGTTTCACCTGGCTGTCGGAGCCCAATGAACTGCCGCACTGGGTGCAGGTCAGGTTCCCCGCACCGGCCACCGTGAAGGGCGTCCGTATCTGGTGGGCCTACTACCAGAGCTTCCGGAGTTCTTCCGCTTACACCGTGCAGGCCTGGGACGGCAAGGCGTGGACGGATGTGCTGGCCGTCAAGAACCAACCCACGGCCCAGAGCTCGGAGCACATGTTCCCGCAGCCGGTCACCACCGACATGCTCCGCATCTGGCAACCGGCCAAGTCGGGCAACGCGGTGGATCCAAGGTACATGTGGGTTTCCGAGTTGGAAGTCCTCCAGTGACAGCGCGGGAGGCAGGTTCCCGGTGCCAGGGGGGCGATTGCGGACCACAACTGGCGGACTCACAATCGTTCCCGTCCCCTCCTTGCTGACACCTGAAACCCGAACACTGAAACCGTACGAGGCGCGAAGAGTCAAGGAATTGTGAAAAGGGAGGTTGCCACGCATGAAGAAGAGCATCTTGGGGATCTGTTGTGGAACGGTGGTGTTGGGGTTGGTGTTCGGCGGGTGCGGCAAGAAGCAGGAACCCGCCGCCGACACCGCGATCGATGCCGCAACGCAAGCCGTGGAGAAGAAGTCCGAACTGCCGCAGACCGAACTGGACATCACGATGAAGAAGATCGACGAGGCCAAGGCCGGCGGCGACTTCGCAACCGCTAAGTCCTACGTCGAAATCGCCTTGCAGACGCCAGATCTCGATGCGGCGAAAAAGAAGAAACTCGAAGACATGCTGGCTGAGTTCGAAGAGAAAATCGGCGAAGCGAAATAGGGCCAGCCCCAAGGTCCCCCTCCCCAACGCAAGCCGGAACGGAGGACGCCCCAGGCTTGCAGTCCCGCGCTTACGCGGTCCGGGCTGCGAACGGCTACGGACAGTGGAACCGCCTATCAGGCAAACAGTTATGGCATCGCGTCGAATCTGGCAAATTTTGGCCTTGGCTCTGATCGCGGGTAGTCTCGCCGTGGCCATGACGGGGTGCGGCGACAACCTCAACCGTTGGCCCATCGTCAATTGCCCGCCCGGCGACGGTCCGATCGTCTGCTTCGGTGACAGCCTGGTGGCCGGCGTCGGTGCGGAGACGGAAACCGAGCGGTACCCCAGCCAACTTCAAGCCGTGCTCGGCCGCCCAGTCGTCAGCATCGGCACGTCAGGCCAGACCAGCGAAGAAGGCCTCCGCGCACTCCAGACGAACTCCGACCTGCGCGGCGCCGTGGTCATCGTCACGCTCGGCGGCAACGACATCCTGCGACAGGTACGCCTGGCCAAGACCGAAGAGTGCCTCGGACTGATCTTTGCCGAACTGCAGAAGCGTGGCGCCATGGTCGCGTTCACCGCCGTCGAAGGCCTGATGAGCGGCGGACGCGGCAAGAGATACCAGGCGCTCTGCCGCCAGCACGGCGTCGTCCTAGTGCCGGATGTCTTGGGTAGGATTCTGCCGCACGAGAGCCTGCGCTCCGACCAGATCCACCCGAACGCAGCCGGCTACCAGCTCATGGCACAACAGGTCGCCGATACGGTGCGCCCGTTCCTGAGCGCGCCGGAGACGAAGTAATGTGAGGCGAGGTGGCGGCGCAACGGACCAAACGGACCAAACGGACGCCACACGCCGGATGTGCCACGGCGTGGTTTCTGAGCACGCCCCCCCGACACCCACAGAGGAGGAACTGACATGCCAGCCAGCAAACGTCACACCGTCGTCGGGATCGGTGAGATCCTGTGGGACCTGCTCCCCGGCGGGAAGAAGCTCGGTGGCGCACCCACCAATTTCGCCTACCACGCCGGCATGCTCGGCACGCAGGCCCACACCGCGAGCTGCGTCGGCACCGACGCGCTGGGCGCGGAAATCCTCGACCTCCTGCGCAGTCAGAAGCTGAGCACCAAGTACCTCCAGACCACCTCCGGCTTCGCGACCGGTACAGTCACGGTCAAACTGTCGGCCGATGGCGTCCCCAACTTCACCATTCACGAAAACGTGGCCTGGGACCACATCGATTCCACCCCGACGTTGCTGAAACTGGCGCAGAATGCCGATGCGGTCTGCTTCGGGTCCCTCGCCCAGCGCTGCCCGACGTCGCGCCAGACCATTCTGCAGTTCCTGAACGCCACCCCGAGCCAATGCCTGCGCGTCTTCGATATCAACATCCGCCAAAAGTTCTACTCCGAAGTCGTCATCCGCGAATCCCTGAAACGGGCCCGCGTTCTGAAGCTCAATGAGGACGAACTGCCGCTGCTCGGTGCCATGCTGGGCCTCAAAGGAACCGCGACCGAAGTTCTCAAGGCGATCGTTGCCGAATTCGACCTGGAGTTGGCGGCGTTGACCCGCGGCGGACACGGCAGTGTCATGCAGACGGCCGCCGCACGCTCGGAACACCCGGGGCTCAAAGTCACGGTGGTCGATACGGTGGGGTCGGGGGACGCATTCACCGCCGCCATGGTCGTCGGTCTGCTGCGGGGCTGCGGCCTGGATACCGTCAATGCCGCCGCAAATCGGCTGGGCGCCTATGTTGCCTCCCAAGCCGGCGGGACACCACCGCTCCCCGATGAACTGCGGCAGGATCTGTTCACAGACTGATACTATATTCGACACATGAAACTCGTCTGGCTCGCGGTCAATTCCTCGTTCTCGCACGCATCATTGGCGCTGCCGCTGCTTCACGCCGCGACGAGAGAAAGAACACGCGCCACCTGGCAAGCCGTGCAGGCGACGACCAAGGACGACGTCGGCGCCGTCACCTCTGAGGTCGCGCGGCACAGTCCAGACGTGCTCGCTGCCAGCCTCTACCTGTTCAACCGCCGGTTCGTCCTCGATGTTGCCGGCCGCATCAAGGCCCTCTTCCCAGCGGTGCGCGTTATCCTGGGCGGTCCCGAGTGCCTGGGCGACAATGAACCGCTGCTGCGCCGCGAACCGGCCGTCGATAGCGTCTTGCGCGGTGAGGGCGAAATCGCCTTTACCGACTGGCTCACGGCGGTCGAGACAGGGACCGACACGCAGGCCGTCCCGGGATTGTGTTGGCTGGACGGCCACAGCCGCTGCCGTGACAACGGCACGGCACGGCCGGTCGCCAACCTCGACACCTTGCCCGCGGCCATGGACAGCGCGTTCTTCGATTGGACGCGGCCGTTCGTTCAGATCGAGACGTCGCGCGGTTGCTCGAACAAGTGCACGTTCTGCACCAGTGCGGACTCCGCACCGGTCCGGCTCCTGCCCCTGCCCCGCGTCGCCGAACAGCTCCGCGAGGTCCGGCGCCGCGGCGTCCGCGAAGTCCGCATCCTCGACCGCACCTTCAACGCCAACCCTAAACGCTGCGTCGCACTGCTGCGCCTGTTCCGTGACGAGTTCCCCGATCTGCGCTTCCACCTCGAAATCCACCCACACCTGCTCACCGCCGCGGGCCGCACCGAACTGGCCGCCGCACCGCCCGGGCACCTGCACATCGAGGCCGGCCTGCAAACGCTCTGCCGCCCTGCCCTGCGCTCCATCCGCCGCCAGACGGACACACGACGTAGCAAGGACGGGGTCCAATTCCTGTGCCAGGCCCCGAACTTGGCCGTGCACGTCGACCTGCTCGCCGGACTCCCCGGGCAGGCGCTCGCCGACGTACTCGCCGATGTTGATTGGCTCACCGCCGCCGGACCGCAGGAAATCCAGCTCGAAGTCGTCAAAATCCTGCCCGGGACCGCGCTGCGGACTCACGCGGCCGAACTGGGCCTGGCGTTCGCACCCTCGCCGCCCTACGACGTGCTGCAAACCCCGCACCTGTCGACGGACGACCTGGCGTTCGTCAGCGACCTGTCGCGCGTCGTCGACGGCTTCTACAATCACGCGGCGCTGCAACCGGCGACGCGCCTGGCCGCCCAAACGCCCCGGTTCTACGCCGACCTCGTTGAGTCCCTCCGTCGCGCAGGTACCCTGGCGACCACATTGAGCCTGGAACGACGCTTCCGCCTCTTCCACGACTTCGCTGCGCCCCGGAACCTGCCCGTGCGTGAACGCCTGGAATACGACTGGCTGCGCGTCGGACTCAGTCCGACTCACGGCTTGGCCAAGGCGCAGCCATGGAAAACCGCGTTGCCGCGCGAAGCGCTCCTCGTCGACGGCGATGCGCAATCCGCAACACGCCGCGACAGCCGCGTCTGGCGCCTGTCGCAATCGTCCCGCGTCTGCTGGTTCGTCTTCGACCGCCACTCCACCACTCAGCACCAGGCCGCGGCGATCTTCGCGCTGCAGTAAGCGAACCGGCCGAGAGGCTGCAGCACCGGTCGGCCTGATCCGCCCCCCCCACGCTAAAGGGTGGAGCATAGACCCCTGCCCCCTTGTGTGGCAGGTGAACGGGTTCATCTTGGTTACTACGCCGCACCGTGCCCCCTCTCTTCCCTTTCCCCCGTCCGCCGCCGGCGGACGGGGGAAAGGGAAGAGAGGGGGGGGGCGCCTACGTTTGGCAGGCGAACCCGATTCACCCGTGGCACAAGGCCACGGGGGTCTCACGCATGGTCCAGCAGGCCGTCGTTCCACCCGCGACTCCCATGTTACTCGCGCGCCATTCCGCGCCGCCGCCCGGCTCGTCCGGGCGGGGCGATCGATTGGGGGAACAGGGGCGGGCCGTCCGCCCTCTTTCCCCCAATCGTCGCCCCGCGGGCGCAAGACCCGCGGCGGCGCGAACCGGTGCGAGTAACATCAACCTATGATCGGCCGGGGGACGCTGACGCATGACGACCTGACTCGCGCTGCCGCTTTACTCCACACCCAACGTCGTGTAGAGTGGTGCTTGCCGTGTCTCCGGCGGCAGACGAGCACATGAGCGATAACGACACAACGCACAACCCCGAAACACCGACCCGACCCGAACTGCAGTTCGCGGCCGGCGGAGCGACCATCTCGGATTACCTGCGCCAGCGCGGCTTGCGCACGGCGGCCGACTCGACCGCCGGCGCTGCCCCAGGCAACACCGACACGCGCCGGTACGAAGTCGATCAGGTTGTGGCGCAGGGCGGCATGGGCGTGGTGCTCGCCGCGCAGGACGTGAACTGCCGCCGCACCGTCGCGGTCAAAGTGCTGCTCGACCCGGACCAGGTGTCCAGCGACGACATGCTGCGGTTCATCGAGGAAGCGCAGATCACGGCGCAACTCGAGCACCCGGGCATCATTCCGGTGTACGAACTGGGCGTAGATGCCGCCGGGCACGTCTTCTACAGCATGAAGTACGTCAAAGGCGTCACCCTCTACGACATCCTCTCCGGCATCCACAAACGCCAACCCGCGATGCTCGCCAAGTACCCGCTGAACCGTCTGCTGAACATCTTCCTGCGCGCCAGCGAGGCCGTGGCCTTCGCACACTCGAAGGGCGTCGTCCACCGCGACCTGAAACCCGAAAACATCATGGTCGGCGAATTCGGCGAAGTCCTCGTCCTGGACTGGGGCATTGCCAAAGTGCTGGGGCGTGACGAGGGGCGAGGGACGAGGGGCGAGGAGACCGGTCCCGGCAAGACATCGACGACGTCCCGACTCCGCCGTCGTGACCTGCAAGGGCAAGCCCCGCCGCCAGACTCACAGCCGCATTCACTCACAAATCCACGCGCTCACACACTCGCACACCAAAGTTCCACCACGATCGAATCCGTCCGTTCCGGTGGCGCCATGGACCTGCGTGTGACCCTGGACGGCGAGGTCAAGGGGACGCCGCTGTTCATGGCGCCGGAGCAGGCGGAAGGCAACGTCGACAAGATCGACCGCCGCACCGACGTCTACGCCCTCGGCGGCATCCTGTACAACATCCTGACCCTGCGCCCCCCCATCGAAGGCTACTCCTCCGACGAAGCCATCACCAATGTCCTGCAGGGGAACATCGTCCCGCCCGCCACACTGAACCAGCCCAGCGCCACCGTGCGCATGCCTCCCTCGACGCGACCCACGGTCCGAAGCACGCGCGACTTGGCCAGGCACGCCAGCGACGCCTACCGCAAGGCAGCCGTGGACGAACCCGAAACGGAAACCGAAACGCTCCCACACTGCCCCGGCGGGCGTATCCCGGAGGCGCTGTCCGCGGTCGCCATGAAGGCCCTCGCGCACGCGCCCAAAGACCGCTACCAGACGGTCCAGGCACTGCAGCATGACATCGAAGCGTACCAGGCCGGTTTTGCCACCTCGGCGGAGGACGCCGGGGCCATGCGTCAACTCTGGTTGCTCGTCCGCCGCCGCCGCGTCGAGTTCACCTCGCTGGCTGCCGCACTGGCCGTCATCCTGGCCCTGTCCGCCCTGTTCGTTTCGCGCCTGGCCCGCGAAAAGGGCGAAGCGGTCCGCGCCCGCCGGCAGGCCGAGGCCCGCGCAAAGGAAACCGAAGAGGCCCGGGCTGCCGTGCTTCGACTCAGCGCTCAGGCCGCGCCCGAGTTCGTGACCAAAACCCGGAAACTCATGGACCTCAAGGCCTGGGACGAAGCCCTGGCGACCGTGACCATGGCCGTCGGACTGGACCCGACACTCTGGGAGGCGTGGTTCCTGAAAGGCATTCTGGAACTGGGCAATCAGGACTTCTCCCAGGCCGGCGAGAGCTTCACCAGTGCCTGCCGCATCGCACCAACCGGCTCACCCGAACACCGCAAGTCCGCCATGTATTCGGAACTCGCCCGCAAGTGCGCCAACATCGCGGAGACGAGCGGCGGCCGGAAATCAAATGACATCACCTACGCCTTGGCGCGTGCCCTCGAACAGGCCGAAGAATACCTCGTCTCCGCCCGACTCTACCGGGAGAGCGGCAAGGAGCGACCCGGCGCGTTCAGCATCGAGATGGTCGCTGCCGTCAAGGGCCTGCAGGCGGCAAACCGCGGCCTGCAGGCCGAACACCTCCGGGTTCGGGAGATCGACGGCGTCAGCCTCGCCTGCCACCGCGACACGCTCGTCGACATCGCGCCCCTGACCGGAACGCCACTGACCCATCTGGACCTGCGAGGCACCCGGGTCCGGAATCTCAAACCCCTGCACGGCCTGCCGTTGACGGAACTGCGACTGGGCCGAACCCTTGTCTCCGATCTGCGCCCCCTCGCCGAACTACACCTCACGCTCCTGGACCTGCACAAAACCAAAGTCACGGACATCTCGCCTCTCGCCGAGCTGCCCATTGAAGAACTCGACTTGGCCGGCACCGGCGTGAAGAACCTTCGGCCCCTCGCCAAACTGCCGCTCCGCCGCCTCGTCCTGGCCGGTACGCCCGTGGCCGACATCTCCGCCCTGCACGACCTGCACCAACTCGAGTTTCTCGATCTGCACCAGACCCTGGTAACCGACCTGCGACCGCTGATCGGATTGCCGCTGAAAGAGTTGCGCCTCACGGAAACGCCCGTCACCGACCTCACACCCCTCGCAGACTTGCCGCTGGAAAGCTTGACCATCACACCCGCCGACATCAAGAAAGGCCTGGATCTGGTCCGCCACCTGCCCTGCGCCAAGCCTATTGTCGGCATGCCCTGGGCCGTCTGGGACGTGGGCATTGAATTCGTCCCCATTGCCGCCGGTGTCTTCCTTCGCGATAGCCTGGAAATCCACCTCGAACACGCGTTTTGGATGGGCCGTTGCGAAGTGACCCAAGCCCAGTACCAGGCGCTGATGAACGCAAACCCGAGCGCGAACCGCAACGACTCGTTCCCGGTCGAAACCGTCACCTGGTTCCAGGCCGACGAGTTCTGCAGAAAACTCACCCAGCACGAGGAGGACGCGGGGCGCCTGCCGGACGGGTATGTATACCGCCTCCCCACGGAAGCCGAGTGGGAGTACTCCTGCCGCGCCGGCACCACCATTCCGCAGTTCTTCGGCACCGACCCCGGCGCCGTCAGCATTTTCGCCAACTTCCGCGACAAGTCTTTCGAACAACCCGACGGCGATAAGGACTGGAGCGTCAAGGATAAAGACTACGACGACGGATTCCCGAACCTGGCCCCGATCGGCTCCTTCGAACCGAACCCGTGGGGACTCTATGACATGTACGGCAACGTCCGCGAGTGGTGCCTGGATTGGTACGCCGACTCCCCGAAGGAGGGACAGTCCGACCCGCGCGGCCCGGACACGGGCGATGCCCGCGTCGAACGCGGCTCACACTGGGCCTGCCCGTCCAGGTGGTGCCGCTCGGACTGGCGCAGCAACGACCCACCAGACAAGACCAGTTCCTGCATCGGGTTCCGCGTCGTCCTGGCCCCGAAGTGAGTCCACCCACGGCTGGAACGGGGGCATGACCTCAACCTGCGTGCTGCGGAAGCGCCCCCCGAGAGACCGCTCGATCATGCCCAACCGTTACTCCGACGTTTCCGTCTGAGTCCCGCCTTTCAGGGCCCGTCGATTGATGCAGCACCAAGACAGCCCGCGAGGACGCGGGCGCTCCAGTTCGGATTGAGCACGAAACTTGGAGCGCCCGCGTCCTCGCGGGCTCCGGAAGCGTCGTGGCCAGTTTCACCTCGGGATGACCGGGCGGTATGCCGCCCGGGAGCTGCTGACGCGTCGCCGCTCTGCAGGAACAACGTTGGACAGGCGCGGTTTCCGGTACACATTACTGCACCGGCCGCGCGTAAGACCTTTCCCCCGCTCCGACGCCCGCGGCAAACAGCGAGGACCCAACTGAATGAGCAACGACATCGGCAGCGTCTGTAAAGCCATCATCGAGTATCTCAAGCGTGTCCAAGACGTCACACCGGGCGAGTACTTCGGCTCGTTCTGGAGCGAGAAAGCCTACCACGGCCCACTGCTGGACTACCACGCCGGCGGCAGTCACCACCACCGTTCCGCCGGCAGCGCCGGCCACGCGCTCTACCTCGTTGGCCGCGCCCAAAACGATGTGGACCTCGTGCGGCGCGCCGAACTCGCCTTCGACTGGCTCGTGGCACGACAGCGACCGAGTGGCGGCTTCTTCGAGATTCAGAACAATGAGAAGACCTCCGACTGGGAACTCACCGGCCTGGAGGAGTGCTCGACCATCGAAACCGCATTCGCCACCCGCGGCATCGCTCACGCCCTGCTCGCCGGATTGCCACCCAAGAAACTGTACTCCGACTGCCTGCAAAAGGCCGGGCACTGGCAACTCGCCATCGAGTGGCCGCACGGTTCCGGCGTGTTCCCCCACCACGAACGCTCACCCTACGACTGCCTCAACGCCAATCTGCATGCAGCCGAGACACTCGCCGTGGCCTTCACCGCCATGGACAAGATCTACGGCCGGCGACTGAACATCTTCTTCGAGGGCGCGCGCCGAAGCGTCCGCCACACCCTCGAACAACAGTGGCCGGACGGCTGCTTCCCGTACCGTGCCAACCAAGGCGCTACGATCAACTACACCTCCCTGGTGCTGTGGTGCCTGCTCAACATCACCGACGTGCTTCCGGAAGGGCCGCGCCAGGCCCTCGTCCCTGGTGACGCTATCGACGAACACCTGAAACGCGCCGGGGCATTCCTCCGGGGCTGCGTCGCTACCGACGGCTCGCTCGCCTGGGAGAAAAACGAGACCAGTACGGCCAAACACAATATCTGGACCTACATCATCACCTACAACGTGCTTCGACGCATGGGCGGCGAGAAAAACCGCGAGACCGCCGACCGACTGCTGAACTACGTGATGCAAATGCGGACCGCGTCCGGCCTGCTGCCCGTGCGCGACTGCGGCGAGGAAATCACTGAGTGCGCCTACATGCAGGCGGATATGCTCTTGTTCCTGCTCCCGTTCTCAAACCTGGTCGCGGCCCCAAAATGACGTCCGTACGCCCTTCAGGCGGAAGTGGCAGCGAGCTTCAGCGAGCGGTCAACGCACGGCTCGATGAAGCTCGCCGAGGCTTCCGGCTGAAGCCGGGACACCAGGCCGGCGTGGTTGCTACCGTCACAAAATCGACCCAAAAACGCGAGATTGGAGTCGTGGGGTACCATATCATCCACCCGTCATGCACCCCCCCGTCCCCCGACACCCGACACCCGACACCCGACACCCGACACCCCGGCATCACCTCTCCAAACACCTGATCGGAACCGCAGCATGGGCAAGAAGAAACCAAGACCCGACGCCGACGCCCCGGATAACGCGGCGAATTTCAAAGTGAACCCGTTTGCCGCCCTCAGTGCGGCCAAACTCGTCATCCCCGCGGAACCGCCCCCGCCTCAACCGCCGGCGCCGCCACCGGCCCCAGCCCCCGGCGCCAAGCTTTCCCCCGCCGACCGCGAACTGCTGCAGGTCTTCAAGAACGCGTCCTTGTCGGTCGGAGGCGACACGCCTGGCGCTCCGGCCACGCGTCTAGGTGGCCCTCTGCGTGGCCGCGTCCGACTCCAGGTCCAGCGCAAGGGCAAGGGCGGCAAGACTGTCACGCGCGTGCTCGGCCTCGCCGACCTCAGCGTGAAGGACCAGATGGAACTGGCGTGCGAACTGCGCCAGGCCTTGGGCACCGGCGCGCACTTCGACGAAGACACGCTCGAACTCCATGGCGACCTGCGCGACCGCGCCGCCGAGTGGTTCCGCAAACACAACTACGCCATCGCCTGATGCGCCACAGCACCCGCTCGTAGCCCCCAACCCACACCATTCCCCCCCCTTCTCCGGGCGGGCCTATCAAGCTAACGATGCCGGCGGTTGTCGCTGCCGTGGATCGACACTCCGAGAAAGTAGTGCATGGCTCCAGCCTTGCACTCTCCCGCCCACGGCGAAAGCCCCGGCGCGGATCGGGAACGGTACCGCAAGGCTGGAGCCATGCTGCTACTCTGCGGGACACGCGCGAGCCACCGCCGTCAACTTGATAGCTATGCCTTCTCCGCGCGGGCTGACCCGAAGCGGGCACTCGGCGTCTGCGACACCGCCATCCTGTGCCAGAGGCAAAACCAGGCGAGGACACCTTTTGACTTCGCTCCGATTCGAACTACATTCAAACATGATAAAGGAACAAGAAATGGACGACCTTGACGCGGCATACAAGAAGCGTTTCGGTCACTGTCCTGATTTCCGGTGGTATCGAGGCGACCTCGACGCCTACGCCGTGATGATCCGCAAGGCCGTTGCGAACAAGCAACCGTTGCCCGACTACAATGAAGCCCACGGCATCCGTGCCGACGCCCGAACCTGACCCCCCCCCCGAGCCAGGCACTGGCACACCGCGCACTCCCCCTGTCGCCGTTGCCGCTCTCGATTTTGGGGACGAATCGCAGACTCTCCGATTGCACGCCCTGCCGCGTTTTCTTCCCGACAGCACCGAACAGACCCGGGGCAGTTACCCGGGATATGGGAACCGATGGACCCCGAAGTTCCCCACGCGCAGACGCGAATGAGATGGCGGGAATGGACTGCTCGCCACGTTGACTCTCGGAGAGGATTCCAAGGCCGCTTACGGGCACCAGATAGAAGGACAGGCTGTGTGCCGTAAGTCTTTGGAGAAGAAGAGGTGGTGGTAGGGCTTGGATTCGAACCAAGGAAGGCATTGCCAGCAGATTTACAGTCTGCCCCGTTTGGCCACTTCGGTACCCTACCACTCGTCAAAGAACTGCTTGCCGGACAGCTCACCGGTCTCTGTGAGGCCGGAGACTCTCGGCAAAGCACGTAATGTAGGCGTGTCCTCCCGTCCTGACAAGACGTCGCGCCGGGAAAAATGACGTCAACCCCGCCTCGCACCGCAAAAACCGGCGGGACGCAGTTGCAAAACACGTCTCTCTTTCCTATGTTATGCTCTGTCGTGCGCGCTTAGTTCAGTTGGCTAGAACGCTACCTTCACACGGTAGAGGTCGTAGGTTCGAGTCCTACAGCGCGCACCATCCCCCCCTCACCCGCCCCCTCCCCCAGCGTCACTTGGCGTCGCTGCCCTTCGGGGCCTTCTTGCGCGGATCAACCTTCTCGTTCACGGTCTCGCCCCAGGAGAAGGGACGATCAACGGCGAGAGGCAACCGGACGTATGCCGGCCCGATGCCGCTCGGCAACCCATCCACCCAGCCACTGCCAAACGCGAAGTACTGGTTCATCGGCATGGTCCGGAACTCGTTCAACACCACCGTCGCGTGCAGGAAGAAGGTATTCAGCAGCGACACCGAATCGGACGGAACCAGCGCGCCCATCAGCGCGCCGAATGTCAGAGGCGTAGCACCGATCGCGGGATTCTGCGCCAGCGCGATGGCATTCAACAGGTCGCTGGGGCCGCCAAACGTGTTGCCGTTCACGAAGATGACACCGGGCGGAGTGTTCCCCACCCCGGCGTAATCCACGGGGCCGCCGAACGTGCCGTCGACAACGGCCCAGAAGGGCCCGACCCCGGCCGGATCCAGCGACGTCAGGGTCAGCCCCTGGCCGGCGTTCAGCTCAACCGGATTCCCCGGCACCCCGATCACGCCCGTACCCACCGTGATGTTGATCGGACCGGCAATCGCAACGGCATTGATCGTCCCGTTGTTGTCAATGTCCTGAACCGAGTCGCCGGCGTACATGTTGATGGTATTGCCGGCGTGGATGGCATCGGCGTGCAGATTCACGTTTCCGGTTGTGGCCGTGATGTTGGCGTCATAGTCCGCCCGCACATCGGTGACCGTCACCACAGTCCCGGTGATGTCAACCTGAGATGCATCATCAACCAGTCCGTTGATCCGCCCCTTGTCCAGGGCATACACCTGCACGGCGTCCACCGCGCCGTCCGCAGCGACCGCCACATCACCGGCGTTGGCGATCACGCTGGCCAGCGTCAGGCTGCCGCCGCCCGTCTGGCTGAAGCTGATATCAGACCTGTCGCCGTTGACCAGCACGTTCAACGTCGCAGCCCCGGCAAAGTCGTTAGCCAGCACCACGTCCGCCATGTTGCCTGTGGTGTGAGCGGTAATGTCGGCAACCCCCAACTCCAGCGGTCGATCCACGCCGATCCCGTTCACGGCCGTCAGATTCAGCGTCTGCGCGGCAATGTCCAGCGCCGGCGCGGCTGCATCGTCCACGTCGTCCAGCATGGTCCCGACACTTGACAGCGTCACGCTGCCTGCCGCGCCCGCGTTGATGAACCCGATCGGCAGGTTCCCCGCCACGTCCGCCAAGTCAAATGTCCCGTTCAACCCGCTCGAATCGGCGTTCAACGCCGTGACGGCGTCGATCTCCAGCGCGCCACCCGGCGCGTCCGTGCCGATGTTCCCGCTCACGCCGCCCGTGCCGGCCGTAAGGCTGATCGTCGTGCCGGCAATATCGATGTCCGTATCGTTGCCCGCTTCCTGAATGTCCGCGTCGGCGGTCAGCGTGACCGTGCCCGTGCCGGCCAGGATCGCGGCCACCGGCATGTCCCCGACCACGTCGTCGATCGCGATGTTCGCATGGGGCGTCGACGCGCTCAGCGCCGTGGTCGCATCAACGTCCAAGGCCCCGTTCACGCCGCCGATCGCGCCCGCCGTGGAGGTCAGGTTGATCGTCGCACCCGTGATGTTCGCCGTGTTGTCGCCCGTGCCGACCGAGTTGTCGATCGCCCCGGCCGCGTTCAGGACGACCGTGTTGTTGATCGTGTTGCCCGCCACGTTGGTCACGTACACGGCGAACGGACCGGTCTGAGTGTAGGCGATGTCGCCGTTGCCCGTGTGCACGTCGGTCAGCGTCACCGCGCCGTCAGCCGTGTTGCTCAGGCTGATCGCGCCCGTGCCCGTCACCGCCGTCAGTGTGTCCACACCGCCCAGCTCCAGCGGCAGGCCCGCACCGATGCCGGTGACCGCCGTCAGGTTCAGTGTGTTCGCCAGGATGTCCAGCGCCGGCGCGGCCGCATCGTTCACGTCGTCCAGCATGGTCCCGGTGCTGGACAGCGTCACGCTGCCCGCCGCACCCGCGTCGATGTACCCGATCGCCAGGTTGCCCGCCGTGTCGGCCAGGTTGAACGTGCCGTTCAGCCCGCTCGCATCCGCGTTCAGCGCCGTGGTGGCGTCCATCTCGATAGCACCGCCAGGCAGGTCGGTGCCGATGTTCCCGCTCACCCCGCCCGTGCCGGCCGTCAGACTGATCGTCGCACCGGCGATGTCGATGTCCGGATCGTTGCCCGCTTCCTGGATATCTGCGTCCGCGGCCAGGGTCACGTTCCCTGCACCCGCGTTAACCAACGCCACGTTCAGGTCGCCGGTGACTTCGTTCAAGCCGATATTCCCGCCTGCCGTGGTCGCCGTCACCTGCCCGGACTCGAGGTCGATCGCCCCAGCGGCGCCAATGCCGCCGCCAAGAACCGTCAAGGTCACGTTCCCGCCGATGATATCGGCCGCGCCGCCCGGCGTCACAGATTCAATTCCGCCCGCGGAGGTCAGGGTCACCGCCGCGTTGGTGGTGCTCTGGATCAGGTTCACATTCATGATTCCGGCCGTCTCATACAGGTTCACCGTGTTCAGGGCCGTGGCTGTCACGGACCGGTTCGTGTCGATCTCGATCGCATCGGTCCCGTTCTCCTGCGCGATCATGCCCGCCCCGGCCGTCAGCACCACCGCACCGGCGCGAATCTCCGCCGTGCCGTCGTTGTTCGCGTTCGCTTCCACGATGTTGCCCGTGCCGGCGATCACCGTCAGCGTCCCGACCAACTGCGTGTCGACCGTGCCGTTGGTCGCGCTCAGGATATCCTGCGTCATCACGATGCTGCCGTCGTGGCCCGCGCCGTCGTTGATGAACCACACGTCACCGGGGGCGGTCACGTTCACGTCGCCGGTCACCACCACGCCGCCCCCCAGATCCTTCAGCCCCACCGTCGAGGACACCGGCCCCCCGATCACCACGTCACTGCCCGCGCCGCCGGCTGCCAGCGTGATCACGCCGCCATCGCGCGCCGTCACCGCACCGGCGATCAGCAAATCACCGGCCAGTGTCGTGATCGTGATGTCGCCGCTGTTGACGCCCTCGTCAAACACGTCCGCCTGCGTCGCCGCCAACACCGTCAACGCGCCGGCATTCACGATACCGATCCCACCGTCCACCGTTGCGCCCCAGGCCGGGTTGTTCGCCGCCGTCAGGGTCGTCACGTTGGTCTCCAGCGCGTCACCGCTGCCGATCCCGCCGGTCGCGGTCAGGCTCAGGTCCGTGGCCATTACGTTCGCTCCGGCGCCATCCCCGTCCGTCACTGCGCCCGTGCTGCTCAGCGTCACGTTGCCCGCGCCCGCGTTCACGGCGCCCAGGGACAAGTCCCCGGCCTTGTCGGCCAGTGCGATGTTCGCATTCACGCTGGACGCTGTCAGCAACCCGGCCGCGTCGATCTCGATCGGGTCCACCGTGCCGATGCCGCCACCCAGTGCGCTCAGCGTCAACGCGCCGGCGGCGATGTCAATGCCCGCGTCCTGCGGCACCGCCTCTTCGATCCGCGCCGCCGCGGTCAGCGTCACACTGCCTGTGCCGGCCAGGATTGCGTCCACCGGCATGTCCCCGGTC
>MHBL01000176.1 GCA_001803235.1 Lentisphaerae bacterium RIFOXYA12_64_32
CTCCGACCACTTTAGGCGCCAGCCCCGGCCAACCTTCGACCTTAATCTCCACCCGCGACTCCCATGTTACTCGCGTGTCACTCTGCGCCGCCACCCGGCTCGTCCGGGTGGGGCGACGATTGGGGGAAAAGGGGCGGAGCGTCCGCCCCTTTTCCCCCAATCGTCGCCCCGCGGGCGCAAGACCCGCGGCGGCGCGAACCGGCGCGAGTAACCTCAACCTATGACCGCGCGGTCTGCCGCCCGGGGGGCGCTGACGCAGCACCTCCCCGCCAAGCTTGCGCCCAGGACAAGTTGAGCTCCGGTGCCCAGCGTGCACGCCGCGCCATATGGAGTGCGGCGGCAGAGGGCGAGTGAGCGCCCGGCGACGCCGCTTTGGCTTCCGGCGGAGCCGGGCGGCCCGTGGCCTGCGTATCTGGCGTCGTTGTGTCGGCCAGCGGTTGTTGCCGTAGGCGACGGGGCGC
This sequence comes from Lentisphaerae bacterium RIFOXYA12_64_32, assembly GCA_001803235.1. GTDB lineage: Bacteria > Verrucomicrobiota > Lentisphaeria > Oligosphaerales > YB12-FULL-65-16 > YB12-FULL-65-16. The sequence goes on from MHBL01000176.1 coordinate 462, forward strand.
GCCGCGCCAAGCCAAAGCGGGGTCGCCGGCCGCTATCGGCGGCATCTGCCCCCGCACTCCATATCGCGACGTTGCCGAGAACCTCAGTAGCATTGGGGGGGGGAACCGTTTGCCGGACCTGCTGAGGCCTGCGGTTCGTCCCGGAACAATTGCTGCAAGGCTGGAGCCTTGCGCTACTTCCCCGGAACGCGGAAACGGAACCGGGGGCACGGTGCGGACCGTGCCCCCGGTGATGGGTCACAAACCAGACTTGCCCGGCGTCTTACAGGATCTCGCCGAGCTTCTTGTAGAGGTCCATGCGGCGCTTGGCGTCTTCCTCGGCCAGTTTGAAGAGACCGGCTGCCTCGTCCGGGGCGGTATTCTTCAGCGACGTGTAGCGGCGCTCGCGCTTGATGAAGTCCTGGAACGCCATCTTCGGTTCCCCGCCGTCCCACGAGTACTTCGGGGTTGCCGTCGGGTTGTAACGGAACGTCGCGTAGTACCCGGACTCGACCGCCAGCTTCTGCTCAACCTGGCTCTCGCGCATATCGATGCCGTGCGCGATGCATGGGGCATAGGCAAAGACGATGGACGGGCCGTTGTACGACTCAGCTTCGAGCATCGCCTTCAGGGTCAGATTGCGGTTTGCGCCCATGGCGACCGAGGCCACGTAGACGTAGCCGTAGGTCATCAGCATCAGGCCCATGTGTTTCTTGCCGAAGCGCTTGCCGGCATTGGCGAACTTGGCGACCGCACCGATGCAAGTCGACTTCGACGCCTGGCCGCCGGTGTTCGAGTACACTTCCGTGTCGAGCACCAGCACGTTGACGTTGCGGCCGAGCGAGAGCACGTGGTCAAGCCCGCCGTACCCGATGTCGTAGGCCCAGCCGTCCCCCCCCAGAATCCAGACGCTCTTGTCGACGAAGTAGTCCTGCAGTTCATTGAGCTTTGCCAGGGCCGCCTGGTTCTGCGGAGTGGCCGCCTTGAGCGCGGCGGGCAGCAGCGCCTTGACCTCACGCTGCGCCTTCATGGCCGCGTCATCCGTCGCCTCCCACAATGCCATGGCGCGCCCGAGAGCAGCGCTCAGGTCGGGTGTGCTGCCGGCTTCGAGGACTTTGGCCACCGCGTCCTTGAGCTGCGCGCGGTTGCTGTCCACGGCCAGACGCATGCCCAGGCCGTACTCGGCGTTGTCCTCGAACAGGGAGTTGGCCCACGACGGGCCGACGCCCTCCTTGTTGACGCAGTACGGGACGGTCGGGAACGTGCCGCCGTAGATGGAGGAGCAGCCGGTGGCATTGGCGATGACCATGCGCTCGCCGAACAGCTGCGTGATCAGCTTCACGTACGGCGTTTCGCCGCAACCGGCGCAGGCGCCGGAGAACTCGAACAGCGGCTTGCGGAACTGCGCGCCCTTCAGCGTGTTCGGCGCCGCGCCGTCGCAGACGTTGTCCGGCAGGTTCTCGAAGTACTCGGCCTTCTTCGTCTCGCCGGCGGCGCGCATCTCCTCGAGCGCCTTGAACTCCAGGGCCTTGACCTTGGCCGGACAGGTCTCGACGCAGACGCCACACCCGGTGCAGTCCTCGACGTAGACCTGGATGCGGTACTTCAGCTTCCTGTCGTTCTTCGTCTTGGAGTCGACGGTGGTGAAGCCTTCCGGCGCACCCACCAGGTCGGCCGGCGCGATCTGCTTGGCGCGAATGACCGCGTGCGGGCAGGCCATGGCGCACTGGTTGCACTGGATGCAGTTCTCGTGGATCCAGTGCGGGACTTTGGGTGCAATGCCGCGCTTCTCGAGCTTGCTGGTGGCGGTCGGAATGGTGCCGTCGTAGGACATCTTGGAGACCGGCACATTGTCGCCCTCGAGGCGCATGAGCGGCTCGATGATATCCTTGGCGAACTGGGACGCGCCCTCGGGCAGCAGTACGGGCGGCTCGGCCCACTTGCTCAGCGCCTTCGGCACCTGCACCTGGGTGAGCGCCGCACGGGTCGCGTCGACGCAGGCCCAGTTCATCTTGACGATGTCTTCGCCCTTCCGGCCGTACGCCTTCTGGATGGCGCCCTTGATCAGGTTCACGGCCTTCTCGTCCGGCAGCACGCCGGAGATGATGAAGAACGCCGCCTGCATAACGGTGTTGATACGCAAGCCCAGGCCGGCGGCCTCGGCAATCTTCAGCGCGTTAATGCTGTAGAACTTGATCTCCTTGTCGATGATCGTCTGCTGCATGTCTTTGGTGAGGTGCTCAAATGCCTCGCTGCTGTCCCACTCGGAGTTCAGTAGGAACACCCCGCCCTTGCGCAGGCCCTTGAGCATGTCGTAGCGGCCGATGTACGCCGAGTTGTGGCAGGCCACGAAATCAGACTGTGTGATCAGGTACGCGGACTGGATCTTGTTCTTGCCGAAACGCAGGTGGGAGATGGTGATGCCGCCCGACTTCTTCGAGTCGTACACGAAGTAGGCCTGGGCGTACATGTCCGTGTTGTCGCCGATGATCTTGATCGAGTTCTTGTTCGCGCCGACCGTGCCGTCCGAGCCCAAGCCCCAGAACAGGCAGCGCACCACGCCCTCGGGCTCGGTGGAAATCTCGTCCTTGACTGACAGCGAGAGGTTGGTGACGTCGTCGTTGATGCCGACCGTGAAATCGTCGTAGCACTTGCCGTCGAGGTGGTCGTATACCGCCTTGACCATGGACGGCGAGAATTCCTTGGACGACAGGCCATAGCGGCCGCCAATCACCGTGATGTTCGGGCGGCCGCGCAACGCGGTGGCCACATCGAGGTACAGCGGTTCGCCGATGGCGCCGGGTTCCTTGGTGCGATCGAGCACGGCGATCTTCTTGACCGTCTTCGGCAGAGCTTCGACGAACGCCTGCACCGAGAACGGACGGTACAGCCGGACCTTGACCGCGCCGACCTTCGCATTGCACGTCTTGTTCAGGTAGTTGACCGTCTCCTCGATGGTGTCGCAGCTCGACCCCATCGCGACGATGACCTTCTCGGCGTCCGGGGCGCCGACGTAGTCGAACAGGTGATACTGCCGCCCCAGAACGGCGGCCACCTTGTCCATGTACTCCTGCACGATCTGCGGCACGGCCAGGTAGTACTTGTTGACCGTTTCGCGGCCCTGGAAGTACACGTCCGGGTTCTGAGCCCCGACCTTCAGGGTGGGCTTCTCCGGACGGAGGGCGCGGGCGCGGAATTGCTCGAGGTACTGGGTCTCGAGCAGCTTGGCGAGCGTTTCGTAGTCGGCCAAGTCGACCTTCTGCACTTCGTGCGAGGTGCGGAAACCATCGAAGAAGGCCAGGAACGGCACCTGCGACTTGAGCGTGGCCAGGTGCGCGACGATCGCCAGATCCTGCACTTCCTGGATCGACGCGGCCGCGGTCATGGCAAACCCGGTCGCGCGCGCCGCCATGACGTCGGAGTGGTCACCGAAGATGGACAGTGACTGGCAGGCGAGCGAGCGAGCCGAGACGTGGATCACGGTGGGCAGCATTTCGCCGGCGATCTTGTACATGTTCGGCAGCATCAGCATCAGGCCCTGCGACGCGGTGAAGGTCGTCGTCAGTGCCCCGGCGGTGAGCGAGCCGTGCACCGCGCCGGCGGCGCCGCCCTCGGACTCCATCTCAACAATGCTCAGCTTCTTGCCGAAGATGTTCGTTTCGTTCTCCGCCGCCCACTCGTCCGCGTACTCACCCATGGGGGATGAGGGCGTGATGGGATAGATGGCGGCGACCTCGCTGTACGCGTACGCCACGTGGGCGGCGGCGTAATTCCCGTCAACTGTCGTCATGCGGCTGGCCATAGTTCACCCTCCTGTTTAGGGGTTGCGCAAACAACGCGTCGTCTGGCTGTGCTCCGGACCGCCGTGGAGACGCGAAACCCTCCGGTTCTCTCGGTCCGAGTGGGCGCGGGGTTGCGCCGTATCGGGTCTGCCCTGTCCGGGGCGGCTGGCCTGACGCGAGCGCGTCTGCCGGAACACCGCCGCCGTAAGTTGAAGTACACACACCGGGAAACGCGGTTTTCCCCGTGCGGGCAAAACACGAACCTGGCACTATATACCCTGCAAAAGCGGCGATCAAATCCGAACCGCGGCGAACGGGTGATGCGTCAGTGGCGGGTGGAGGGTTGGGGTGGCTGGTCAAAGTGGCGGGACCGGCTCGGTCCCGCGGGTGTCGGAGCGGGCCGCTCCGACCACGTTAGGCATCAGCCCCGGCCGACCTCCAACCTTATCTCCACCCACGACTGATGCAACACGCAAACGCCGTCCGTCAGTCAGTCTTTCCCGGCATCGGGCGTTGCCAGATCAGTTCGCCATTGCGGTAGACCTCGCGGATCCGGTGCAGGGGAATGCGGGCGGCGATGCCGCTTTCGTCGGTCAGGCAGAGCCGGGCGCGGTTGCCGGTCTCATGCGGGTCCGGCGCCGCCGTGTCCACCGCCTCATGTGACGCCGGCACGGCAGACCTCTCCGGCAGCAGACTGCGCACGATCCGGTCCGCGACGCGGTCGTACCAGCCGATCTCGAACGTGGCGGCGCCGAACTCGCGGTCCCACTGAATGCGGCTGAGCAGGGCGCGGATCGGGGTCAGGCGCGGCCGCCCAGCAGGCGTTGCGCAGTCCGCAGGGGCGCCGGCATGGCCAGGCCGCTGTCGCCCATCCGGAGCGTCTTGGGGGGATCGTGGTTTCATTGGTGCTTCACCGCCGCCGCGTTGGTGTACAGGCTTCAGCCTGCTCCGGAGACGCGCCCTGCCAGACAGCCTAAAGGCTGGACACCAACGGGATGCGGCTCCGTCGCCGGCCGCGAGTAGCATGGGAGCGCCGCACACACAGGGAACATAGCGCCGGAACCGGCCGCCGGCGCTGCTGGCGACGGCAACGCCTACTTCAGTCCTGCCGTGGCCCGCAAATCGCGTCGCTCTTCCAACCCGGGACAACTCCCCGCTCCGGCAGGTCGCGTCCGATCCTGCCGTCGCACCCCGAGAGACTCATTCGCATTGGTGGCCCCGGCGGCAGAGGTCGTACCGAAACCAGTCGACATCCGCTTGCATTCCGCGCCAAGCGCGTGTATTATCCCAACCAGTGGGTTGTAAGTTTTGGGAAGAAAAAATCCTCCCGCAAGTCTTGAGGGTAACCGCGGCACGCAAGCGCCCGGCCGGGAACAAACGGCGAAGAGGGACCGGATGAAACATCGGCGAAGTTCTCCCCCTGTCTCCTGTCTCCTGTCTCCTGTAACGCACCTGGGCCGTGTTCTCCCGCGTACCCGCCCGTTTCCCCGTCAGTGGCGCGGGCAGTCCCTTGCCCGCAGTCCCCGGAATTCCTCGCGCCGTGGCGCGCGCCTGGGCGCAACTACCACCGCCCTATTGCCCTTCCCGTGCGGAAGCGGCGAGTCCATTCCCGACACGAGCGACCGGTGCCGCGCCCTGCCTGGCGCTGCCGCCATTCCCCGTCTCCCTTACGACACCCGAACCCTGTTCCCCATCATGGCAACAAGTCGTAACGCGATAATCGAGTAACGCACTCAGGAGGAAGAAGGCAATGAAGAAGCGAATCTGGGTATGGGCGTCGTTGGTTGTGTTCGCGGCGGCGGCGGCGCCATGCGGGGCGGCGCACATCAGCAGCAACTGGCATTACATGAAAACGGCGACCATTGCCGCCAGCCAGGTCGAGGCTGACCTGACCGATTTCCCGGTCCTGATCAGCCTGACAGACTCCGACCTTGCCGCCAAGGCGCAGGCGGACGGCGACGACATCGTGTTCACGCTCGACGGCGAGGTGGCGATTCTCGACAGTGAGATCGAGCGGTACGACAATGGCACAGGCGCCCTGCAGGCCTGGGTACGCGTGCCAGCACTGTCCTCGACGGCGGACACCGTCCTCAACATGCACTACGGCAACCCGTACTGCGGCAGCATGGCGAATGCCGCCGGGGTCTGGGACGACCACCACGTCATGGTTCTGCACCTGAACGAGGCGTCCGGCAATCACGCCGACGCGACGGGCAACGGCAACACGGGCGCGCCCCAGAACGGCGTGGCCCAGGGCTCGACCGGCAAGGTGGCCGGCGCCGACGAGTTCGACTGCGTCGATGACGTGGTGCAGGTCGCCACGGAGGGCAACTTCGACTTCACGCAGCAGTTCACGCTCTCGGCCTGGGTCAGGCCGGAAGGCACGGCGACCTACAACGCGATTGTCGGCAAGTACGGTTACAACGGCACCGGGACTGGCTGGGACCTGATTCTGACGAACGGACGCGCGCGCATGGCGGTGCGCGGCACCTCGCAGATCGACACGGGTGGCAGCGCCGGCCCGGACCTGCGCAACGGCAACTGGCACTTCGTCGCCGCCACGGTCACGACCAGCCAGATCAGTCTGTACGTGGACGGCGTCAACGTCCAGAACGTGACGGGCGCCTGGGTTCCTGCAACGAACGACCTGCCGGTCACCATTGGCAACCGGAGCGGCTCCCTTCCGTTCGACGGTGGAATCGATGAGGTGCGGGTCTCGGACAACGTCCGCAGTGCCGACTGGCTGAACACCTACTACAACAACCAGAACTCGCCGGCGACGTTCATCAGCATCGGCGCCGAGCAGCCCGGGCCGCTGTCCGACGGCGCGCCCGTCATGCCCGATGCGATTCCCGGCGCGGACGGCGGCGGCGTCACCTACGATTTCTGGATCGCGCTCGCGGAGACGGAGGTCTCGCAGTACGTGCCGTTCCTGAACGCCGCGGAGACGGCCAGCGCCATCGCGATCGCGGACGGCGAAGTGAGGAAGGCCACGACGAACGAGCTGTACTGCGTGACGACCGCCGCCAACCCCGACGCCAGCGTCGCCTACGATGCGCAGGCCAACCTGGGCGAGCGTTTCTCGGCCGTTTCCGGGCACCAGACGCACCCGATGACCTTCGTCTCCTGGTTCGGCGCCGCGGCGTTCTGCAACTGGCGCAGCACCGTGGACAGCCGCACCGCGGTCTATGATCCCGCCAACGGGTGGGCGGCCACGCTGACGAACACGGGCTACCGCCTGCCGCAGGAGGCGGAGTGGTACAAGGCCGCGGCGTGGGACAGCACCGCCGAAGTGTTCCGGACCTACGGCACCGGCAGCGACACGCTGGCGGCGGCCGACGCCAACTACCTGAACAGCGGCGACGAGTTCGAGGCCGGCGCCATCCGCACCTGCCCCGGCGGCTACCACGACAAGACCAGCCCCTACGGGCTGTTCGCCGCGTCCGGCAACGTCTGGGAATGGTGCCACAGCTTCTACGACGCCCAGAGTTCCGACGAGGACGTCAACGCGCACGCCACCCGCGGCGGCAGTTGGGGCAACCTGGCCGAGGACGTCAAGACGACCAGCCGGTGCGGGTTCAAGCCCGGCCAGGTCCTGAACAGCGTCGGTTTTCGCATCATGACCACCACCGCTCCGCAGTGAGGCGCCCGATGCACACGCAGCCAGACCCGTGCCGCGGGCCCCAGTGGCGCGGGACCTCCGGGACCGCGGCAGAGTACTCGGGGCCGTCCCGGCCCGAGTCCCTCGGCCGGGGACCGGCCGAGGCACCCCGCTTCGGCGCGGGCCACGCCGAGCCACCGTTGCCCCGACCGCGGCACGTATGTCGATGAACGACTGGCACCCAGGAGAGTCACGGCAATGACCCAACACATCCGACACGCCTGGACGACGATGCCCCCCTGGGCCCGGCGCCTGCTCGCCGTCATGACGCTCCTGCTGTTGCCCGGCGCGCCGCGGCTCCTCGCCGACCCGCCCGCGGATGCGGACGCCGACGGCCTGCCGGACGCATGGGAACAGACGTACGGCTTCGACCCGGCCGGCCTCGACCCCCAAGACGTGATCAGCTACTGGAAGCTGGACGAAACCGCGGGCGCGACCGCGGCGGACAGCAGCGGCCTGGACAATCCCGGAACCATCTCCGGCGCCCTGCACGTCCCCGCCTATTTCGGCAACGGCCTCGCATTCGACGGGACCGACGACGCGGTCACCATCGCCAACACCGCGGCGGCGCGGCCCGCGGTGCTCACGCTGGCCCTGCGTGCGGAGTTCGCGGCGCTGACCGGCAACACGGTGAGCGGCGGCGCGCCCGATGGCTGGATGCTGCTCGCCGCCCGGAAGAACGCGAGCGGCGGCTGCGCCTACGCCGTCTACAAGACCGAGCGGCATTCGCTGGTTATCGAAGTCGCGAACAGCACGGAAAGTGCTACCGTCGAGACCGCCGACGGCTTCGTCACCACCGGCGCGTGGTACCACATCGTGGCCACGTTCGATCGGCCGGACCTGAGGCTCTACGTCAACGGCGAACTGATCGGCACTGCCGCGCACGATGCGGAACTGGACTACGATTCGTCCGCCGGCCTGGTGCTCGGGCACGGGCCGGGCCTGGCCGCGGGCGACGGCTACTTCGCCGGGACCATCGACGACGTGCGCGTCCTGAGCTACGCACTCACGCCCACCGGCATCGCGGCGCTCGAAGACGCTGCTGGCGACGCCGACGGAGACGGCCTCAACAACCTCGGCGAGTACCTGGCCGGCGCCGACCCGTACGACAATGACACGGATGACGACGGCCTTACCGACGGCGAAGAGGTCGACTTCTGCGGCAGCGATCCCACCCTGACGGACAGCGACGCCGACGGGCTCCCGGACGACGCCGAAGTCTTCACGTACGGCACCAACCCCAGTAGTTCCGACACGGACGCCGACGGCATGACCGACCCGTGGGAACTGGCGCACGGGTTCAACCCGGCCGCGTTACGCCCCGAGGACATCGTCGGCCGGTGGCAGATGGACGAGACCGCGGGCACGACCGCCGCCGACAGCAGCGGCTCCGGGAACGACGCCACGATCGCGGGCGCGGCGCACGTCGCCGGGCACCTCGGCCAGGCGCTCGAATTCGACGGCGTCGATGACGAGACGACCGTGCCGAACGCGACGGTGTACAAGCCGGCCGCCATCTCGGTCGTGCTGCGCGCGAAGTTCGCCGCCATCTACGGCAACACCCGCACCGGCGACGCTCCCGACGGGGCCATGGTGCTCCTGGCGCAGCCCGGTTCGACCGGCGGTTATGTCTGGGCCATCTGCAAGACGGAGCGGCACTCGCTCGCGCTGCAGGTCTCCGGCGCATCGGGAAGCGCCACGCTCGAGACCCCGGACGGGTTCGTCGTGCCCGGCACCTGGTACACCGTCGCCGCGACCTTCGCCCGGCCCCAGGCAGCCCTTTACGTCAACGGCATCCTGATGGGCACGGCGACGCTCGACGAGGACCTGGACTACGCCTCGGGCGACGGCCTGCTCCTGGGTCACGGCGGGACGGCCGACGACGCGTTCTTCGCCGGCACGCTCGACGAGGTCACGATCGCCAAGACCTGCCTCAATGCGCTCGATGTCGCCGCCCTGGACGAGCCGCGCGAGGACGCCGACGGCGACGGGCTCACAAACGCGGAGGAGTTCGAACTCGGCACCGACCCGCGTGCTGCAGATACCGACAACGACGGGTTGACCGACTATGAGGAAATCGTGACCTACGAGACGGACGCGTTCCACGCCGATCCCGATGGCGACGGCCTTACCGACTATCAAGAGGCCAAAGTGTACGGCACGAACCCCTACGCCGCCGACACCGACGCCGATTCGCTGCCGGACGGCTGGGAGATCGCCAACGGATTCGACCCGCTCGGCGCCCCGGCCGGGAACCTGGCCGGCTGGTGGAAGCTGGACGAGACCTCGGGCACGGTCGCCGCGGACAGCAGCCCGGCGGGCAATGCGGGGACGGTCTCGGGCGCCGCGCCCGTGGCCGCCCGGGTCCTGAACGGCAGACAGTTCGACGGGACCGACGACACGATCGTCATGGCCAACGCGTCCTCCTACAAGCCCGCCGCGGCCCTCACGCTGGTGGTCTACGCCAAGTTCGCAGCGTTGTACGGGAACACCGTCACGGGCGACGCCCCGGACGGGACCATGGTCCTGCTCGCGCAGGCGAACGACAGCGCCGGCTACGCCTACGCGCTCTACAAGACGGACCGCAACTCGCTGGTCTTCGAGATCGCGAACGCCACGCAAACGTCCAGGGTCGAGTCGGGCGACGGCTTCGTGCTGACCGGCGAGTGGCTGCAGATCGCGGCCACGTTCGCGCGCCCGACCATGACGCTCTACGTCAACGGCGAACTGGTGGCCACCGCCGCGCACGACGCGGACCTGGAGTACAGCGCGAGTTCGGGCCTGCGCGCCGGCAGCGGCGGGCTGACGGACGACGGCTTCTTCGCGGGCATCCTCGACGACGTCCGGGTCTACGGCGCCGCGATCTCGAACACCGCCATCGTCGCGCTCCAGGACGCCGGCCGCGACGACGACGGCGACGGGCTCACAAACGCCGCCGAGGCCGGCTACGGCTCGAACGCGCACAGCGTCGACACCGACGGCGACACGCTGAGCGATTGGGACGAGGTCAACACGTACCAAACCAACCCGAACGCCGCCGACAGCGACGGCGACGGCGCGCCGGACAACTGGGAACTCGCGAATGCTCTCAACCCGAACAACGCGGCAGACGGCGCGCTCGACCCGGACAACGACGGGCTGACCAATGCCGAGGAGTACATCGCCGGCTCCAGCATCAGCGCCGCGGACACCGACGGCGACGGAATCTCGGACTTCGACGAGTTCACGCTCTACGGGACCGATCCGGCCAAGGCCGACACCGACGGCGACGGCATGCCCGATCCCTGGGAGATTCAGCACACGCTCGACCCGCTGCGCGACGATGCCGCCTTGGACCCGGATGGCGACCGGCTCGCGAACCTGGACGAGTACCGTGCCGGGACCGACCCGCGCGACGCGGACTCGGACAACGATTCGATCTCCGACTACGAGGAAGTCAAGCTCGCCTTCTCGGACCCGCTCACGGCCGATTTCAACACCACGGTGACCGACCTCGGCGGCGTCGACGGCGGCAGCGGCACGGCGGTCGCCGGGACCTGGACCGTCGAGGGCACGGCCATGCAGGCCTCGTCCCGGCAGGGCGCCGTCGAATACACGATCGCGGTCGAAGAGGCCGGCGTCTACCGCCTGCAGGTCGCCGGCACGCAGGGCAACCCGCTCGGGGCCAAGCGCTATTTCACCATTGACGCGCACATCGACGGCGTCTTCACCGGCACGGACGTTCTGGACGGACCCGTGGGCACGACCGGGACGTGCCGGTTCTACCTCCCGCACCTGGCAGCCGGCAGCCACACCGTGCGCCTGAACTGGCGCAACCTCGAATCCGACACGTTCCTCAAGATCGTGAGCCTGACGCTCCAGGATGTTGGCGGCCCGGACGTTGACCAGAACGGCGTCGCCGACTGGCTCGACCACCGTCTCGCGAACTCCGCCACGCTGGATGAGGAGCTGCCCGTCACCAGCGCCGTGTCGCCGGCCTGCATCGAGGGCAAGGGCCTGTACACCGACCTGCAGAAGGTGCTCAGCTCGTTCATCCCTGAGGACAACCAGTTGCCGGTCGAGGACGGGCAGCTCGTCAACACGATCGGGCGCGGCATCGCCAACCGCTGGTACGCCAACGTCCCGCTCGCGCCGGACGATGCCACAGACATCACGGTGAGTCACCAGGACGGGTTCGCGACCGACGAGATCTCGATCACCTGGACGGAGACCAATGCACTGCTCGTCTCGGCGATCACCATCCGTGCCGGGGACGCGCTGCTCCTGACCGCGCATCCCGAGGGCGCGGAGAACGGGACCATGGCCATCACCGTCGAGAGCCAGCAACTGGAGCCTGGGTTCGGCACGCCGGTGCCCTACACGTTCGAGAACACCGGCGACGTCACGGTGTCGGCCACGTACACCCCGGTCGTCGGCGATCCGGTGCAAAACCAGATGACGGTGACCGTGGTCGGGTGCGTGTTCAACGGCACGCCGGCCTGCGTCGTCGGTCAGCAGCGGACCTGGGAATGCCCGAACGTCCCGGACGAGGCAGTCATCGAGCACGACGACCACCTTTCTGTCACCGAGGACGTTCTCGAACCGGCCGGACGCACGCTGCAGCTCAAGCTCACGCAGGACCGCGAGGCCCGCATCGTGGCGCGGCTCGGGGACGGCGGCCCCATCCTGGCCGCCACCAAGGCGGACCCGGTCACCTACTCGACGAGCGGTCGCGAGCGTTTCGTGGTTGTGTACACCTATGCGGACGGCAGCCAGTTGGTCGAGGCGCGGTTGAGCCTGGGCTGCGTGCCGGCGGACATCGAGGTCCGTATGCACGTCATGACGTCCGGGGTCACGTTCGAGGACGGCACGCTGGATCAGACGTTCACCGCCGCCGAGTTCGACGAGAACGGCGAGCTCCGCTACCGCCTGATCCGGTACCTGACCGGCAATCACTCCTCGTGCCATTCGATCGCCTTCTACCAGAGCGACACGTACATCGGAGAATAGGGCTATTTACTTGACTCAATCTGCCACAACCTGTAGCGGACAGAGAGGGGCTGGTGATCCGCGTGGGGACGCGCTCGTTCGTAGTGGGCTCGCAGTGCGCGGAACGACGTGGAGCGCCAAGAGCCCATCCGGCGGACCACAGCGCGCCTGCACCGGCCGCGGCGAAAGGGAATGGTGTCTTGCCCGGCGGCCCTACCGCCGGGACTGCGACACCACTACGAGCGGCGGCGTCTCCGATGCCTGTATCACTGCCACCCGCGCCCCGGCGAGCGACGCCTGATCTGACCGGCAACAAGAGAGGACACGCACAATGTCGATAACGAATAGGCGACACAGTCTGGTATCGCGGTGGTTGCCGGGGATCTTGTTGCTCCTGTCGCTCGGGCTGGGCCTGCAACTCCGGGCCTCGTGGTACAACCCGCCGCCGACGTCGCCACCCCCGCCTCCTCCACCGCCGCCATGCACATGCAATTGCTGCTGCCTACCTCCGCCTCCGCCACCGCCTCCACCACCCCCGAGTGGCGTTGGCGGTCCCGGCGCCGGCGGTTCCGGATCCTGCACCAGTTGCGGGGGCGGGTCGGGCGGCACGGGCGCGGGCGCCGGCAAGACCAGCGACGGCACGGGCTTCGAGGACAACCACAGCTTCTACCTGAAGATCGTCTGCGGCATCAGCGGCGCCGAGGACGTCCCGGACGGGTTCTTCATCATCGAGGCCCAGGCGCCCAGCATCGTACTGTTCTCGCCGCAGGGCCTGAACTACTCGCACCCGCTCAACACCTACCTCCGCGGCATCACCACCACGGGCCTGCCCGAAGGCATCGCCAGCGAAGTCACGCTCAGCAAGCCGGACGCCGAATGGCTGGCCTTCCGCTTCGCCACCGGGTCCGCCACCGGGCTGCCCCAGGGCAACGACGCCGTGTACGGCACGCGCCTGCGCATGACCGACGGCAGCGGCACACCCGTCACCCAGAACCCCGTCTACTACGAATGGCTCCCGGGCGACGGGGCGGTCTACAAGTACGATGCCGGCACCGGGCTCCTGGTCACGTTCACCACGGCCCAGGGCCGCACCGTGGCCATGTCCAGCCCGGGCGTCGGCATCGAGATCGTGCGCGACCCGGACCTGCTCCTGCGCCAGGTCAAGACCCCGCAGAGTCTGGCGGACATCGTCGTGCTCAGCGAGCACAAGTATGACATCCGCTTCTACTCGCTCGCCGACGTGGGCACGAAGGACGGGAACGGCTACTACACCGTCACGGGCGACCCGTTCGTCACCTGGACCATTGAGAACCCGGCCCAGGACGCCGGCAAACTCGACCAGATCAAGGTCACCCGGACGATCGACGCCGCCACCGATGTGCACGACTTCGAATACATCGAGGCGTCCGACGAGTGGCGGCTGACCAGCGGCACGGGCGACGAGCAGACCGTCAAGATCACGCGCCGCGCCTGGGACGCCGGGCACGAGAACAAGCTCATCACCACCGAGGTCCGCAACAGCGCCGACGCCGTGGTCAGCAAGGCCCAGGAAACGGTACACGTCTATGCCTGGGGCGAGCTCGTCACCAAGCGCGTCGAAGACCCCGACGGCGCCGCGCTGACCAGCGAGTGGCAGGTGTACACTGACGCCGGCCAGCCCGGCAAGTACATGCGCCGCAAGGCGGTGCAATACTACGACGGCTCGTGGGAGATGTACGACTATGACAGCGACGGCCGCATGACCGTAGCGGTCACGCCGTGGAAAGACCTGGCCTGGGACGACGTCAAGGAACTTTCCGTCGCGGCCGCCGCGGCGCTCGGCACGGCCACCTACTATGACTACACGCCCGTCGACGCGAACGACACGGCCATTGCCAACGACCGGCGCGCACGTACGGAGACGCGCAAGATCCAGGACGTCGTGGTCGGCAAGACCTACCACGCCTACAAGACCGTGGACGGCGAGCCCATCGAGATCGTCGAGCGCTGCGCCAATCAGACTGCCGCCTACGGCGCCGCCGGCAACCTGCGCACGACCACGACGTACTATGCGAGCATCGCGGCAGCCGCGGCTGCCGGGCGCATCAAGACCGTCGACCATCCGGACGGCCGCAAAGACAGTTACAGTTACGCCTACGGCACCTACACCTCCGATCCGGACCCGGCCCTGTCCTCGTTCACGCCCGGCACAGGCAACGCCTTCCGCCAGACTATCACGCACGGCACGTCGGCGGCGCCGGACGGCGTCGCATACAAGTCCACCCGTGAAACCAAGGTCCTGGATGCCCAAGGAAACGACGTGCTGGACGAGGTCTACGCCTACGACGGCACGGCCTACGCGCGTATCGACTGGACCGTCACGCTGTACGACGAACACGGCCGGCCCACGGATGTCTACCGCAGCAACGGCACGCACGCCGAAACCACCTGGGCCTGCTGCGGCAAGGACTCGGAAACCACTGCGGAGGGCATCCAATACACCTACACGTATGACAGCCTGCACCGCGTCAGCACCGTGACGAAGAAAGGCTACAACGGCACGTCCGACATTGTCACCACGTACGCCTACGACGCTGCTGGTCACGCCCTGAGCACCACCGTCACCGCCGGCAGCCTGAGCCTCGCATCGAGCGCCACCTTCGACATCGCCGGGTGGGTGTCATCGTCCACCGACCAAGCCGGGCTAGTCACCGGCTACGCGTACACGGACGGCGGCCGGACCACGACCGTCACCCGGCCCGGCGGCGCTACCGAAATCACCACGAACTACCACGACCGTCAGATGAAGAGCGTCACCGGCACAGCCATCGTTGCGCAGTACCTCGACCGTGGCGTGAACACGGACGGCAGCGAGTGGGCCAAGACTTCGACCGGCAGCGCCGAGTTGGCGATGTGGCAGAAGACCACCACCGATTTCCTCGGCCGCCTCGTCAAGGCTGAGAAACCCGCCTACGACGCCTCCACGGCCCTCAGCGAATCGTTCTACGACAGCGCCGGCCGCCTCGTGCGGACCACGCAACCCGGCCAGGCCGCAACGCTCTACGAGTACGACGGCCTCGGCAACCTGGTCCGCTCCGGGCTCGACGTCAGCGCCAACGGCACGCTCGACCTCGCCTCAAACGACCGCATCAGCGACACTGAGACCGTCTACGAAAAGGACGGTTCCGACCACTGGTGGCAGAAGACAACGGCCACGACCTACGCAACCTCGAACGACTCGACTGCCACGGTCACGGGCATCCAGAAGCGACGGCTGTCCGGCTTCTCCGGAGGCGTCGTCGACGAAACCCGTTCCGCCGACAACCATGGGAACGAGACGGTCTCGAACACCGCCATCAACCGCGCCACCAGGACCGTCACGCGCACTGTCGACCTGCCGACATCCACAACCGATGCGGTAACAGTCGTAGTCAACGGTCTTCAGACCTCAAGCACCTCGCAGACCGGCATCACGACGACGTTCGCCTACGACGCGCTCGGCCGCCGGACCGGCGTCACCGACCCGCGCACCGGCACCAGCGTCACGCACTACAACTCCAAGGGCCAGGTCGATTACGTCGAGGATGCTGCCAGCAACCGCACCAGCTACACCTACGAGCCGACCACCGGGAGGCGCTCCTCCGTGACCGACGCCGCAGGCCATACGTCCTATACGTCGTATACGTCCTATGGTTTGGTATCCCGCACCTGGGGCGACACACCATACCCGCTCGAATACGTGTACGACTCGACCTACGCCCGCCTGACGCAACTCAAGACCTTCCGCGGCGGCGCCGGCTGGTCCGGGCCGGACTGGCCGACCGAGCCCGGTACCGCAGACGTCACCACATGGACCTACCAGGAATCCACCGGGCTCCTGACCGCCAAGACCTACGCCGACAGCCACGGCACGACCTACACGTACGATACCGCCGGCCGCCTCGCCACCCGCACCTGGGCGCGCATCGTTGGCGGCAACGCGCTGGTCACGACCTACTCCTATTCCTCGACGACCGGCGAGATGACCGGTGTCGATTACTCCGACGCCACGCCCGACGTGACGTTCACGTACACCCGCCTGGGCCAGCAAGCCACGGTCACGGACGCGACCGGTTCCCGCACCTTCGCCTACACCACCACGCTGGAACTGGACACTGAGGCCTTGGACGAGACCTTCTACTCCAGCAAGATCCTGACGCGCAAGTACCAGACCACTGGCACCGGCGAAGTCCCCGGCCGCGACGGCGGCTTCCAGATCGGCACCGATGCTGATCCCGATGCCGACTACGACGCCACTTATGCCTACGGCACAACCGGCCGTTTCTCCTCTGTCTCAGCGTCCGTTCCGTCCGTCTTGTCCTTCTCCTATTCCTACCTGACGAACTCCGACCTGCTTGCCACAACCACGTATCCGTCCGATATTACGGTGACGCGGGCCTACGAATCGCAGCGCGACCTGATCGACTACATTGAGAACAAGGTCGGGGCGACCACGGTGTCCAAGTACGACTACACGAATGACGCGATCGGCCGGCGCGGTGTCCGTGAACAGAGCGGCACCGCGTTCACCGCCGCGGACACGATCACCTACGGGTACAACACCCGCAGCGAGGTCACGTCTGCCGACGCCACCACGGACCCGAACTACCTCTTCACCTACGCCTACGACCCGATCGGGAACCGCCAGACCTCCACGAACGACGGCAACCCGACGGTCACCTACACTCCCAACGCCCTGAACCAGTACACCGCCATCACCGGCCTCACCAACCCAGCCTACGACCTTGACGGAAACATGACGCTGATGCCGTCCAGCGCCGGCGACTGGACGCTGACCTGGGATGGCGAGAACCGCTTGGTGCGTGCCGAACACATCGTTGGAGCGCCCGCGTCCTCGCGGGCTCTTGTCTTCGTCTACGACTACATGTCCCGCCGCATCGCCAAACTCACCTACACCTCGACCGACGCCGGCGCGACCTGGGTTCTGGCCTCGCACACCAAGTTCCTGTACGGCGCCTGGAACGTTGCCCTTGGACTTGACGCCCTGAACGCCAACGCCACACTAAAGACGTTCACGTGGGGCCTGGACTTGTCACAGACGTTGCAGGGCGCGGGTGGCGTGGGCGGCCTGCTCGCCGTCACCGACAGCACCGGCACCTGCTTCGCCACGTTCGACGCCAACGGCAATGTCAGCGAGTATCTCGCCGCCTCTGACAGCTCCGTCGCCGCCCACTACGAATTCGACCCGTTCGGCGGGACCACACTCGCCACCGGCGCCAAGGCCGCCGATTTCCCACACCGCTTCTCCACCAAGTACCTGGACATGGAAACGGCGCTGTATTACTACGGCGTCAGATTCCTCGATACCGAAACGGGGCGGTGGGTGAGCAGGGATCCGATTGGGGAGGTGGGCGGTACGAATCTCGCGGCATACGTCTTGAATCAGTCGCCACGCTTGTGGGATCCCTTGGGCACAGACACAGAGGCCCGCCCATATGACTGGTTCGAAGAGTGGAGGAAACGTTATTTCCTGAAACCCGTTCCGCCGGTGATTCCCGGTGAAGAAATCACATTCCCGGGGCTGCAACCATATCCGGGCGAAGGGGGAGTGCAGCCGCTGCCTGGCGCGCCACGTCCCACGCCGATCAACCCCGCTCCTCCGCCCATTTGCAACTCCCCGTCGGGAAATCTAGGTGATCTGCTGTATGACAGCATAACCAGTCTCCCGTGTACGGCCTTCGACAAGTGTGGCAACCTCATCGTGGGGAATCGACTCATCATAAAGTACAGAATTTGCACCCGCTTCCTTAAGCGTCCTTGCTATTGGGAGACCGATACGTACAGAGGCCCATGTGAGTGAGTGCCCAGGCCATCCATTCCAAACGTACGAATAGGAGACGCCAAGAGGTGGCCGTCGTCGACTGGCTACGGCGGCCAGCCCCGGCGCTGGTCGCCAGGGGAAAGGAAAGAAGATGACACGACAGGAGCTGTTCGACGTATTTGTCAAGGGAACTGGTCTCGGCGTGGCTGTTTTCGCTGGGGCTGCCATCCTCCAAGCACTTCTCACTTGGTTATTCTATGGGGCGGGGAACAGTCCAGTCGGGGAAAGCCCTGCCCGCTACTTGATCTATGGGGCGGCGGAGTCGCTAGTGGCCGTGTTCCTTCTTCTACGGAGCGACGATGTAGTGGCGTTCTCTCTTAAGAGGCACCTCCCTTGTTCTGCTTCGTGTGCCGACAGCATGGCAGTTTGCTCGGAGCCAGCGACCTTCTTCGGCGTATTGGTGTGCACAACAGGTCTTTTCATGGTCATCTGGGCAACACGCTGGCTGCTCTGGGCGACGCTAATGCTTCCAGGCGCGTTGCGGGATAGCGACAGCTACACGCTGCTGCTCTGGCGACTGCTCTGGACCGCACCGGCGCTTATTGTGGGACTGGCCTTGCTCAGGAGGAGCGACATGCTTGTCCACATGGCCTATCCTAACGCTGGCGCCGCCAAAGTGGACTGTCCTACGGGGCGTGCGTAAGCCATGTGATTGACGAGCGGGAGACGAGCGGGGACACACATGGGGAGAGTGACGAGCGTAGGACGAGCGGGGTCTGCGTGGTCTTAGCTCTTGATTATGAGCATATTGTATTTTGTGTGTATGCTCAGGTTTCCACTTAAGTTGTTTTCGGCGAGCATGAGATAAACGTTCTAAGGCTTGACTGGCTGTCTGAGGACGCGCGGTGTCTCACCTACGCTATCGCTATAGACAACGTGGGAGTCTGGATGCCGTGTCACGGAAGAACAACCTGCGTGGTCAGGTCACGCGCACTTGGGGCGACACACCGTACCCGCTCGAATACGTGTACGACTCGACCTACGCCCGCATGACGCAACTCAAGACCTTCCGCGGCGGCGCCGGCTGGTCCGGCCCCGACTGGCCGGCCGAGCCCGGTACCCCCGACACCACGACCTGGACCCACCAGGAATCCACCGGCCTCCTGACTTCCAAGACCTACGCCGACAGCCACGGCACGACCTACACCTACGACACCGCCGGCCGTCTCGCGACGCGCACGTGGTCCAGGCTCGTAGTCCCGCCTTTAGGCGGTCCGGAAGTCCCGTTAGTCACCACGTACACCTACAGCCCCACCACCGGCGAAATGACGTCCGTGGACTACTCCGACGCCACGCCCGACGTGACGTTCACCTACACCCGCCTGGGCCAGCAAGCCACGGTCACGGACGCGACCGGTTCCCGCACCTTCGCCTACACCACCACGCTGGAACTGGACACTGAGGCCTTGGACGAGACCTTCTACTCCAGCAAGATACTGACGCGCAAGTACCAGACCACTGGCACCGGCGAAGTCCCCGGCCGCGACGCCGGCTTCCAGATCGGCACCGACGAGGATCCCGATGCGGATTATGACGTTGCGTACTCTTACAGCACCGTCGGCCGTTTCTCCGGTCTGGCTGTGGCCGCGCCCGTCTCGGGCGCTTTCTCCTACTCCTACCTCACCAACTCCGACTTGCTTGCCACAACCACCTACCCGTCCGATATTACCGTAACGCGTGCGTACGAATCCAACCGCAACCTGATCGACTACATCGAGAACAAAGTGGACACCACGACCGTGTCCAAGTACGACTACACGAACGACGCCGTCGGCCGGCGCACCCAGTCGGGCTGGTCGGGCACTGCCTTCACTCAGGGCGACACCATCGCCTACGGCTACAACACCCGCAGCGAGGTCACCTCGGCCGTGGCCACGAACCGCGGCACGTACGACTTCGCCTATGCGTACGACCCGATCGGCAACCGCCAGTCCTACGCCATTGACCAGGGCACGCCAACCGCGTACACAGCGAACCAACTCAACCAGTACACGGCGATCTCCAGCCTCACGAACCCCGCTTACGATCTTGACGGCAACATGACGCTGATGCCGTCCGCAGCCGGGGACTGGGCCCTGACTTGGGACGCCGAGAACCGGCTCATCGAGGCCGTGAAGACGAACGCCACCCGGCTCGTGTTCACCTATGACTACATGAGCCGCCGCGTCGAGAAGAAGGCCTACGCCTGGGTGGACGATGCTTGGGAACTCTCCGGCGACCAGCGCTTCCTTTATGATGGCTGGAACCTGATCCTGAGGCTCGACGCCGGGGATGACAACGCGACGCTCCAGGCGTTCACCTGGGGCTTGGACCTTTCCCAGTCCCTACAGGGCGCGGGTGGTGGTGGCGGTCTGCTGGCCGTGTACGATGCCGGGGACGACGAAACCTACTTCCCCCTGTTCGACGCCAACGGGAATGTCTCCGAGTACCTCGACTCGACCGGTGCGGCGGCGGCGCACTACGAGTACGACCCCTTCGGCGGCACAACCGTTGCGAGCGGCGACCACGCCGCGGACTTCGCCCACCGATTCTCGACCAAGTTCCTGGATGCCGAGAACGGGCTGTACTATTACGGCTACAGATATCTCAGCACCGAACTGGGGCGGTGGGTGAGCAGGGATCCGATCGAGGATCTCGGTGCAAGCATCGTCCTTGACATCTGCGCGGGGCAGGAAGGCATTTGCGAGTCGGTGCAAGAGGGTGAAAGCGGGAGCGGAAATCCCTACGACTGCCTTGGAAACGCGCCTCTCGACCTCGTGGACATCCTCGGCCTCAGGCCGGCATGCTGCAAGTGCAATGAAACCCAAAAAATGAACCTGCTGAAATACGGCGCTTGCATGTTCATGTGCGAGCTCACAGGCGAAGCGGTTGTGGGTGGGGTTGCCATTCTAGCTCTGTACGACAAGGCCACCGCGAAGTGTGCCAAAGGGCCGACTGGAAAGTCCTGTCGCCAAGCCCGTAGAGCTGCGCAGAAGGCATTGAAGTACATGGCCAAGAAACTTGGTTTGAAAGCCGGGAAGAAAGGCGTCTCGAAGTTCATCCCCGGAGTGGGGTGGATCATGATCTTCTTCGATACCGCCAAGTGTTTGACCGAGTGCTACCAGAATTGTGACGTGTATGATTGCGTCAAGAGTAGTGCTCCAGGACAACCCGGAATTAGCCCAAAGGCCAATCCAAGTTTGACCGAAGTACCTGCTCGATGAACATCCAACCATGAAAATGAAAACGAACGTTGGCATCCTGCTGTGTTTGTTCTTCTACATAGCACGGGAAGTTGCTCTCATGGCAGCGCCTTTTGTGGACCGGCACAGGCCTGTACAGTGGATTGCTCTTTGTGTTGTCCTAGCGGTCGGTTGGGTTCTGGACATGCGTCGAAAGCCATTGATCCTGCTGGCAACTCTCCTTGTGCTCGACGCCCTGGCGTTCGCCTTGCCTGTATACTGGGTGCAGGACGGCGTTGCTCTTCGCCTCCCATTGCAGGCCTCCGTTCGGATCGCAGGGATTCTCCTGGCGGGGTGCTGTACGGTGGGAATCCTGCGTAGCTCCACTGATTCCATTTTGGGCCGGTGTGACTGCGGGGGCGTCGAGGGCTCCGGGGCATGTGGGCATCGGTGATAACCATATTCCAGCGGGTTATTCCAGCGGGGTCTGTGGGAGGAGCCATGGGGTCAGGCCGAAAGCGCCGGGGCCCCGGTGTCAAACCTACCTTTTTGAGCACATTTGCCCGGTCTGGAGGCGGGATTCGGATTTCCGGACGGCCCGCCGAATCGCTCGCGGGTGCGGGGCGCATGGGCGTGGCCGTGCCCGGTGCACCTGTCGGCGGCGCTCCGAGGCAAAGGGGACAGCCTCTTTCTGAACAAGGGACGAGCGGGGTCTGCGTGGTCTTAGCTCTTGATTATGAGCATATTGTATTTTGTGTGTATGCTCAGGTTTCCACTTAAGTTGTTTTCGGCGAGCATGAGATAAACGTTCTAACAGGGCCACCGGGGTCAGGCCTTGCCATTTGCAATTCACACGGTTGAGATGTTCTGTCCGGCACAAACTGACGGCGTCCACACGATGCGCGACCATGCGGGCCTCGCCACATGAGCACACCGCATCGTGGGGTCGTGGCGAGGTGGACGCCGGGGGAGATGTGTGTCACCATGTCAGGTTTCATTCAGAGACTTCTGTTCGTCGCCCTTCTCGCGGCCTGGTGCGTGGGCCGTGCGGCGGAGCGCGGCGGGAAAGCCGTCGAAGCCGACGGAGACGTGCCGGTACCGGAGTTCGGCGCCGCCGCGGCCGGGACGGTGGTGGACCGGACCACGGCGGGTAAGGCCGGCATTCCGTACCACGTCTACTTCCCGACGTCGTACACCGGCAAGAACGACCTGCCGCTGCTCGTCGCGTTCAGTCCCAGCGGTGACGGCATGGGCATGCTGAACGCGCTGAAGGGGTCCGCGGAGAAGGTCCAGTGGATCCTGGTCGGCTGCGACCGGTTGAGCAATGACACGGAGAGCACGCGCGAGGATTTGGCGATGGAGAAGGAGGTCATGGACGAGGTCCTGGCCAAGGTCCCACACGACGTGCAGCGGCTGTACCTGGCCGGGTTCTCCGGCGGCGCCATGCGCGCGTAC
>MHBL01000177.1 GCA_001803235.1 Lentisphaerae bacterium RIFOXYA12_64_32
CTCCCGCCACCTTGCCAGAACGACCCGGACAAACAGTGAGTAACGCCCACACATGATCGGGCGCATCCGCCCGGGGGGCGCTGACGCATTACAGCCTGGGCGCCGACCAGCTTGCGCACGTCGCGACGCGCGGGTATCGTAGAGTCCGTCGTTGTTCGGGCAATTCCCTGTCCCTGGCGGACTGTCCCTGGCGGAAACTCCTGGCGGTGAGGTGGTGCTGCGCCGCGCGGACAGGCACTGTGCGCCAACCTGGCGGTTCGGTCGCGGGGCCCGGCAGGGTGCGCACGACACAACTCCATGAGGATCGGCAATTACCATGGCAGATTCAGAACACAAGGCACGCCGCGCGTTCCGCATCCGGGCAAGTTCCAACCTGGTCGGCAAGTCTGAGGCAGCCACGGACGCCGCGCCTGCGGGCGAACGTGACCCGTTAGCCAAGGCTGTCGCGAGGGGCGTGACCGAAGCCTTGGCGCAGTTCGGCATTGGGGTGGCAGCCTTCGGCGAGGCGCATCGGCTCTCCGGTTGCAGGACGGTGAAGGAGTTGACCGTCCTCGCGCAGGTGAGCGGCGCGCAATGCTGCTGTCTGGCCATGGGCTTCGACCTTGCGGTGGCGGAACGGGTGGCAGCCCAGGTGAGCGCCGCGATCACGGGCGACGGGGTCGAGCCCGGCACCACGGACACGGTCCGAGACGCGCTGGCTGAACTTGCCAACAAGGTCCTCAACGCCCTGCTGCCGCACCTGGGCCTGCAGGGCATAATCGCACCGCCATGGTTCGTCGAAGGCTGCGCCGTCTCCCTTCCTCTGGACAACGCGGACGCTACCTTCAACGGCATCGAAGTCCAGACCATCCACGGCGTCTTCGACCTGTGGATCGCCCCTGGCGGGACCGTCATCCGGGAAGGGCCGACGGTGACCGAGGCGAAGACGCAAGCGCGCCGTGCGGTGGTCGCCGATGACAGTTCGTTGATGCGCAAGGCGCTGCGCCGGGCCCTGGAGGCGGCCGGGATCGCGGTCCTCGCTGAGGCAGGCAACGGGGGCGATGCCGTGGAGCTGTTCCGACGCCACCGCCCCGACCTGACCACGCTCGACCTGACCATGCCGGGAATGGGAGGGCTGGCGGCGTTGAGAATCATCCGTGCCGACGATCCAGCCGCTCGCGTCCTGGTGTGCTCGGCGACGAGCGAGAACGCCATCCGGGCGTTCCGGGGCAGCAACACCGCGTACGTGTGCAAGCCGTTCACGGCCAACGGGCTGGCCGCCGTGGCACTGCGGCTGCTGGCGGCCGGGGGCCCGGCTGAAGCGCCCGCTGTCAAGGAGAGCCGGCCGGGGCTGGAGGGGGTGAACCTGGCTCATTTCCAGGTGCGCGGATTTCTCAGCCAGGGCGGCATGGGGGCGGTGTACCGTGGGTTCGACCTGAACCTGCGCCGCGAGGTGGCACTCAAGGTGCTGGGGGCGGAGTTTGCCGGCACCCCGGAGACGGTGGTGCAATTCCTGACCGAGGCACGATCGCTGGCACGGGTTCGTCACCGCAATGTCGTCGAGATTTACTTCGCCGGCACCGAGGGCGGCCAGCACTTCTTCGCCATGGAACTGCTGCCTGGGCCGGACCTGGAGTCGCTGGTCGGACGGCAAGGCGCCTTGTCCCCCAATGTGGCCTTGACCTATCTGCGCCAGGCGGCGGAAGGGCTGCAGGCCGCCAACCGGGCCGGGATCACGCACTGCGATGTGAAACCTGCCAACCTGGTCCTCGGTGCGGACGGGTGGGTCCGGGTGGCCGATTTCGGTCTAGCCCGGACGGCCGGGGCGGGGCCCAAGGATGAGGAAACCGTGGAGGGGTCCCCGCCCTACATGGCGCCGGAACAGTTCTACGGACATGCAGTGACCCACCGTACCGACATCTACTCCCTGGGCTGCACCTGGTACCACCTTCTCACCGGGCACGAACCGTTCCCGGCGGCCGACGGGATCGAGTCCGCACTGCGGCACATTCACGACCCGGTCCCGGAAGTGCCAGGTGCACCCGCGGTCACAAGTCTATTGCGACGGATGATGGCCAAGTCGCCGGCGAACCGCCATGCGGACTACAGCGAGTTGCTGCGCGACCTGGCCAAGGTGACCTGAAGTCAGGCGGGATGGGTCGCCTCGCCCTTACCACACTCGGACGGGAGCCGCACCACCCCGGCCCGCACCATGGTTACCTCTGCACCCAACGCGAGTTGCATCGCGCCGAAGCCGGGCGACATTGGGTCGTGCAAGACGCTGGCGCTGCAACCGCTTGACGCGACACCCAGTTGGCAAGGAGTGCCCGGCACGTGAGTCCCAGGAACCCGCGCGTAATCCATGACGCGTTCTTCCGGCGTCTCAGGCCAGGCCAGGATGTCCTGGGGCTCTTCGACTACCTGCCGGAGGCCTGGCTGTTTATCAAGGATGAGCGGGGCCGCTTCATGAAGGCCAGCACGCCGCTGGTGGAGCGGCTCGGGTTCGCCAGCGAGGCGGATCTCATCGGCCTGACGGACTACGACATGGTGCCCCGGTACCTGGCCGACATGTACGCCCGCGACGACCGGCACGTCATGGCCTCGCGCCGCCCGATGGTGAACAAGACCGAACTGGTAACCGAGGGCGACGGCACCGTGGCCTGGCACATCACCAGCAAGGTGCCCCTGTTCGCCACGGACGGCACCGCGGCAGGGATCGCGGGGGTCACGCGCTTCTTCCGCAAGGCCGAGCCCGGCATCCACGCCGACATGGAAATCTGGCCGGCCATCGAACACATCCACACCAACTTCCGGCACACCATCGGTGTGGGCGAGTTGAGCGCGCAGGCCGGCTTGTCGGTCAGCGCCTTCGAGCGGAAGTTCAAACGCAACTTCCACCTGTCGCCGCTGCGCTACGTCCGCATGGTACGCATCCGGGAAGCCTGCCGCGCCCTGAGCGGCAGTGCCGCCACGATCTCGCAGATCGCCCAGGACACGGGCTTCGCCGACCAGAGCCACCTGACGCGGGACTTCACGCGCATGATGGGTCTCCCCCCACGCCAGTACCGCGACCAGCACTCGGTCGCCGGAGCACGGAGCACGGAGCACGGAGCACGGAGCACGGAGTAAAGCCCGGGAAGCCGACGGGACGACGCAGCGGCTGAAGAAGTACCTATGCCGCGACTGAGACTGCGCTCAGCAGCGGTGGCGGACCGGGTCCGCAGCCCGTGGCCCGGCCAGTCCCTTGGCCGGCGATTCCGGTCCCTCGACACCCGACACTCGCCCCTCACATCGTGATGACGACCTTCAGCGTCTCCTCGGGCTTGTGGATGCGGCGGTCGAACGCGTCCGCGGCACGCGTCAGCGGATAGGTGTGCGTGAGGATCGGTTTGAGCCGCAGCTTCTTCTGCGCCACCCAGCGCAGGTACTGGGCGTACTCGTCGATGTGGTAGTACCACGAACCGCGGATGTTCTTCTCGAGCTGGCCCTGCGCCTTGGGCTGGCCAGTCAGCAGCACCAGTGTCCCGTCCAGGCAGAGGCTGTCGTACGCCGTCTGCGCCGCCTCGTCGCTCGGGACCGCGTTGAGGCAGACACGCACACCCTCGCCGCGCGTGAGTTTCCGTAGCGTCTCAACGGGCGACCCCACCTTCGGGTCGATCGTCGCGTCCGCACCCAGCTTCATGGCCGCCGCACGACGGTTCGGCAGCGGATCGATGCCGACGACCAGTGGCGCGCCAAACGCCTTGGCGCCCTGGACGGCGCCCAGGCCGATCGGCCCGAGCCCCCAGATCGCCACCGACGTCGCGCGGCCAGTCCCGCCCCGCTTCAGCCCGTGCAGGGGCGTGCCCACGATATCCACCATCAGGCTCGCCTCGGCAAACGTGGTGCCCTTGGGCATGGGCAGAAGCCGGTCCGCCGGCACCGCCACGTACTCGGCAAACCCATTCACGATCGCCTTCTTCTCGGCGCAGTAGCGGTAATTCCGCTGCCGACAGTGCGCGCAGCGACCGCAGGAGCGAATGCCGTACACCACGACCTTGTCGCCGACCGCCCAGCCCCTGGCGCAACGGCCAACCTTGGCCACGTACCCGGCCACCTCGTGCCCGGTCAGGCCGGGCCCGAACCGGTCCACGGGATCATTCCACGTCCCGACGTCCCAGGCGCAGACCCCGCAGGCCTTGATCCGCACCAGGCACTCGTCCTCGGCAAACTCGGGAATCGGAATACTGACAATCTCGCCGGTCGACGCGCCGGTCTTCTTCAGCGCTTTCATCGTCTGCTTCATGGGTGTGGCTCCGGAGCAGGTTTCGGGTGTCAGGTTTCAGTGTTCAGGGGGAGACGGGGAAGGAATCGCGTCTGACGATTCTCCGGGTACCAATCACCGTCTCACCCAATACCGCCAACTTGAGACCGGGATGCCGGCTCCAAGACTGCAGCTCTTTGGAGCGCCCGCGTCCTCGCGGGCCGGCTTGGGGCAAACTTGGTGTTGCACTGGGCAATACAACAGACCGTCACAGCTTTTCCCATGGCCACATCGCCAGGGGAGCATTACCATCTCACCTGCCCCGAGGCCCCCGGGTTCACTCTGTCGTCCACTTTGTCGCTTCCGGTTTCTCCGTTCGGAGGGCGCGTCCTACCGGCCAAACAGGCGTCGGGCGAACTGGCAAGCGCGGCCGATGCTGACCGGGTCCTGGAGGTTGTACTGCAGCATGACCGGGCCGTCGAAGCCGGTCTCCTTGAGGCCGCGGACGAACGCCGCGTAGTCGTACGTGTCGCCGGCGCTGCCCGGTTCGCCGCGGTGCGTCCCGGAGAGGTGCACCTCGCCGATCTGGCCGCGCATGGCCAGCACCGAGGCGTGCGGGTCCGCCTTGTCGTTGTTCATGTGATAGGTGTCGGCGACCAGACGGACGCGCGCATCAGTGGCGGCGACGAACGCCAAGCCGTCGCGGTAGTTGTCGACCGTACTGTTCTTCTCGAACTCGATCGCAACGCTCAGCCCGGCGGCGGTCGCCGCGGGCACCGCGTACTGCACCGATTCGGTCAACGCCCGCATGGCATCGGCGTGCTGGACGTTGGGGGGCAGGCGCGGCCACATAGTCAGCAACCGCGCGTTGAAGCGTTTGGCGATGACGATCGACTGATCTATGCCCTTCCGCGTCTCGGCGGCTTTGCCCGGCTCGGCCCAAGTGTGCGGCGTGACTCCCACGCTCGGCGTCTTCAGGCCAAGACTGCCGATCAGCTCCTGCATGGCCCGGAGCTGGGTCTCGTTCTCCGGGTCGGCAAAGTCCTTGCGCACCGGCAAGTTGATGGCGTCATAGCCGCACTTCGCGACCTCCCGGATGATTTCCAAGGCGGTAAACCGTTGCATGGTTCCACCGTAGGGGTCGTAACCGATCAGCATGGCAGTTCTCCTGGTTTGGGAACGGTTCAGAAAAGCCCCAAGCAACCCACCCAAGGTGCTTGCAGAACGCTCGGCCGCCGCGACCAACGCGGCCCCTCCGACGGGCGAGTTCGGGGTGTGCCATCGGCCTTGTAGGCCGATTCTCCTGCGCCATACCGTCCCGCCCGTCCGCCGCACTCACGACAGTACTGCCGCGCATTACGATAACAATAGCCTTCGCCGAGTACGGCGTCTTGAATGGATTCGGCAAAGTGTTGAATGTTTTCGGCTCCCTCATCCCGGCGCCACGCACCACGACGGAAATCCGGGCGTTCCCTCGACAGCATCTCACGGGGTTCGTGGTGGCCGGTAGAAGACCGTCGTGGCCGAGGTGAACCGGTAGTTGGGGAGCAGTTCCGAACGCAGCGCCAGGAAATAAGCCTCCTGAAGCGACAGCAACCGCCCATCCACTTCGGCCATGCCCTGGAGGGCATCGAGCACCGGGAAGGTCCTGCCGGTACGGACGGCGCGCAAATGATCCGCGGCGATCAGTCCGCACGGACGCCATCCGAAATAGCGTTGCATCTGAGGCGAGAGCTCACGCGTGCCATGCCGTTTCTCCTGGAGGGTGCAGAATGTGTCCAGTTCCTCGTACTTCGCGAAGAACGCCAGCGCATTGACGTTCACCTGCAGCCAGCATGAGAGAAGCAGCACCGCCGAAACACCGACCAGGCAGCCGACCGTTGTCGCCGAACGCCGGCGACTCAGAACACTGTCAAGCCACAAAAGCGCGGGGAAGCAAAGGCACGGAAGCACGAACAGGAACAGACGCGGCCCGTAGCACCATTCCCCGAGGTAACTCTTGAATGCTCCCACAATGGCGAATACGCCCAGGAGCACCATGAGCAAAGCGACCCATTCCGCCCTGTATCCACGCCAGGCCCGTTTGACGCCCGGAATGGCAAACAAGAGCAACGGGAAGTTGAAAAAGAGGCTCCACTGTGGGTTCACCGTGTATGCCCAGAGTGCCGCCGGATAGTGGATCGGCGAGAAGGGGGCCTCGGTCCGATGCGGCAACGGCACGCCCAGGCCGAGCTTGAACACCGAACCGTACTGGTACCCGTTCAGTGCCAGGACCACAGCCATAGTTGCGACCCCCGGCAGGACAACGCACCGCAGGACAGTGCGCCGGTTGGCAACGAGCCACCCGCAAATCACACCCGGCCTGACCGACAACCCATCTTTGGCCACATAGAGGGCGACGAGACTGACCCCGAACAGGAAGCAGAAATAGATCTTCGTCAGCACGAGCAGGAACAGGCAGACATTGCTGTTGACCAGGCATTCACGGGCGCGCGTGCCTTCGGCCCTGAGACACCTGACAAGGTAGTAGTAATAGCCGGCAAACAGCACCGACTGCAGGAGCTCGTAGCTTTGTGCCCTCAAGTAGTACCACGTGAACGTCGCGTAGAAACAGGACAGGACAAAGAGCCAGGCCCGGAAGCGCGAGCGGGTGTAAAGCAGGGCGATCTGCTGCAGCAAGATGGCCAGCAGGCAGCTCAACCCGATGTTCAGCAGGTTGTGGTAGAAGACCACGGCCCCACGTTGCTCGGACAGTTCCTGCGGTTCACCGAGCGCAACCTGCACGGCCACCGGGACCGCGGAGGCCAATGTCGCCACGACACCCCACCTGGAGTAGTAGCGCTGCCGCGCCGGGTTGAAAACCAGGTACTGATCGTGTTCGTACAGGCTTGGATGCAACCCCAGGATGCTCTGCTTTCGTGACTCGGGAATACCGAGTTCTCCGTACCTGACAAGGTTAATCGCCACCGCCTTGATGGCCAGGGTATCCCCCCTGTAGAAAAGCCGGGGCATGGTCCAGAAGTTGAACACGGCAATGCCCAGGACCACCATGGCTGCCGGCGCGAAGCGGCCGAGGCCACGCAGCCGCCATTCCGGCGCAGGTACCGGCGGCGACTCACGCCCGTCCAGCCCTTCGGCGTTCCCGTCTTGATTCATTGCCGAAACCTGTCCACCGTTCCACTGCAGTTTGCCGACTTGGTGTTGCGTCTTGCCGTTGCCGCAGGACACGCCCATCCTACTTGACACGGTATACGGAATAGGCGCCCGCTTCGAACGCCAACGCGTACCCCAGGCCCGCACCCATAAGATAGACTGGACGCCCGCTTTGCAGGATGATGGCGTCGTGGCGTTCGGGCCTGCTCCCCGCGCCAGGCTCCGACGCAGACAAGGGCGTGAAAGCGGTTTCGCGCCAGCAGAAGAACGGCACCCAGCGAGAGTTGTTGATAATGTAGGCATCCGACGGCGTGTTGTCCCGAATCCACGTCAGGGCGTTGTACTCATCAGGGCCAACGACGTTGGTGCAGAGCGCCTTGACGTAGCCGGCGGTCTGCCACGCCAGCAGGCAAGCCACCGCCAGGACAGCCAGGCGACTTCGAGCCCACGCAACGGTAAAGAACCGATCGAAGAACAACCCCGCCGGGAAAGCAAGGAACACCACGCCATTCGTGAGGAAACGGGACGGGACGAACGGCGTCTGCCGCACACCGTGGCTCAGGTAGTAATACCCCTGCCAGGCATACTCCAGCACCACGAAACCGCCCACCAGGCAGATGAGGCAGGCGACCACGGGCAACCCTCGACTGTCACGGTAGTTGCGCGCCACCAGAGGCATGCCGACGGCCGAGGCGATGAGAAACGCCGGCCCCATGGAGCAGAACAGTTTGGCGAGGCCGTAGTACTCCTCGACAAAGGTCATCAGGCCGGTCTTGCCTACGGTCCCCAACTTCCCGAGCATCGGCAGGAGTTGCGGACACCCCAGCAGTGCCGAAGCCGCCAGACTCAGCACCACATACTTGTACAGGCCCTCGCCGCGACAGAAGAGGAACGACGCGCCTGCAACCGTCAGCAGCATGAGGCCGCAGGAGAGCATGACGTGGTGGTGCGTCATGAACGCGACCGTGAACAACAGCCCCGAGAGAAAGTACCAGTGCAGACCGTGCTTGCCCAGACGATTGAGTGCGCATACAAGCTGAAGCATGACCACCGCCAGAAACAGACCGGCCTGGTTGACCATGCCCCCCCAGCCGTAATACTCGAGGCTGCCCAAGTTCGCCAACAACCCGTAGGCCCCGGCAATCCACAGGGCGCGCCTGGCCCCTTCCCCGGCATCCCGAGCCAAGGCGAATATGGTGATGGCAGTGAGAGTACCGAATACGGGGTAAAGGCTCTTCCATGCCGTGATCAGATCGACGTGCCACGCCTTGTTCATCAGCGCGAGCACGTTGTGCAGTGCACACGGGTAGTTGCGGGCGACGCCCTCGAACGGTTGCCAGTCGGGCGGGATGGCCTCCCTGGTGCGGATGATCTTCGCCAGCAATAGGTGATAGGTCGGGTCGAACCCGGGCGGCAACAGCGAGCAGGACAGAGGCAGGAGCCGAACCGCAAAGCAGGCAAGGAAGACGACAGCAGCCGCCTTGGCATCGCGCGAACCGCGCACAGCACCGTAAGCCTGGCGGAGATGCTCCGGAGTCAGCATGGACCGGCAGTGCCAGACCGACCCGCAGACCAGGCCGAGCCAGAGCCACGGCATGGTCTTGCCCAATCCGAAACAAAGCGTGTCGAGGTAGGCCAGGTATGAGAAGAGCGCGTAACTGGCCCCGGCGCCCACCGAGACGCGCGCCGACACATACAGGAACGACAGGTGCCTCTGGGCCAGAAGCAACCCTGGCGCGAGGATCGCAAACCATGCTGCACTGACCCGCAGGGCTTCGGAAAGTTGGCCAGGGTAGAACATGGGATTGAACGGCCTTCAGCCTGCACCGGGCGGAGCGTCGTCAGCCTCATAGCGGCACACCGCCAAACCGCCCAAGCCCCCGACTTCGTTCCGGCACTGCGCCTGTCAGCGCTCCTTCCCGGGCGGCAGGGGGAAGATAGCTTGGAGAGCAGGCTCGTGCAAGGACCGAATCGGCACTTCCGCCACAGGTTGACAAGGCGTAATCCGAAAGGACGCCAACGGCCAGCCTGTGGGCACGCCCAAGGAAGGCAAGGTCCCCGTCATCTGAGTTCGTCCTGCCGCGGAACAGCAGGTGTGCGGCAGAGCGAAACGGTTCGGGGTGCAAACACCGATGGAGAAACAGACTCCCCGCCGTCGCCGTCAACCGGCGGCCGTTCGGGCACGGACACGGACAGGGGTCCGGGACGATGTCAGGAGTAGCACCCCAGCACGCGAAGGCTGTCCGTCATCTCGCGCAGGGCATCGAGCACCGACCGGTTCGCCGCCGACTCCAAGTCCGCCTCGACATCGACGTAGAACATGTACTCCCACGGTTTGCCATGCAACGGACGCGACTCGAGCTTCACCAGGTTGACGCCCTTGTCCGCGAACATGCCGAGCGTCTTGTAAAGCGCTCCCGGCCGGTTTCCCGTCTCGTAGATCAGCGACGTCTTACGGTACGGCCCCGCCGTCAGGGGACGGAAGCCGATGACGCCGAAGCGCGTGTAGTTCCGTGGATTCGTCTCAATCCCCTCTTCGATCACGTGCATGCCGCAGATCTCCGCCGCATCGCGGCCGGCGATCGCGGCTTCCGTCGCGTCGCCGCGCTCCTTGAGCATCCGCACGGCAGCCGCCTCGTCCGTGGTAGACACCTGCTCCCAGCGCTGCACCGCCAGAAACTGCCGGCACTGACGCAGCACGTCCGGGTGCGAGTAGACCCGCGTGATCTGGTCGATCCGCGTGTCCGGGTGCGCGATCAGGCAGTACTGAATGCGCAGCATGACTTCGCCGACAATCCGCAGTTCATACTCCAGCAGCAGATCATAGTTCTCGTGCACGCTGCCGCTCAAGGAGTTCTCCATCGGGACCAAGCCGAACCGCGCGTCGCCGGCGGCCACGACGCCGAACACCTCGCGCGACGAAGCCATGGGCACGGCGATCATCTCGTTGCCGAAGTACTGCGTACAGGCCTTGTGGCTGAACGTCCCCGATTCACCGGGGAACACAACGCGGAGCATGCCGTCCGCCTGCCCGGGCCGGGACCGCCGCACCGATTCAGCCTTGTCCAGGTAACCGAGGTCCATCTGCTTGCCGACCACCGGCGCGATCACGTAGAGGTCACGCATGAGCTGGCCGAACTGCTCGGGCAGCAGGCTCTGCGCGCCGTCGGACAGCGCCTTCTCCGGTTCGTCGTGCACCTCGATCGTCAGCCCGTCCGCGCCGGCGGCGACCGCCGCGCGGGCCATGGGCGCGACCTTCTCGCGAATGCCCGTGGCGTGCGACGGATCCACCAGAATCGGCAAATGCGTCAGCCGCTTCACGACCGGAATGGCCGACAGGTCGAGGGTGTTGCGGGTGTACGGCTCGAAGGTGCGAATGCCGCGTTCGCACAGAATCACGTTCGGGTTGCCTTCCGCCAGAATGTACTCGGCCGACATCAGCCACTCCTCGATGGTCGCCGACAGACCACGCTTCAGCAGCACCGGCTTGCCGAGCTTCCCGACGCACTTCAGCAGCTCGAAATTCTGCATGTTCCGGGCCCCGATCTGCAGCACGTCCACGTACTGCAGCATGAGCTCGGCCTTGTCTGGCGAGACAACTTCCGACACCGTGCGCAACCCGGTCTTCTCGCGCACTTCGGCCAGAATCTTCAGCCCCTCCTCGCCCATGCCCTGGAAGGCGTACGGTGACGACCGCGGCTTGTACGCGCCGCCACGGAACAGCACGGCCCCGAACCGCTTAACCTCCTCCGCAATCGTCAATGCCTGTTCGCGGCTCTCAATCGAGCACGGCCCGGCAATCACCACCAGACGGTCCCCACCCACCATCACGTCGCCCACGCGCACCACCGTGTCCTGCGGGTGACTCTCACGACCGGCGAGTTTCAGCGGGTCCGCCGGAGCAATGACGCGCACCACCCCCGGCAGCTCGCGCAGACGCGTGTGGTCCTGCCCCGGCTTGCCGGCAACCTCGAACATGGGCGACGTCCCGCCCTGCACTTCGGCGAAGGACCAGCCGTCGCGCTTCAACAGGCGACAGACGTGCGCTTTCTGCTCCGCGCCAATCCCGTTCTCAAGTACCAGAATCAAGTCCGAATCCTCCTCATCAGCATACCAACGCAACGGACTGCACCCACGTCCGCATCAGCGCGTGACTGGGGCGCTCCCGCATCCCGTCAGAGTCCCGGCTTCAGGGCGTGTCAATTTAGCCACCTCAACTGCGCAACCACGCCAAAGTGGCCGGACCGGCTCGGTCCGGCATGCGGGCGCGAGCCCTTCGACAGGCTCAGCGTCTGCGACCGCTCCCGCCACTCTGGAAGGCCTGCTGCCGCATTAGATCGACACGCCCTTCAGCCGGAAGCCTGCGCCCGTGCTTCAGCCGGGTGCGAGACGCGTGGCTCACGCAAGGGCCTCGCGCCGTCGTCTCACACTGCCACTGCCCCCGACCGCGCCTCACTCGATCAGCGACGCTTCGCCCGTGAACGGCACCGCCTTGCCGTCTTTCATCATAATCACACGGTCCGCCCGGCGTGCCAAGTTCAGGTCATGCGTCACCATCACGATCGTCTTGCGCTGTTCGCGATGCAGCCGCTGCAGGAGTTCGATGATCTCCGCACTCGCCTTGGCGTCGAGGTTCCCGGTCGGCTCGTCCGCAAGAATGATCTCGGGCTGGTTGATCAGCGCCCGGGCCAACGCCACGCGCTGCTGTTCGCCGCCCGACAACTCCTGCGGCCGATGCCGTAGCCGGTGCCCAAGCCCGAACGCCACCAGCAGTTCCTCGGCGCGCCGCCGTGCGGCGCTCCGGTCCCAGCCCCACTGCAATGCGGGCAGCACCACATTCTCCGTCGCGTCCAGTTCCGGGAACAGGTAGTAGGACTGGAACACGAACCCGATCTCATCGCGCCGCAACAGCGCCTTCTGGCTCGATGACAACCCCGAATATCGTCGCCCGCGACACAGGATGTCGCCGCCCGATGGCTTGTCCAGGCTGCCGAGCAGGTGCAGCAGCGTCGTCTTGCCGCTGCCCGAGCGCCCGACCAGCGCCGCCCACTCGCCGGCGGCGATCTGAAAGCTCACGCCCTCCAGAACCGGGACAAGATGTTTCTCGACACGGTACTGCTTGCGCAGTTCGCACACCTCGAACGCCGCCACGGCGGCGTCTGCGGCAGGGGCCGTCTTGAGTTGGCGCACGTGCTCTGTCATCGGCTGGCTGGTGCCCCCGGGCGCACTAGTTCTCCTCCTGCAGCGCCCGGGCCGGCGAGAGCGCCGCAGCGTAGAGCGCCGGCACCAAGGACGCCAGCATGCAGATCACCAGCGACACGCCCACGATCACCAGCACGTCGCGCTCCGTGACCAGCGCCGGGATCTGGCTGAGATGGTACAACTCCTTCGGGAAAATCTCCACGCCCATGACTTTGGCCAGGACCGCCGCCACCTCGTTGCGGTAGTGGATGATGGTCAAACCGAGGCCCGTACCCGCTGCCGTGCCGAGCATGCCAATCAGCGTGCCCTGGAGCATGAACACCCGCGCCACCAGCCCGGATGACATCCCGATCGCCTTGAGTATCCCGATCTCGCGCGTCTTCTGCACCGCCACGGTAATCAAGGTCCCGGCAATGCCAAATGCCGCTACAATCACGATGAACGTCAGCAGGAAGAACATCAGATTCTTCTCGACACGCAAGGCCCCGAACAGTTTCTGGTTCGCCTCCTGCCAGGTCACGACGCGCGCCTGCGGCAACTGCTGCCGCAGTTCGTTCGTGATCGAGTCCATGCTGAACGGGTCCGGCACCCGCGCGTGCACGCTCGTCGCGCTGCCCCAATCGAGTCCGAACAGGTCTGCCGCCTGGTCAATGTGCACCAGAACCAACGACGCGTCGTATTCGTAAACGCCCATTGAGAAGATGCCCGCAATGGTGACCTCCTCAGGCAGGTAGACCTCATCCGCCTCGCGCGCCTGGATCCGGCCCTTCTCGTCCCAGTGGATACTCTTGGCCAACTGCTTCGGGGAGTGAATCAGAAACTGGTCGCCAATCCCCATCCCGAGTTGCAGCGCCAGCTCCTCGCCGATCAGCGCCTCGCCTTCGGCAATATTGAATTTGCCCTCGATGCGTTCGAACACCCCCGTCACCCGCTTCTCGGTTTCCGGAACAATACCGCGCACGTACTTGGCTTCGACTTGGTTGCGAAGCTGGATGAGAATCGGACCTTCGATGATCGGCGAACCCTCGGCGCCGGCCGCATTCAGCGCCTTCATGATATCCTCCGTCGTGTCGAACACGGGCAGTCCGAGGACGTCGTGCATGCCGGTGGGAAGCACCTGGATGTGGGCCTGCATGTCCAGGATGCGCTCGCGGATGTCACGGTCAAACCCGGACATGACCGAGGTCACGATGATCAGCAGCGCCACGCCAAGAATCGGCCCGAGCACCGACAACAGCGTGATTACCGAGATGAACGTGCGCTTCGGCCTCAGATACCGCAACGCGAGAAATATGTCTGCCGTCAACCGCATGATTCAGCCTGAAAAACGTTCCGGTTCACCTAGTCGAGCCCAAGAACATACGTGCCGGCAGGCCGTTTACAATCGTGACGCGCCCGCGCGGGCGCCATGTCGTACGCGGGGGCGACGGCTTGAAAACACCCCTTCTCTCTAGCATAGTTTGGCTGACGACAAACAAGGCCCGGCACGTCGAGTTTGCCTCGGGGCCTCGGGGACACGGCCCAATGCTGTTTGCGGTCGTCAGGCGGTCCACGACGAAGTACTGCGGGCGGCCCCCGCCCGCCGGAACCGCGTGGCGTACTGCCGGAACCGTACCGTGGTCCTGAAGCACGACCCGGACAACCACAAACGCGACGGTTACATAGCATTGGGACACGGCCGCCTTTGCCCCGGTCGCGACACGGACTTCGGATACCGGTCCGTGGACGAAGGAACCCTTATGGCAGAGCTTTCAGAACAGATTCGGCGGGCGATCCTGGGGCGAAACCCGCTGGTTTACATACACTCGTCGGAGGAAGACCGGATCATCGCGCTCATCGGCGATTTGGCGCGGGAAACGGCGGACGGCGCCTGGCCCGTGCGGCAGTGGAGTTGCGTCACGGGGCTCGACGGTGCAACCGCCGGGCCGGACACGCGCGACCCGCTGGCGGCACTGCAAGTGCTACTGGCGTCGCGCGAACGCGGCTTCTTCGTCATGAAAGACCTGGCGGGATTCCTGACCCAGCCACAGGTCGTACGCGCTCTGCGCGACTTCTACTACAACAACCGCGGACGTCTGGACCGATTCCTGTTCATCGTTGGCCCGGAGCTTGTCATCCCCGAAGGTTTGCGCAAGGAACTGCACCTGGTCGAGGCGCCGCCGCCGGGCGAACCGGAAATCAGCCGCGAGATCGACCGCGTGATGGCCGGGTACCCGGGGGTCGGTATCCCGGATGAGCACCGCCCCGAGATCGTGCTGGCACTGAAAGGCATGACCCTGGCGGAGATCGACCACGTCCTGCACCGCATCTTCCAGGCCGGGGAACAAAGCCAGGCCGCTACCCTCAACGAGATCTTCAACGAGAAGGAAATGGTCGTCAGCAAGGCCGGATTCCTGGAATTCTGTCCGCCGCGCTTGAGCGTGGCGAACATCGGCGGATTGGCGAACCTCAAGGACTGGCTGGCCCGACGCAAGGCGCTGTTCAGCCAGGAAGCGATCGACGCCGGTGTCCCGACGCCCAAGGGGCTGCTGATCATGGGCGTCAGCGGTTGCGGCAAGAGCCTGGCGGTGAAGGCCATCTCCTCGCTGTGGAACGTGCCGCTTTTCCGGCTCGACATGAACCTGGTCTTCTCCGGACTGCACGGTTCGCCTGAGGCCGCCTTTCACCAAGCACTGAAGACGGTCGAGACGGTGGCCCCGGCGGTCCTGTGGATCGACGAAATCGAGAACAGCCTCGGCATGACCGAAGACAGCATCGAGATGGCGTCACACATCTTCTCGGCCTTCCTGACCTGGATGCAGGAAAAACCGCCGCTGATCTTCATTGCCGCCACGGCGAACCGGATCCACGCGTTGCCGGCCGAGGTCATCCGCAAGGGCAGGTTCGACCAAGTCTTCTTCGTGGACCTGCCGGACGATGTCGAACGCCGCGAAGTCCTGGAGATTCACCTGCGGCTGAATGGCGGCACCCCGGATGACTTCGACCTGAAGATGCTGGTCATCCAGATGGATGGCTGGAGCGGTGCGGAGATCGAGCAGGCGGTGGTATCGGCGCGCATCGATGCCTACGCCGAAAACCGTCCGTTCAACATGCGCGACGTGAATGCGGCCGTGGCCCGGATCGTCCCCCTGTCCAAGACTATGGAGGCACAGATCAAGGGCATTCGGGACTGGGCCTTCGACCGCGCGACACCCGCGTCGCGGCGCTCACGGCGTGGCGCGTACTGAAGGGCCCGTCGGGGGCTTAGAATGCCCCCCCCGTCGTCGCTCCGGCTTGCCGACACAGATTTGTGGCCGCGAGCATTGTGGCCGTATCGCGGCCGGTGTATCTTCTTGCGCGAACGAAAACGGATGGGGGTTTCCCTTTGACAGGTTATGTGGGGTGTAATCAGGATTCGGGAAGGTGACGGGTATGCAGACCAACGACACGGCGGTTCTGACTCTGATCTCGGTTTCAGTCAGCGTCGACCTTGGCGGCGGGCAGGGCGCCGGGGCTCAGAACAACGATTTCCTGAAAGCATTCCTGGATCACTGGGGCTCGCGGCTGTCGCTTCTTCTGGGGGAGCAGGGTGCGCAGTTGGTCGCGGCCAAGGGGAACCTGCTGCAGATGTCCGTACCCGACGCAGACATGGCGGTCACGGCCGCTTGCGCGGCCCAGGATGCGACAGTCCCGCGCTTGGCGGGTGCGTCCAATGTCGTCATGCCGGAACTGCGCGTGGTGCTTCACGGCGGCGAGGTGTTGGCGGTGGACGGGTACGGCGCGGCCGAGGCGCTGGACGCCGCACGGCGGATCACCGAGTTGGCACGGCCCAGACAAATTCTGGTGGTTGCGGACGTCTACCAGCGGCTGTCCGACAAGGGCAAGGCCCGATTGCGCCATGT
Source organism: Lentisphaerae bacterium RIFOXYA12_64_32 (assembly GCA_001803235.1). Taxonomy (GTDB): domain Bacteria; phylum Verrucomicrobiota; class Lentisphaeria; order Oligosphaerales; family YB12-FULL-65-16; genus YB12-FULL-65-16. The sequence goes on from MHBL01000177.1 coordinate 16,459, forward strand.
GCGCAAGGATGAGACCGGCGCGACCGGATTTGGCGGGGGGGATCTGTACGAAGTGCCGTGGCAGGAACTGACGGCGTCGACACCCGAGGAAGACGCTGCATCGGCGGACAATACACAGATCGTGCCCATGGGCAAACGACCGATCAGGGTGCTGCCGCCGGAGGAGCAGGATGAGCCGCCACCCGCAACGGATAAACCCGCACCACCCCAAGTCGCGGCACCCAAGCCGCCTCCGCCGGCACCGCCAAAAGCCACACCCCCGGCGCCGCCGAAAGCCGCGGCCCCGGCGCCACCCCCACCCCCACCCCCACCCCCTCCTCCTGCGCCATCCTGCGCCACCCAAAGCAGTCGCACCCGCCGCAGCACCGCCCAAAAAGGACAAGTTGTCGCCGTTTGCACCGCGGCGCCCCTCCGCACCCAAGGCAGTTCCCGTGCGGCGTGCGCCCGTCGAAGAACCGGAGCCGGTGGAACCGCCACAGGGTCGACGCTTGCGGGTCACGTTTGCGGGCAATGTCGTACTGATTGACCGCATTGCGCCCATGGCTTCGATCGGGCGCAGCTCTGCCAACGAACTGATGGCGGACGCGCCGTCGGTCTCGCGGATGCATGCCAAGCTGATCTACCGCGATGACTGCTTCTACGTGGTCGACTTCAGCAAGAACGGCACGTATATCTACGACGAGCGCGGCACCGAAATGCTCGTGCACAAGTACGAGTTCAAACTACCGTTCTCGGGACGCCTGAGTCTCGGCCGGCCCAAGGATGACGGACAAGCCAAGATCATGCTGTTCCGGACCGAGGCCGGCCCGGTATCGTCCGGCTGATGCAGTTGAGTCGCCTTAGCGGCTGCCTCTGCACCAGTGTGCTGTCGTATTGGGTGTCGAGTGGCGGGTGGCGTGGGTCAATGAGTCACTGAGTCACGCCCCCCCCCCACGAAACGGCAGCGCACCGGACCCCTTTCCCGAGCGCCAGTCTCGGGAAGAACGTAACGTCTTATTGGCCTTGAAGACAGTCATATGGCAGATGCAACCAAAACGCGATGGTTTGTTCTGCTTTCCGTTGACGTCCACATGGGCGGCGACGCAGGTGCGCCGCCAAGTGCCAGTCACTTCCAACGCGCATTTCTGGAGCACTGGCAGTCACGCATCTCCCTGCTGCTGGGACAGAGGGGTGGCGAACTGGTGGCGTCAGGAAGGAACGTCCTGCAATTTCTGTTCCACGACACTAACGTGGCCATTGCCGCCGCCAGCGCCCTGATGACCGACACCTGCCCCACCGTGATCGAGCACAACCTGGTGACGCCGACACTGAGGGCGGTGCTGCACTCGGGCGACGCTCTGGCCTTCAGCGGCTACTCGCCCGAGCAGTCCCTCGAAGCCGCGGCGCGCATGCTGGCCTTGGCAGCCCCGCAGCAGGTCGTGGCAACGACCGAAGTGTACCGCAGCGCGTCGGACGAGTTGCGCCGGGACATGCAGCCCCGCTCCGCCGCCGGCTCTGTCCAACCGGCCCCAGGCAGCTCCCGGCTCTACGAGGTGGACTGGCGCCGCATTGTCCCCGGACCGGCGGCGGATGACGAATCCGCGATGAATCCGACATCCCGGATCGTCTTTGCCAAGGCGACGCAGCGGGTGCAGCCGCTGAGGGACCCGGACGAGGCGGCCCCACCCCCACGGAAGCGTAAGGTGGTCTTGCCGAAGAACCGCCCCGAACCGGCGGCGGTGCCATCCGCCACGGCGACGGGTGCAACCGGACGGCAGGGGGAAGCGGGCCCGCTGCCCAATCCGCGACTGCGCCTGAGCTGCGGGACGGAGATTGCCGTGGTGGACGAGATCGTGCCGGTGGTGACCCTCGGGCGCAGTCCGGACCGCAACCTCATCATCAAGGCGCCTGCAGTGTCGCGCCAACACGCCGAGGTCCGGGTCCGAGATGGTGCGTTCCACCTGGCCGACCACAGCGCCAACGGCACCTTCGTCTATGACGCGCAGGGCCGCGAGCAGATCGTTCATAAACGCGAATGGAAGCTTCCCGTCTCCGGTTGCATAGCCCTCGGCGCATCGAAGGACAGCAACGAGACGCGAATCATCCTGTTCCGCATGGAACTCCCGGAACCGAGCCCGGACGCCGCGGGCCGGGACAAAGGCGACACGCAGGGCGCCGGCAAGAAACCAGCCGCACCGGCGTGCTCCCCGGCCCAGGGCATGATCGAGGGGGATGGGATATGAGACTGACACGGACAGCAGGCACGGCGATGCTGCTCGTCTGGGTATGTTGCGCCGCACAGCCCGTGCTGGCACAAGGCGACGTCCCGGTGGCACCGCCGCGCGTGCCCCCGGCGGCCGTGGTGGCGGTCGAGGATGGCGGGGCGCGTCAGGCCCCGACGCAATACGCTGGACACGAGGGACACCAGTACGAAAATCGGACGATCACACTCAAGACCGGCGACACCCTCTTCAGCCTGCACTACCGGGCGTGTGTCGACGAATCGCACGGCGACCGGGTCGGGATCGTGGAAGGCTACCTCGGCATGCCGCAGCCGTCGAACGAAAACTGGTACGGCGGCGGGTTTTTCCGGCTCGCGTTGAACGGCGAAGATGTGGGTTCGTATCGGCTGGTGGACGTCTGTGTCTCCGAACAGGGCGAGCGCGGCCAGTGCGAGTGGGTTTGGGAGACCCCAGCAGCGACCGTGCGGCTGCGGTTCCTGCTCGAGGCCGGTGCGAATCACCTCAAAGCGGAAGCCGTCTGGCAGCCCAAGGTCGAGATCACCAAAGCCAGCATCAGCCTGTTGTGTTACCCGAGCTTCTTCACCTCGTGGCACAAGCGCAAAGGCGAGCGGCGAGTCATCACGCCGCGCACCGACCAGCCGGAGGGCAAGCCGTTCGACCTGGTTCCGGCCGAAGACACGTACCTGTTCTATTGTGACCGCATCTTCGACGTCGCGAACGGCGAGGGCAAAGGGCCATGCGCCGTGCTGTTCAGGCCCGAGGACACTCAAGCGGGGAAGGTGAGCGTCGGTGGCTACGGCACAACCACAGACCTGGAGGTCAAGCCGGGCGTAACCCAGGTGCGGATGGCATTCTGGGACTTCACGGGCAAGACCAATACGGCCGCGCAAGCCTGGCTGGCGGAGAACGCGGTGAAAGTGCGAAACGAGTTGACGTCCGCCGACTTCCAACCGCAGGCGCTGCGGACGTACACGGCTGCCTCGTGGAGTGCGGAGACCGCAACGTTGCTGGCGGACGCGGGCGAGAGCGGCGCGCCGTACCAGAGTGAAGTCGAGCGGCTTGCCGGGCTACTCAAGGACTTGGAGCAGACGGCCGGCCCCGGCGGTTGGCCGGCGGAACGCGCGGTGCTGAAAGCCCTGCCGCAGCTCGAACAGACGCGGTGGCAACTCAAGATCCAAGCCCTCCTGGCCCGAGGCGATGCGATGTGGGCAAAGTGAGAGGGGCGACGACGAGACGCGGGCGGGGCAGACGCCCCGAAGCCGGAGCGGCCAAAACGTGGTAAACCTCTTCTGGAACCTGTACCAGCAGCGACGCATCTCGGCTGCAGACGCTGACGTGGCCATCGCGAAGCGCAAGGCTGTCGATGCAAGCGCCCGCCTGGAGGATCTCGAGCTTACGGTCGAGCGGTTGCTTCTCATCAACCAGGCACTCTGGGAGACCATCGCAAAGCACCAGGAATTGACGGAGGAAGACCTGCTTGAGAAGGTCAATGAGATCGACCTCCGTGACGGCAAGCTTGACGGCAAACTGAAGCGGAGCGCATTCCGGAAGTGTAAGCAGTGCGGGCGGTCACTCCACCGCCGACACTCGAAGTGCATCTTCTGCGGCGCACCCTATGCGGAAGACAAGGCGTTCGGCTGACGGCGTGCGAGACGGCAACGCGTTCTGGGGGAACTGCTGGTGTGAAAAGAGGAGATCTCCGTTGAAAAAACACTTGGCGAGTCGGCGGATCGTGTTGTGGGGGATGCTGGCTGTCGGCACGGCCGGCGCCGTGCTGGCCCAGGAGGAGCAGCCGCTGGCGGCAGGGAACGAGGCGCTGCTGACGCTCGCCTACCCGGTGAAGAAGGCGGCGACGCCGATCACGCTGGACGGGCAACTCTCCCCCGGTGAGTGGGATCAGGCGGTTAAGGTGGCGGGGTTCCGGGTCAGCGGCCGCGAAGACCTGGCCTCCGAGCAGACCGTCATGCACCTGCTGTACGACGACACGAACCTCTATCTCGGCATCAAGTGCGCCGAGTCGCGCATGGACCAACTGGTCGCCAAGTGCCAGGTCGATGACACGAACGTGTGGAACGACGACTGTATCGAGTTCTTCCTCGACCTGAAACACGACCACGCCAACTACTTCCATTTCATTGTGAACTCGGTCGGGGCACGGTACGATGCGGTCGGCTTCGACCGCACCTGGAGCGCGCCGTGGACGGTCAAGACGTCACGGGCAGCGGACGCGTGGTACATCGAGGCCGCGTTCCCGTTCGCAGCGCTGAAGGCGGCAGCGCCGAAACCCGGGACGGTGTGGGGGTTCAACCTGGACCGCGAGCGTCAGGCGGGCGGGAGCCTGCAGCTCTACAATTGGGCTGACGTGCGCGGCAATTTCCACAGTCCCAAGCTGTTCGGACACCTGTGGTTCGTGCCGGCCGACTGGCAGCCGGAGGCGCAGAGCGTGGCCGAGGCGGCGGGTCGAGTCGGGGGCGAAGAGGCGCACATCTATGTGCCCGGCGGCTACTGGGTGGTGAAAGAGGGCGAAGCCCCGCGCGGCTGGACATACCGCGAGATGCTCAAGTGCCAGGAAGGCGAAGTGACCCGGTTCTGGACGGAACTTGAGGGCATCTACAAAGAACGGCCCCAGATGATCCTGCGCGACCAGTTCGAAAAATTCCGGGCGCGCTACGAGCAGACCCGGCAGTTGGCGGCGGAGACCGGCCCGGTCGATCCGGAAGCCTGCGCCGCGGCCAAGGTATTCCTCGACGGCCTCGGCGAGCAGCTCAGGACTCTCTACTGGAAAGTCCGCATCGAACAACTCGGCGAGACGTTCTGAACCGCACGGCGAGACGTTGTGCGCGGCGGCGGGCAGTGGCGCGGGACCTCCGGGACCGCAGCAGGGTGCTCGGGGCCGTCCCGGCCCGAGGCCCTCGGCCGGGGATCCGTCTTCGCGCGAGCAGCTTCCGCCGTCGCTCTGGCTCTGGCGGACATGTCGCCGGAAAGAGCCGGCCGGCGCACCCCGCTTCGGCGCGGAACGCGCCGAGCCACCGCGCTCAATCGCATCCCAACCGGGGCAGGCCATTTATCCGCGAGGGCGAATCTACCCGCACAGGTTCGAAAGAAAAGCCGGGGTGGGAGGTCAGGCGAACGGCAACCGGGGATTGCCGCCGGGGCTACCGGTCCCAGACGCAATCGGCGGTGCCGGACGCGGAACTGATGAACCTGCGAATCGTCTCGCGACCGACGGAACCGCCGACATTGGCCCACTGGACAATGCCCGAGTGCCGGCCAATGGCGCGCATGGGGTCATCAGTGTAGAACGGCAGATTGGTGGGGCAGCGCATGTAGTACAACGTTGAGATATTCGCGAAAGGGTTCTCAAGCCAGTTGCCGGCGTTAGGATCCGAGGAATTGACGATCGGCCCGGTGTCAGCAAAAAGGGCCGCGGCTTCCGGTTCTCTGACCAGTTTCACCGCGACGTACCCGGCGCCCCAGCCGAAATGGCAATGGTTGTGAGCGAGGCCGAAAAGCCCGTCCTTCTGCGGCGCTGCCGGGCAGTGCGCGACATTGGCGCGAACGCTGGTCAGACCGTAGTTCTTCTCAACGAAATCGTACCAATACATCCCGATCGGGTCGCCCGTCTTGAAGGTCGGCGGCGTATTCAAACACGAGGAGATGACAAAGCTGTCGTAATCATTCATGTAGAAGCTGTTGACCATGCCCAATTGCTTCAGGTTCGAGACGCATTCGATGGCCTTGGCCTTGTCCTTGGCGGTCTTGAGTGCCGGCAGGAGCATGGAGGCGAGGATCGCAATGATCGCGATCACCACCAGCAACTCGATCAACGTGAAGAGCTGCTTGGCGGCCTTGGGCGTACGCGCCGAACCTGTCGTCTGCGGTGTTGCCATGGCGTTGAGTCCTCGGGTGCCTGCAGACCTCGGTGTTGTGCTACATGAACACGATACCATGCCTGCCGTCCGAAGTCAACCGAATCCGACTCGTCGGCAGGGCTGTTTCAAGATTCGTGACCGTCGCGTGCAGCGAGTACTCCCGGCGTGTCCCCACGCCGGGGGAGGCGGCCTGAGGACAGGCCGCCCCTACCGGGTGTGCGCGGAGGCGTGGCCTTCCGAGACGTGGCGCCAGATCTTGAAACAGCCCTGACTCGTCGGTGTACTGCGTCTGTCGCGGGTGGAGATAAGGTCGACGGTTGACCGGGGCTGGCGCCTAGAGTGGTCGGAGCGGTCGTGGATCCTGAGCTTGTCGAAGGGCTCGCTCCGACACCCGCGGGACCGGGCCGGTCCCGCCACTTTGGGCAGCCACCCCCAA
>MHBL01000178.1 GCA_001803235.1 Lentisphaerae bacterium RIFOXYA12_64_32
CGGACGAGCACTAGTGCCCCCGGGCGCAAGTGACGGCCTGCTGGCTTGCCAGATCTCGGATGTTCAGTCGATTCGGGACTTTCGAGGCGTACCCGACGTACGACAAGGTGAAAGGGTGCACACCATGGGAAACGCGATGGACACGTCCGAACCGCGCGCGAAACCGAAGATCGATCGGCGCACCGTGGCGCTGATTCTGACCGAAATCGGCCGCCGCCAACGTGCTGGATGGATGCCGACTTCCGACGGGCGCATCATTCCGGGGTTGCCGGACGACAAGTGCATCGCGAGCCTGCGGCAGGGCAGCGGCCGTTGGTGAGCTCCAGCGGCAGGTGTGATGCCGGGGAGACGGGGCGCGTCCCCAATGCTATTAACCGTCGGCCAGAGGATTTCTCCGAAGTACCGCGGGCGGCCCTCCGCCCGCTGGCACCGCGCGGAGGCCGCGCGGGGTACAGCCGGAACCGTACCGCGGGACTGAGGTACGGCCCGGATAGCCGCGAACGTGACGGTGTCAGATCGCGCGGGGAGACGAGGTACACCATGAACGTCCTGCTCATCGAGGACAATCCGGGGGACGTCTTCACGATACGGGAAATGATGGGCGAGGCCGGGGGGGGAATTGCGCTTGAGAGCGTTCCCTGCCTCTCCCAGGCCGTCGAGAGGATCGCACGGGGAGGGCTGGACCTTATCCTCTCCGATCTCGGGCTCCCCGACAGTCAAGGGATGGAAACGGTGCAATCGCTCCTGTCGCAGGCCCAGGGAATACCCCTCGTCGTCCTCACCGGCCAGTCCGACGACCGGTTGGGCCTGCAAGCGGTCCACGAGGGAGCGCAGGATTATCTGGTGAAGGGGCAGGTGAACGGCCATGTCCTGTCCCGCTCCATCAGGTACGCGATGGAGCGGAAACTCATGGTCAACGAGAGGGAGCGGCTCATCCGGGAACTCAGGGACTCACTAGCCCAGGTGGAGAGATTGAGCGGCCTCCTGCGCATATGCGCCTCCTGCAAGAGGGTGAAAACCGACCAGGGTTCCTGGGAGCAGTTAGAGGCGTACATCAGCGAACACAGCGAGGCGGAGTTCAGCCACGGCATCTGCCCGGAATGCGCCAGAGATCTCTATCCGGAACTCTTCAAGAAGCTCTATCCGGAGGTCCCAAAGGAGAAGGGCCCATGAGTAGTTACGCCTTGGGCTACGGGATTGCGACGGCGCGAATCAGGGATTCCCCGATGTCCCGGCGCCGGTCCCGCACGTAGAGTCGGCCGCGTGCCAGGAGATACATTGCGTCTGCGGGCTGAGTGGATCCCGTACGTCAGCAACCAGGCGTGACGGCGGCGGCGGGGTTGCGTACTTTGCCTGTGCGCGACATATTTGGGCAGAGTCATGGCCACATCATCATACGGAGGTAGAGGTCAGAGGTCAGCCAAACCGGCGACCCTGTTTCCATCGAGTACGACGCCTCACACAGGTTGTTTTTCGTAGCAGTTCCCGTTGGTTGAGGCACTACGCTTTTCCCGCGACTGGCGCGCGGGAAAAGTGGCGCGGTGCGCCGCCGTTGCGAAGGCTCGGTGACTCAGTGACGCGGTGACCACCGGCGCCCATTACGACAAACATGTTGTTGCAGAGATAGCCGCTAAGGCGGCTAGGCCGCTGCTGAGATTGCGCTCAGGAGCGGTGGCGGACCGGGTCCGCAGTCAGTGGCCCGGCCAGTCTCTTGGCCGGCGGTTCCGTTCCCTCGCAGCCCGAAGCTCGAAGCCCACTACGACAAACATGTTGCTTGAAGAGTAGCGCCTAGGGGCGCTAATCATCCGGGGAATTGGGTGGGAGGAGTAGCCATGTCCCACCCCAGCAGAGCCGCATTCAACCACTGACCATCGACCATCCAGGACGCCATGAAGAAGAACAAAACCACGTCATCGGCGGCCGCCGATCTGCGCTGCCGCGCCGAGCAGCGCCTGCAGGCGCGGCGGACGGCGAAGGCCCGTCCGCCGGCCGAACCGGAGACGCTGCGGCTGCTCCATGAACTCCAGGTTCACCAGGTCGAGCTGGAGATGCAGAATGAGGGGCTGCTCGCGGCGCACGCGGCGGCGGATGCGGACTTGCAACAGTACACGGATCTATACGATTTCGCGCCGGTGGGGTATTTCACGCTTGGGCGGGACGGGAGCATCCGCCGGGCGAACCTGACCGGGGCGCGCCTGTTGGGGGTGGAACGTTCCGCCCTGTCGAACCGGCGCTTCGGGTTGTTCGTTGCCGATGTCGACCGCACGGCTTTCAATGGCTTCCTGAACGGCGTGTTCGAGGGCGAGCCACGCGAAGCCTGCGAGGTGGCGCTTTGCCGATCGGGGCACTCCCCGGCTTCGGCCACCGGGCCCGGGGCAGACGGCGCGCTCCATGTCCGCATCGAGGCTGTGGCTACGGAAGACGGGCAGACCTGCCGAGCGGCGGTGACGGACATCACCGAGCGCTGGCGGCTCGATGATGCCCTCCGGTTTCTGGTGCAGTGTGGCAGCACGGGTTCCGGCGAGGATTTCTTCCCGGCGCTGGCGCGCTACCTGGCCCAGAGCCTGGGCATGGGCTTTGTCTGCATCGATCGCCTCGAGGGGGACGGATTGACCGCCCGGACGGTGGCGGTGTGGTGCGATGGCAAGTTCGAGGACAACGTGCTGTATGCCCTGAAAGACACGCCCTGTGGTGAGGTGGTGGGGAAGACGGTTTGCTGCTTTCCCGCCAGTGTGTGCCAATTCTTCCCGCGCGATACGGCGCTTCAGGACCTGCGGGCGGAGAGTTATGTGGGGGTGACGCTCTGGAGTCACACCGGCGAACCGATTGGCCTGATCGCAACCATCGGACGCAAACCTCTGACGAACCCACGCCTGACGGAATCGGTGCTGAAGTTGGTGGCCGTGCGCGCCGCCAGCGAACTGGAGCGCAAGCAGGTCGAAGAGGCGATGCGCGCGAGCCACGAGGAACTGACGCGCTTTAACCGGGCCATGGTGGATCGCGAACTGCGCATGATCGACTTGAAGAAGGAGATCAATGAACTCTGCAAGAGGGCCGGGCAGCCGGCGCGGTATGGGCTGGAGTTTGAGAAAGAAGGGATGGCCATTGGCGCCAACGACTGCTGACAAATGATCCATGACCAACAAGGAACGGGGATGCGGTTCACGCATCGCTGGTACGTGCGGTACAGCCTGGCGCTGGCGATCGTCGTCGGCGCGGTGTTGGCGCGTGCGGCGCTCGTGCCGGTGATGGGGCTGAACGTCCCGTACGTGACGATCTACCCCGCGATCATGATCGTGGCGGTGGTGCTCGGCGCCGGGCCGGGCGTGTTTGCGGCCGTGGTGGGCCTCTGGCTGGCGGAGCGGTACTTCATGCGGCCGGGGACCGGTATCGACTGGAATCTCTCGCTGGCCATCCGTTCGGCGATCCTGCTCGGCGCCAGTCTTTACCTCGGGTGGATCGGCCATAGGTTGCGCGCGGCACGCGCCCGGGCCGAGGCCGAGGCCGCCGTCGCGCGCGCGGCCGAGGCGGCGTTGCGCCGGCAGGTGGAGTTGATCGATCCGGCGCGCGCGGAAATTATCGTCCGCGAAATGCAGCGCGTCGTGCGCGAGCGCGGCAGCGCCGTCGTGCCGCCCTCCGAGCCGGTGGCCCAGGAACTGCGGCGCCTGCCGACCGTGGCGGGCGCTGCGGTAGCCGCCACGGGCCTGCTGGTGCTGGCCGGTTGGTCCCTGGGCATCGACGGGCTCACGCGGATCCTGCCGGGCGCGGCCAGCATGAAGGTCAACACCGCGCTGTGTCTTCTGGTGGCCGGCGGGGCGCTGGCGCTGCGCGAGCGGCGCGTGTGGCGGCTGGCGGGCGCGGCGGCGGTGGGCGCGATCGGCGCGCTGTCGCTGGCCGAATACGTCACCGTGACCGGGTTCGGCATTGACGAGCTGATGTTCCACGACCCTGGCGACGCGCAGACGATACCGGGCCGCATGGCGCAGATCACGGCAGTGTGTTTCATGCTCACCAGCCTGTCCCTGCTGCTGGCTGGCGCACGGACGCGGGCCGCGCTCTGGACGCAACAGGCAGCGTCCGTGGCGGTGGGAATCCTCGGGCTGATGGCGGCGCTCGGTTACGCCTACGACGTGCGGCAGCTCTACGGGCCCGCTGGCTTTTCCAGTATGGCGCTGCCTACGGCGGCGGCATTTGTGGCGCTCGCGAGCGGACTGCTCTTCGCCCGGTCGGACGGCTTGACCGAGGTGCTGATGGCGCCCGGCCCGGGCGGCCAACTGGTCCGGCGACTCCTGCCCGCGGCGATTTTCCTGCCGCTGGTTCTGGGGTGGCTTCACGAGGCAGGGGAGAGGATCGGCCTATTCGGTCCCTCCGTGGGTGCCTGCCTGTTCGCCCTGGCAATGATGGTGGCCCTCGCGGCCCTGGTCTGGTGGACCGCGGCGATCCTCAATCGCGCGGACGCCGCCCGACGGGAAACCGAGATCCAGCTTCGCAACCAGGCCGAGTTGATGGACCACGCCCGCGAGGCGCTGATCGTGCGCGATCTGGACGGGGCCATCCGTTTCTGGAACCACGGCGCCGCGGCGCTCTACGGGTGGCCCGCCGCGGAGGCGCTGGGGCAGCGCATCCACGTGCTGCTGCGCACCTCGGGGCTCCCCCCGGACTACGAGGTCAGGCTGGTGCAGGCGGGGCACTGGGAAGGCGAGATGATCCACACCACGCGCGACGGCAGGCGGGTCACGGTCGAAACCCGCAAGACAGCCCTGCGCGCGGCCGACGGCCACATGCTGGTTCTCGAAAGCAACCGCGACGTCACCGAACGCAAGCAGGCGGAACAGGATTTGCGGCGGGTCAACGAGAACCTCGATCAGTTCGCTTATGTCGCCTCGCACGATCTGCAGGAGCCGCTGCGGACCCTGTCCAGCTTCTCGCAGTTGATCGCGAAGCGCTACCAGGGCAGGTTGGACCAGGATGCCGACGAATTCATCGGCTTCATCCTGGACGCGGCGGCCCGGATGCAGAGACTGATCACGGACCTCTTGGAGTATTCCCGCGCGGGGCAGAAGCACGTTGCGCGGGTCGACGTCGACTGCGACCGGGTCGTGCGCCACGTGATCCGGAGCATGACGGCGGCCCTGGAGTCTGCGGGCGGGATGGTCACGCACGATGCGTTGCCGACGGTCCGGGCCTACGAGTCCGGGATCGCGCAGTTGTTCCAGAACCTGATCGGGAACGCGCTGAAATTCCGCGGCGCGGCCGCGCCCAGGGTGCGCGTCAGCGCGCGGCAGGCCGATGGCGAGTGGATCTTTGCGGTCAGCGACAACGGGATCGGGATCGATCCGCAGTACCACCAGCGCATTTTCGCGGTCTTCCAGCGCCTGCATCCCCGGGACAAGTACGAGGGATCCGGCGTGGGACTCAGCATCTGCAAGCGCATCGTCGAGAACCTCGGGGGGCGGATATGGGTGGACTCGGCGCCCGACCGGGGCGCCACCTTCTGCTTCACCGTCCCGGGCGCCGCCGAGAATCCGCAACCAGGAGGAACGGAAAGTGTCAAACGGAACGAGCATCCACCCGATCGAGATCCTGCTGATCGAAGATAGCCCCGCGGACGTCCGGCTGACCCGGGAGGCGCTGCGGGAGGAGAAGTTGTACAATAACCTGCACGTCGTGACCGACGGCGAAGAGGCCTTGGCGTTTCTGCGCCGGGAGGGCAAACACGCGCGAGCCCCGCGGCCCGACCTGATCCTGCTGGACCTGAATCTGCCGCGGAAGAGCGGTCGGGAAGTGCTGGAGGAGATCAAGCAAGACGAGGAGCTGCGATGCATCCCCGTGGTGGTGCTCACGATATCTGCCGCGGAGAAAGACATCGTCAGCGCCTACAACCTGCACGCGAATTGCTATATCACCAAGCCCATCGACCTGGAACAATTCTCCAAGGTCGTGAAGTCGATTCGGGAGTTCTGGCTGACCATCGTGAAACTGCCGCCGCAACAGGGGTAACGAATGGATGCGCTGCGCATACTCGCAGTCGAGGATAACCCGGCCGATTTCCGCCTTCTGCGGGAGTATTTGAGCGAGGCCCCGGCGACCTCATTCGAGGTGGTGGGCGCCCCGACGATGCGGGAGGCGCTGGAGCTTCTGTCGGCGGGCGGGTTCGCAGCGGTCCTGCTGGACTTGGGTCTTCCCGACTGCACCGGTCTGGCCGGGCTGGACCGAATCGCCGCCAGTGCCCCCACACTGCCCGTCATCGTGCTGACCGGACTCCAGGATTCGGCGACGGGGCTTCTGGCGCTCTCGAAGAACGCTCAGGACTACCTGGTCAAGGGCAAGATCGACGGCGACGCTCTGGCCAGGAGCATTCGCTATGCCATCGCGCGCAAGCGGGCGGAAGAAGAATCGCGCGCGAGCCAGGAGAAACTGGCATTGGCGGTCAGCGGGACAGGCATCGGCATCTTCCACCAGAGCATTGTGACCGGCGAAATTCTGGCGACCGAACAGCAGGTCCGGCTGCTCGGTCTGCGCCCGATTCTGGCACCGACGACGCCACCGACGACGACGCTTTCCCAACGCTATGGATATCGCGATTGGGCCGAGCGCGTCCATCCCGAAGATCTGCCGCGGGTGGAAGCGGAAATGGCCCGCTGCATGGCGGAATGCGCGCCGGTCGAGGCGGAGTACAGGGTCGTTTGGCTCGACGGCAGCGTGCACTGGCTGGTTGTCCGCGGCGTGTTCCAGTACGCGGCCGATGGCCGGCCCCAACACCTGCTCGGAATCGCCATGGACAACACGGTCCGCAAACAGGCCGAGGTGCAGATCAAGGCGGCGTTGGCCGAGAAGGACGTGTTGCTGAAGGAAATCCATCACCGGGTGAAGAACAACCTGCAGGTCATCTCCAGCATGGTGAGTTTGCAGGCCGACACGCTGTCCGAGCCAACCGAGCGCGGCCCGTTTCGGGACGTGCGCGACCGGGTGCGCGCGATGGCGCTGGTGCATGAGAAACTCTACCAGTCCGGAAACCTGGCCGAGGTGGCGTTCGCCGACTACGCGGCTAACCTGCTGCAACACCTGTGGCGCGCCCACGGTGAGGCCGTCGCGGCCGTGGACCTGAAACTGGCGTTGGAGCCGGTGGCGTTGTCGGTGGAGCGCGCGGTGCCCTGCGGCTTGATCCTGAACGAGCTGGCCAGCAACGCCCTCAAGCACGCGTTTCCGGGCCGCCAGAAGGGCGAGGTGACGGTGGCGTTGTCGCGGACGGCGGCGGGCGCCGTGCGGTTGCGCGTGAGCGACAACGGCGCGGGCCTGCCGGCGGGGCTGGACTGGAGGCAGGCGCGGACGCTGGGATTGCGGCTGGTGCAGATGCTGGCGGCCCAGTTGGGCGGGACGGTGAAGGCGCGCCAGCCGGACGGCGGCGGAACCGAGTTTGAGCTCGCGTGGGCCGGGAAAGAACATTGACGGGCAGGGAAGGGTAAACGAAATGCTACTAGCGCCCTTAGGCGCTACGCTTCGACCAACATGTTTGTCGTAATGGGTGTCAGGTTTCAGGTTTCGGGTTTCAGGAGTCCAGGGGCATGAGACGTGAGTCACCGAGTCACTGCGTCACTGCACCCGCGGCGCACCGCGCCACTTTTCCCGCGCGCCAGTCGCGGGAAAAGCGTAGGTTCTTGCAGGATGGCAACTTCCGAAGTACTGCGGGCGGCCCCCCGCCCGCCAATGCCGCGTGGAGGCCACGCGGCGTACTACCGGGACCTGTCCGGTGGGACAGAAACACGACAGGGATGGCTGCGAACGAGAACCGTAGTAGGATTTGGCGTAGACGAATGAGGAGCATCCGCCATGACCGATTCATCCATCCTTATCGTTGAAGACGAGGCCATCGTTGCGGCCGACCTCGCCGCCACGCTGCGGCAGCTCGGCTACAGCGTCGCCGGCTCGACGGATAGCGGCGAGAAAGCCATTGCTCTGGCCCGCCAACTTCGGCCCGCGCTGGTGCTCATGGACATACGGCTGGCCGGCGGCATGGACGGCCTTGAGGCGGCGGCGACCATTCGCCGCGAGACCGACCTGCCCATTATCTATCTCACCGCCCACTCCGACAGCGCCACGGTCAAACGCGCCATGCTCAGCGAGCCGTTTGGCTACATCCTTAAGCCTTTCGAGGAGCGCGAACTGCGAGTCCAGATCGAGATGGCGTTCAACAGGCACGCGGCCGACCGCCTACTGCGTGCGAGGGACGAGCAGTTGCGCGAAGCCAACACCGCACTCGTGCAGCGCGCCGCCGAGCTTCAAGCCGCTAACGAAGCCCTGCTCGCCTCTCGCCGGGCGGCGCTCAACCTGGTGGAAGACGCCGTCGCCGCGCGCCGGCAGGCGGAGCAGGCCCTGGTTGCGTTGCGCGAGAGTCGCGAAGACCTCAAGCGCGCGCAGACGGCGTTGCAGCGGATGAACGCCGAACTGGAGGAACGCGTGGTCCAGCGCACGGCGGAGGCGCGCGAGGCCGCGCGCTATGCCCGCAGCCTGATCGAGGCGAGCCTCGATCCGATCTTCACTGCTGACAGGAACGGGACCATCACCGACGTGAACCACGCGACCGAGCTGGCGACCGGCCGGTCGCGCAAGCAGTTGATCGGCAGCGGTTTTTTCGACTGCTTCACCGATCCGGACGGGGCCGCCGTGAGCCATCGAACGGCGCTCACGCAGACTCAATCTCGCGACTGCCCGCTGACCATCCGCCACCGGTCGGGCCGCCCGACGGAGGTGCTGTGCAACGCCACGGTGTATCGTGACGAGAGGGGGCAGGTGCAGGGGGTGTTGGCCACGGCCCGTGACATCACCGAGCGCAAGGCTTTGGAGCAACAGGTCCTGAACATCCGCGACCAGGAACAGCGGCGGATCGGGCAGGACTTGCACGACGTGCTCTGCCAGCAGATTGCCGCGATCGGTTTCCTGTGTGAAGCGTTACGCACCGATCTGGCGGGCAAGAAACTGGCAGAAGCCGAGAAGGCCGCCAAGATCGGCAGGTTGTCGGAGGATGCCGGCAACCAGGCGCGATACCTGGCCCGCGGCTTGTTCCCGGTGGGGGCGGACTCCAGAGGTCTGATGTCGGCGCTCAAGGAACTGGCAAGGCAGACAACGGAGGTCTTTCGGATCCCCTGCCAATTCAAGCGCCATCGCCCCGTGCTGGTGCCGAACAACGTCACGGCAACGCACCTATATCGGATTGCGCAAGAAGCGGTCAGCAACGCGGTCAAGCACAGCGCGGCCCGGCGCATTTCGATTGTGCTGACCGAGAAACTCGGCAGAATCGAGCTCGCGGTCCGGGACAACGGCTGTGGTTTCTCAAGAAGACTGGCCAAGGGGAAGAGCATCGGGATTTCCAGCATGCAGTATCGGGCCAACATGATTGGCGGTTCCTTGGCGCTGCGAACGCGAAAGGGGCGCGGAACGGTCGTTGCCTGCTCGTTGCCGAAGAGCGATCCAAAGCGCCCCGTGGCCAGGAGAATCAGCGACAACGGCAGGAAGCCAATTCTCCTGCCCGCGAATGAGGAACATCGTTCATGACCGCTGCGTCCATCCTCATCGTTGAAGACGAGGCCATCGTTGCGGCCGACCTCGCTGCCAAGCTGCAGCAGCTTGGCTACAGTGTCGCGGGCTCGACGGATAGCGGCGAGAAAGCCATCGTTCTGGCCCGCCAACTTCGGCCCGCGATGGTGCTCATGGACATACGGCTGGCCGGCGGCGTGGACGGCCTTGAGGCGGCGGCGGCCATTCGCCGCGAGCGCGACCTGCCCATCGTCTATCTCACCGCGCTGACCGACATCGCCACGCTCAAACGCGCCATGCTCGACGAGCCCTTCGGCTACATCCTCAAGCCTTTCGAAGAGCACGAACTCCAAGTTCAGATCGAGATGGCGTTCCACCGGTACGAGGCCGACCGCCAACTGCGCGCGAGGGACGAGCAGTTGCGCCGAGCCAACGCCGAACTGGTGCAGCGTGCCGCCGAGCTTCAGGCCGCTAACGACGCACTGCGCGCCTCCCGCCGGGCGGCGCTCAACCTCGTGGAAGACGCCGTCGCCGCGCGCCGACAGGCGGAGCAGGCCAACGCCGATCTGCGGCAGCAAGTCGCCGAGCGCAGGCAGGCGGAACGGCGCCAACATCTTGCGACTGAAATCCTGGGCATACTTGACGCTCCGCTCCCCCTGGTTGGTGCGATCAAGTCAATCCTCGCCGCCATCAGGCGGAAAATGGGTTTCGATGCGGTGGGGATTCGCCTGCGCAGCGGGGATGACTTTCCGTATCTTGTCCAAGAGGGTTTTGGCCATGATTTTGTGCTCGCGGAGAATTCACTGGTTGAGCGCGCGTTGGATCGCGGGATCTGCAATCACGGGCACGGCAATGTCCGCTTGGAGTGCACCTGCGGGCTGGTAATTTCCGGAACCATCGATCCGAACCATCCACTCTTTACGTCCGGCGGGAGTTTTTGGACCAATGACTCACTTCCACTGGCAAGCCTCCCGGTCGGCCAGGATCCAAGACTTCATCCGCGAAACCGCTGCATTCATGAGGGCTTCCGTTCCGTGGCGCTGGTTCCCATCCGTGCGAATCGGCAGATCGTTGGTCTGCTGCAAATGAATGACCGCCGAAAGGATCGTTTTACGCTCGAGATGATCCAGTTCTTTGAAGGGATCAGCGCCAGCATCGGCCTTGCGTTGATGCGCAAGGAGGCCGAGGGGGCGCGGGAGGCGGCCCACCAGCGGACGCTCACCATCCTGGAAAGCATCGGTGACGGGTTCTTCAGTTTGGACCGGCAGTGGCGGGTCATTTACATCAACGCGCGCGGTGCGCAGCTCATCGGGAAGCCGGGCCCGGAATTGATGGGCAAGAGCCTGTGGGAGAGTTTTCCTCAGTCCGAGACATTGCCCTTTCGGCAAGCCTACGAACGGGCGCTGGCCGAGCAGACGTCCACCAGCGTCGAAGCTTTCTTCCCGCCGCTGAATGCGTGGTTTGCCGCCCACGCCTATCCTTCATCTGAGGGGCTGAGTGTCTTCTTTCAGAACATCACCGAGCGGAAGCGAAACGAGCAGGCGTTGCACGAGAGTCGCGAAGACCTCAAACACGCGCAGGCCGTGGCCCACGTGGGGAGCTGGCGGCTGGACGTGCGGTGCAACGAACTGCTCTGGTCCGACGAGAGTTGGCAAATCTTTGGCGTGCCCAGGGGCGCGCCGCTGACCTACGAGACGTTTCTTGGCACCGTGCACCCGGACGACCGCGCTTACGTGCATGAGAAGTGGTCGGCAGGCCTGCGCGGCGAGCCCTATGACATCGAGCATCGCATCGTCGTCGGCGACACGGTGAAATGGGTCCGCGAGCGGGCCGAGTTGGAGTTCGACCGGGAGGGAACGCTGAAGGGCGGCTTCGGAACCACGGAGGACGTCACCGACCGAAAGAAGGCCAACGAGCAGCTCCGGCAGACCGTCGCGCAACTGGCGCGTTCCAACGAGGACTTGGTGCAGTTCGCGTACGTGGCCTCGCACGACCTCAAGGAACCGTTGCGCATGGTGACGAGTTTTACCAGCCTGCTGAAGGACCGGTACCAGAAGCAACTCGACGCCAAGGCCAACGAGTATATCGACTTCGCGACGGACGCCGCCTCGCGGATGAGCCGGCTGATCGACGACCTGCTGGCGTACTCCCGCGTCGGCCGTGGCGTGGCCGTCGAAGCCGTCGACGCCACCGCGATTGTGGACGCGGTGGTTAAGGATCTCGGGGCGAGCATCGCCGAATCCGGGGCGCTGGTCGCCTGCGATCCGCTGCCCACCGTCAAGGCGAGTGCGCTGGAACTGACGCAGCTCTTCCAGAACCTGATCGGCAATGCCGTCAAGTTCCGGCGCCCGGGTGTGGCGCCCCAGGTGCACATCGGCGTGAGGAAGGTTTCAGGTGTCAGGTGTCAGGTGTCAGGGAAAGGCGAAGTTCCAGCGCATGGCGTCGGGCGGCCAGGAGACGGTGAAGAGCGCGGCGACACGGCGCCATCCGGTCCTGAAACCCGAAACCTGACATCTGAAACCTCTCCCGTCTGGCTCTTCTCCGTCCGCGACAACGGGATTGGGATCGATCCGCAGTTTGCCGGCAGGATATTCCAGATTTTCCAGCGTCTGCATACGCGCGACGAGTACGCGGGCTCGGGCGTCGGGCTGGCCATCTGCAGGAAAATCGTCGAGCGCCATGGTGGCCGCATCTGGATCGAATCGGAACCGGGAAAGGGCACAACGTTCCTGTTCACGCTGCCGGGGTGAGCGGGAAGAGGGATGGGTCAGTGGTCAGTGGGGAAACGGTCGACCTCGGCGGATGAATGCACAGAGAGAGAAGGCGGCGCAATGGGTGTCAGGATACGCCCGTTCGGAGCGATTCGCCACGGCGGACCGGGTGCCGAGCGGCAGTGGCGCGTGACCTCCGGGACCGCGGTAGGGTGCTCCGGGCCGTCCCGGCCCGAGGCCCCCGGCCGGGGACCGGCCGGCGTACCCCGCTTCGGCGCGGGACGCGCCGAGCCACCGCGCGCCCGGTCGCATCCTGGGCGAGGAACGCCGCCTTATCTGGCAAGGAAGGCAGGGCTCGACGTGGTGAATTCAGTTGACGTCCTGATCGTGGAAGACAACCGCGGCGACGTGGTCTTGATGCAGGAGGCGTTCTTGGCGGCGGGGCTCTCCTGTCGCGTCTCGGTCGTCCCCGACGGCGTGGAAGCCATGGCGTATCTCTGCCGGCAGGGCAAGTACGCCGCGGCCATCCGGCCGGACCTGATCGTTCTGGACCTGAAGCTGCCCCGCAAGAGCGGGCGTGAGGTCCTGGAGGAGATTCGGCCAGACCCCGATCTGAGCGAGATCCCGCTGGTCGTGTTGAGCAGTTCGAGGTCCGAACTCGAACTCGCGCGACCGCGTACGTTGCCAGGGCAATGTTGCATGGCCAAACCGAGTACCTTTGGGGGCTACCTGGAGTTGGTGCGGGCCATCGAGGCATTCCGCCGGGAGCATACGGTGGAGGCAGGGATGAAGGATGAAGGATGAAGGATGAAGGATGAGGGATGAAGGATGAGGGATGAGGGATGAGGGATGAGGGATGAGGGATGAGGGATGAGGGATGAGGGATGAGGGATGAGGGATGAAGCTGAGGGTTGAGGGCGGAAGGCCAAGGGGTTCAGGGCTCGGTGTTCAGGGAAGCCCCCCCCTCCACACCCGACACCCCCGCCCAAGGTGGCAAACGGAAGCCAGGGATCGGCACAGTCGCTCGGGGACAGGAGAGGCTCTTGCAGAAGTACTGCAAGAGCCAGGTGTCAGGTGTCAGGTGTCAGGTGTCAGGTGTCAGGTGTCAGCGTCCCCCGGGCGGCAGACCGCCCGATCATACCTGAGTGAAACTGACAGCGACCCACCCGGAGCCCGCGAGGACGCGGGCTCTGGGACCGCAGTTTCATGGGAGGTGTCAGGTGTCAGGAATGCGTATATTACTGACCATCATAGTGTTCCATTGTGACACCTGAGATCTGAACACTCATCCCGCAAGACGCGGTTCTGCAGGAGGCTCAGGAAGATGGATCCCACGCCGGGCGAGACTGAACGTAACGCAAGCGACAGTGCCATGCGCGTGTTGCTGATCGAGGATAATCGGGCCGACGCGGTGTTGCTGCGGGAATTGCTGCTGGACGCCGGTCGTGCGACCTTTGATCTGACCTGGGATGACTGCCTGGGCAAGGCCGTCGACCGACTCAAGACGGAGCGGTTCGATGCCATCCTGCTGGACCTGACACTCCCCGACTCGCAGGGCTCGTCGACCCTGGACCGGATTCTGAGCGCAGCGGCAGCCACTCCCATCATCGTGCTCACGGGAGTCGAGGACGAGGCGGTGGCCATCCGCGCCATACGCCAAGGCGCCCAGGACTACCTTGTGAAAGGCACCGTGGATGGCAGAATCATTGCCCGGGCGATCCGGTATGCCATTGATCGGAAGCAGGCGGAGCAGGCGTTGCGGGAAGCGCGCGACCGTCTGGAGGAGCGAGTGCGGGAACGCACCGCCGAGTTGACCGTGACCAACGCGCGACTGCAGGCGTTGGCGTCGGAGTTGTCCTTGGCCGAGGAACGCGAACGTCGGCGCCTGGCCGCCGTTCTGCACGACGATGTGGGGCAGACGATGGCGTTGGCCAAACTGAAGCTCGGGTTGCTCGGGCAGCTCCTCAAGACGGCGGACTCGAAAGCGGCATTGGCGGAGGTCCGCGAACTGATCAACCAGATGGCGAAGCGAGTCCGGACTCTGACCTCCGACCTGAGTCCGCCCATCCTTTACCAGCTCGGCCTGACGGGCGCCGTGGAGTGGCTTGGGGAGAGGTTCGGACAGCAGTATGGCGTGTGCTGTCGTTGCCAGGCGATGGGCGACCCGCAGGGCACCGCTGAGGCGGTCAATGTCCTGCTGTTCCAGTCGGCACGCGAACTGCTCGCCAACATCGGCAAGCACGCCCACGCCCACGATGTCGAAGTGGCGCTCGCGTATGGCGACGGCGGGGTGACGCTGGCGGTCAGAGATGACGGGGACGGGTTTGATCCCGACTTGCTTCGTACTGCCTCGCGGACGAAGGAGAGTTTCGGGCTCTTCAGCATCGAAGAGCGGATGCGCCATATCGGCGGCACGATGCGGATCGACTCGGCGCCGGGCAAGGGAACGACCGTGACGCTGACGTGTCCTGGCACCCCGCGCCGCGCGTGATCCGGAGTTAGGGCCTGTTTGTCGAGAGCGGCGACGGCGACGTTGGCGTGATAGGTATGCCCGTTCCGCCTCCCGCCCCGTGTCTCACCCGACACCCGACACCCGACACCCGACACCTCGTCCGTAGGTCAGGCATTTCGCGCTGAGCAATCGGGGTTCCCCCGATATCGCGGTGAGTGGCGTGCCTGTAGAGTCATGGGTAGACAAAGACGCCGGCAACGCCCGTGTGCCAGTGAGCTGCGGGTCCGGCGCGGAACGGGGACTTCAATAAGGAGACAGACACGGTGAAAGCGGCAGTCAACAAGGATCTGTGCACGGGTTGCGGGTTGTGTGTCGATACCTGTCCGGAAGTGTTTCATTTAGAGGACGATGTGGCAGCAGTGCAGATGGACCCGGTGCCGCCCGAGGAGGAGGCCGCGTGTCGTGAGGCGGCAGAAGGCTGCCCCGTCGACGCCATCACCATTCAGGAGTAGGCCGTCGTGGCGACGGGACGAGGGAACGCAGGCAGGAAGACGGGAGTGACGTGATCGCAACGAAGCAGAAGGCTGCGCGGATCTGTTCGCCCAGGTCACCCTCGCGGGTATTGGAACGTGTCGAGGCGGGCCGGGGCCAAACGACGCCGGGGCATGGAGAGTGCCCGGGGGTAATCTGACTCACCAAGACAGCAGCAATGGAGGTCGCGCGATGGCCGAGTTCACCCAGAACGTAGTCGTGGCGGATGCTCAGGGGTTGCACGCCCGTGTGGCGGCTGTCGTGGTGCGCGAGGCCAACCGGTTCGATGCGAGGATTCGGGTTCGGTTGGGAAACCGCGAGGTGGACGGGAAGAGCATCCTCGGGTTATTGGTTCTCGGCGCGTCGCGCGGGGCGGAACTGACCGTCACCGGCCAGGGTGTTGACGCCCCCGACGCGGTGCGCAGGATTGCGGACGTGCTCCGCCCTGCCGGCGGCAGGAACGGCGATGTGTGCGCCTCGTCCCCCCGACTCATGGCACCGCTTGGGGTGGGCGCAGGGTTGTACGCAGCAAGGTAGACAGCAGCGGCATCCGCAGGAGGCATCTCATGGGCATGCTCAGGAGTCTCAACCAACTGCACGGCTATTCCGTGCATGCGACCGACGGCGACATCGGCAAGGTCTGCGAGTTCTACTTTGACGACATCCGGTGGGGGATCCGGTACCTGGTGGTCAGTCTGGGGCGGTGGTTGCCGGGCCGAAAGGTGCTGATCTCCCCCACGGCTCTCGGGGAACCGGACTGGGAGAAGAGGATCTTGCCCGTTAGCATCACCAAGGCACAGGTGGAGTCGAGCCCGGATGTAGACACGGACATGCCGGTTGCACGGCAGCACGAGGCCGAACTGCATCGTCACTACGGTTGGGAACTGTACTGGAGCGCTGAAGCTCTCGCTGGGGCGCCCTTCGTTGGCCCACTCGACGACCCCGCGTCTTCTCCTCCCGAGACGGTCAACAAGGGCGGCAAGCCTTTCGATGCGCACCTGCGCACGACGCGCGTGATCACGGGGTTCCACATCGAGGCCGTCGACGGGGTGATCGGGCACGTGGCCGACTTCATCGTCGACGACGCGTGCTGGTGCATACGCTATCTGGTCGTGGACACCCGGAGCTGGATCCCGGGTCGGCAGGTTCTGGTGGCGCCCGAATGGGTGGAGAGAGTGAGCTGGGAGACGTCCACGGTCTACCTGGACAACACTCGGAAAGAGGTGAAGAATTGCCCGGAATTCACCCCGTCCAGTCCTGTTAACCGGCGGTATGAAGAGTGTCTGTATGACTACTACGGGCGCCCAAAGTACTGGCGGGACGGGCTCACATTCTGACTCAGCCGGGTCGGAACCGGTCGGACTTGCGCGGGCGTAGGCGGCTGCAAGCGACGGCTGTCTCGGTGTTGCGTCAGCGCATCCCGGGCGGAATACCGCCCGATCATGTGCGGACGTTACTCGCTGGCGTCGGCGCGTTCTGCCAAAGTGGCGGGAGCGA